>JBFYOY010000001.1:0-12105 GCA_041303575.1 Actinomycetes bacterium
CATCTCCTGCAAAGTAAATTCCTTTAAAGCGAGACCAATAAGTTTCCTTGTAGCGCTCATCTTCTCCCCAAACACCACGCAGCATTCCGGGCCAAGGTTTATCTAGAATCAAAAAGCCACCGTGACCTTTAGCAACTGGATCTGCATTGTCATCAACAACAACTGCGCTTATTCCAGGGATCGGTGTCATTGCAGATCCTGGTTTAGTTGCTGTGACTCCAGGCAGCGGTGAAATCATGATTCCACCAGTTTCTGTTTGCCACCATGTATCAACAATTGGGCAATGATTTCCACCAATTACCTCGCGGTACCACATCCATGCTTCAGGGTTAATTGGTTCACCAACTGATCCCAATAAGCGAAGTGATGACAGGTTGAACTTATTTGGATACTCATCGCCCCACTTCATCCATGTACGAATCAAAGTTGGTGCGGTGTACAAAATAGTCACGCCATACTTTTCAATGAGTTCAAAGATACGTCCCTTATGTGGAGTATCAGGGGTTCCTTCATACATAACCTGTGTTGCACCGTTGATCAAAGGTCCGTAAACAATGTAGCTATGGCCGGTAATCCAACCAACATCTGCGGTGCACCAATACACATCAGTTTCAGGCTTGATATCAAAGACAACTCGATGGGTATATGCCGCCTGAGTCAGGTAACCACCTGTTGTGTGAAAAATGCCCTTTGGCTTTGCTGTTGTTCCAGATGTGTACAAAATGAATAGCGGGTGCTCAGAATCAAAGCCCTGTGCTGTGTGCGCAGAGGATTGGCGATCCACGATCTCATGCCACCAGATATCGGTTGCATCATTCCAGGCGGTTTCTTGCTTGGTGCGCTGAACTACTAAAACCTTTTTAACATTGTGCTGACCCTTGAGCGCCTCATCAACAGCAGGCTTTAATGCAAAGGCAGAACCTTTTCTAAATCCACCATCTGCGGTAATTACTAGCTTGGCATCTGCATCTTGAATACGTGACAACAAGGCATCTGCAGAAAATCCGCCAAAGACAACTGAATGTGCAGCACCAATGCGAGCACATGCCAACATTGCAATTGCAGCCTCTGGAATCATCGGCATGTAAATGGCAACACGATCCTTAGCTTCAACACCCAACTCAATTAATGCATTTGCTGTTTTCTTAACTTCAGTCAGTAATTGTGCGTAGGTGATTGTCCGTGTATCGCCAGGTTCACCTTCAAAGTGAAAAGCAACGCGATCTCCACGACCTTCAATGACATGTCGATCAAGAGCATTAAATGAGGCGTTGATCTTGCCGCCGACAAACCATTGTGCATATGGAGCATCCCATTGCAGCGTTTGCGTCCATTGCTTTTCCCACGTCAACGCTTTGGCTTGTTCATCCCAAAATGCCAAGCGATCTTGTTCTGCTAGATCGTAAAGCTGCGCAGTTGCATTGGCTTGAGCAGCAAACTCTGCAGAAGGAGGAAAGGTGCGATCCTCACTAAGTAGGTTCTCTAAGGATTCGTGGTCTTGGCTCATAGCGCTAGAGGCTACCTGCTGATGTTTGTTATCAACAGCGAATCAGCGATGAAATTTTTATTCATGGACTGCATTGAAGATCTGCCCACGGAAAGGAGATGCAATGCTGACCTCATTTATCTTGGCGCTAATCAAACTTCTGAGTAACCCTGTATTGGTGGCGGCCCTGGCTAAGTTCTTGGCCAACGCCCTAAAAACGGTGAGTTAGAAGGAGAATCCCACGCTTAAAGACCCTCCCTGCATGGTGCGGCGGAGGGTCTTTTTGTGCCCCGCGGGCGAAGGTGAGAGGATTGGTCGTAAGCCTCTAGACGACTCAACGAAGCGCTCAGTCTAAAGATTTACAACGAGCCCATAGGAGTCACACTATGCCAATTGCAACCCCTGAAATTTATGCAGATATGTTGGATCGCGCAAAGCAGGGCGCATTCGCATATCCAGCAATCAACGTTTCATCATCACAAACTCTGACAGCTGCTATTCGCGGTTTCGCCGAAGCAGAGTCAGATGGAATCATTCAGTTCTCTTGGGGCGGTGCAGAGTACGCATCTGGTTCAACAGTTAAGAATATGGTTGATGGTGCGGTTGCGCTCGCAGAGTATGCACATGTAGTCGCTAAGAACTACAAGGTCAACATTGGAATTCACACAGATCACTGCCCTGCAGAAAAGCTAGATGGCTTTATGCGTCCACTTCTTGCATTTGGTGCAGATCGTCTTAAGTCAGGCAAGGCTCCATTGTTCAACTCACACATGTGGGATGGATCAGCGGTAGATATGAATGAAAACATGAAGGTCGCTAAGGAAATGTTGGCGATGTCTGTTGCAGCAAAGACAATTCTTGAAATCGAAATCGGTGTTGTCGGTGGAGAAGAAGACGGTATCGAAGCTAAGCATGATGCAAAGCTCTACTCGACTCCAGAAGATGCATTAATGACAATCGAAACCCTTGGAACAGATGCAAATGCTCGCTATATGGTTGCAGCGACATTTGGAAATGTTCACGGTGTTTACAAGCCAGGAAATGTTGTATTGCAGCCAAAGATTCTTGCAACATTGCAAGAGGCTGTATCTGCAAAGCTTGGTCTTCCAGCTGGCAGCAAGCCAATGGATTTGGTTTTCCACGGTGGTTCTGGCTCACTTCTTTCAGAGATCCGCGAATCACTTGATTACGGTGTAATCAAGATGAATGTTGATACAGATACCCAGTACGCATTTACACGCCCAGTTGTTGATCACATGCTGAAAAACTACGACGGTGTTCTCAAGATCGATGGCGAAGTAGGAAACAAGAAGGCCTACGATCCACGCGCTTGGGGCAAGCTTGCAGAGGCAGGAATGGCGGCTCGCGTTGTTCGTGCTTGCGAAGATCTTCGTTCAAACGGAACTACATCACTAAAGTAATTAACAACTAGTCGGAAAGGCTTTACTCATGCCTGCATTGGTACTACTCGGAGCACAGTGGGGCGATGAAGGCAAGGGTAAAGCTACCGACCTGTTGGGCGATCGCGTTGATTATGTAGTTCGCTATCAAGGTGGCAACAACGCAGGTCACACAGTTGTAATCGGTGACCAAAAGTATGCGCTTCACCTATTACCTTCAGGAATTCTTTCTCCCAATGTAATTCCGGTAATTGCAAACGGTGTAGTTATTGATCCAAGTGTCTTACTTGAAGAAATCCGCGGATTAAATGAGCGCGGTATCGATACAAGCAAGCTTTTGATTTCTACTAACGCACACTTGATCACTCCTTATCACCGCACCATCGACAAGGTTTCAGAGCGTTTCTTGGGTAAGTCAAAGATTGGTACTACAGGACGTGGAATCGGACCAGCGTACGCTGACAAGATCAACCGAATTGGTATTCGTGTGCAGGATCTATTTGATCCGTCAATCCTTCGTCAAAAGCTCGAAGGTGCACTGCGCGATAAGAATCAGATTTTGATTAAGGTTTTCAACCGTAAGAACATCGAAGTAGATGAGGTTCTTGAAGAGTATTTGAAGTATGCAGATATCTTGCGTCCATATGTTGCAGATACCGTTTTGATTTTGGATGAAGCGCTCAAGGCTGGAAAGCGAGTTCTTCTCGAAGGTTCTCAAGGAACCCTGCTTGATGTTGATCACGGAACATATCCATTTGTGACTTCAAGTAATCCAACTGCAGGTGGTGCTTGCACAGGTTCAGGAATCGGACCAACAAAGATTGATTCTGTAATCGGAATCTTGAAGGCTTACACCACACGTGTTGGTAGCGGGCCTTTCCCAACAGAGTTATTTGATGAGGATGGGGAAGCGCTACGTCGCATTGGTGGCGAAGTAGGCGTAACCACTGGCCGCGCACGCCGTTGTGGCTGGTTTGATGCGCCAATCGCTCGTTATGCGGTTCGCGTCAATGGTTTAACAGATTTCTTCCTTACCAAGTTAGATGTTTTAACTGGTTGGGAAAAGATTCCTGTGTGCGTTGCTTACGAGATTGATGGCAAGCGTGTTGAAGAGCTTCCAGCTTCACAAACTGATTTCCACCATGCAAAGCCAATTTACGAGTACTTAGCGGGCTGGACTGAAGATATCTCAGGAGCACGCAAGCTCTCTGATCTTCCAAAGAATGCGCAAGATTATGTTGCATTCCTTGAAAAGATCTCAGGTGCTCCAATGAGCGCAATCGGTGTAGGCCCAGGCCGTGATCAAACAATCGTTGTAAAGGATTTCATTTAATGAGTCTGCTCGCTGATCGCTACGCATCAGCTGCGATGCGCGAGATCTTTTCACCCGAAAGCAAGATAGTTCTAGAACGTAAGCTGTGGATCGCGGTTATGCGTGCACAATCACAGCTTGGTCATGTGATTAACAAGGATGTAATTACAGATTACGAAAATGTAATTACAAAGATTGACCTTGCTTCAATTGATAAGCGTGAAAAAGCTACCCGTCACGATGTGAAGGCTCGCATAGAAGAGTTCAACGCATTGGCAGGTCATGAAGCGATCCACGCCGGAATGACTAGCCGTGATGTAACTGAAAATATCGAAGCGCTTCAGATCCGCAATGGTTTGGATTTGGTTCACACCAAGGTTGTGGCACTTCTCGCACGCCTTGCTGAAGCATCGGTTAAGTATGCAGATCAGCCAATCACAGGTCGTTCACACAATGTGCCAGCGCAGGTAACAACCCTCGGTAAGCGTTTTGCAACAATTGCTGAAGAACTACTTTTTGCCTACGAACGTTTAACCGCTTTGCAGGATCGTTATCCAATGCGTGGAATCAAGGGACCTGTGGGAACTGCTCAGGATTCCATTGATTTATTAGGTAGTTCAGAGGCTCACCAAGCCCTAGAACAAGCCATGGCAAAGGAGCTCGGCTTTACAAATGTTTTGGATTCAGCAGGTCAGATCTATCCACGCTCACTTGATTACGATGTTTTAACTACCTTGGTTCAACTTGCATCTGCTCCATCGAATTTGGCGACATCAATTCGTTTAATGGCTGGCGCTGAATTAGTAACTGAAGGTTTCAAAGCAGGTCAGGTCGGAAGTAGCGCAATGCCCCACAAGATGAACACACGTTCATGTGAGCGAGTAAATGGTCTAGCTGTTGTCTTGCGCGGTTATACATCGATGGTTAGCGAACTATCTGGCAATCAATGGAATGAAGGCGATGTTTCATGCAGCGTTGTTCGCCGAGTTGCGATTGCTGATGCTTTCTATGCATTTGATGGATTGATGGAAACTATTCTGACTGTCCTTGATGAGTTTGGAACTTTTCCAGCGTTAATCAATGCAGAGCTGGAGCGTCAACTACCTTTCCTTGCAACAACAAAGATTTTGATGGCAGCGGTCAAAGCAGGCGTTGGTCGCGAAGTTGCGCATGAGGTAATTAAAGAACATGCTGTAAAGGCAACGATTGCTATCCGTGAGGGCAAAACAAATACCTTCTTCGACGAACTTGCCGCAGATTCGCGTATCCCACTAGATCGCACAGCTTTGGATCAACTCATTGGCCAGCCACTTGATTTTGCTGGCGATGCTCAACAACAGGTAACTCGCGTTGTAAATCGTGTAAATGTGATCACATCAAAGTTCAAAGATGCATCAAAGTACTCTGCAGCTTCAATTCGATAAACAGGGATACAAGTGCGCGATCCAATAGTTTTAGGACAAGTAAAAAGCACACTGAACGCTTTAACAGTTAAGGCACCAGGTCGTGCGATTGAGGTACGAGTTCCTCCATACGCCGCGGTTCAATGTGGCGAGGGCCCAACCCACACCCGTGGAACCCCGCCAAACACCATCGAAATGGATGCCCAGACCTGGCTAGCCCTAGCCTCGGGCGAGCTCTCATGGGATCAGGCGGTGGACAGTGGAGCGGTTCTGGCCTCGGGCTTACGGGCTGATCTGGCTCAATTCCTGCCCCTTTAACGCTCCCATTCACCCTTTTCAGGCAAAGGGCCGGTGGAAGGTAGTGGTCAAGCGCGATAACCTACCTCCCTGACGCAAAGCAATTAGTGAAGGAGGTCGCCCATGGGTCGCGGCCGCGCAAAAGCAAAGCAAACTAAGGTTGCACGCGATTTGAAGTACAACGCGCAAGATATGGATCTCGATCGTCTTGCAAAAGAGCTTCATGGCGAGATTGATACAACCTCACGCAAGGATGATGATGATCCATTTGCTGAGGGCAACTACATTCCACGTGCGTGAGAACTACACCGTACGTCGCTTCACTTCGTATTTACGAACCACTTTCGGCATTTGAACCTGCCGACCGTTTACGGTGGGCAAATCTAGAGATCGATCCTGACTCCTTTAATAAAGAGGAGCAGCAAGCGATGCATCGAGTTGTTCAACCTGAACCTCCAGCTGGTCGTCCGGATGGTGTTCATATTTTAGATCGCGATGGAGTTCGTTTTGTTTCTCCATGGGCAACTGCAACTCGTTGTTGGGCAGCGCTCGATAATTTCAAAGACTCTCTTCCAAGCACAGTTGTTCCATACTTTGTTTCACCTGCACTTGAAGAGGTAATCACTGCAGGTGTTGATTTACTTGAAGATAAAGTCCCACACATCTTAAATGAGACCTGGGTAATTCCACCGCGCTGGTTTATTTTGTTTTCACCCGAAGAGCGTTCACGTGGAAAAAATGCAACCGGCTACTTTTCAACCGCGCTAACAGATATCGCAAGTGCAAAGCAGCGATGCGATGGCGCTCATGATGCTGTTGTTAACGCCTTTGGCGAAGGACCTGTAGAACAAGAGTTAGAAAATCTTCTTTCATGGCTTGAACTCTTTCATCCAGAATCGCTAGTTCAATTAGATTACGGCGGCCTTGCGCATTACATGGATAAAGCTTTACGTGAATCGGGAGAAGAAGGGCTCGAAGCAGACTCTTCAATTGAGGATGTAACTGATTCTGTTGCGGGTCTTGCCGCATCCGATGGAATGATGGCGGGGATTGGGTACCAACGATTAATGTCCCGTTGGCGCTTAGTTCAGGCCTACGAGCAGGCTTCCTAGGGATTGCCACACGCTCGATAAATCGCAATACTTCACCCCAATACAGTCCAAAACGGACAAGCCAAGATTGAAGGAGTCACCATGAACCGCATCCCAGATGCCGAAGTTCTTTTGACCCCCAAAGAGGTTGCACAGCGCTTCCATGTAAATCCAAAGACGGTAACCCGTTGGGCCAAGGCTGGAAAGTTGACGGCGATCCGCACATTAGGTGGACATCGTCGTTATCGCGAATCAGAAGTTCTTGAGAGATTACGCGAATACAAGGAATCAAGCTCATAGCAGTAGGATTAACTCATGGCCGATAAGAATGATGATATGAAAGCAAGAATGCTTGCTGCACTTGAAGCTAAGAAGAACAAGCCAGGTGCACCAGGAACTCAAAACCATTCTGAAACGGGATCAAAGATTCGTGGCGGACAACGCAGCGGTGGTGCACCACAGGTTCAGCGCAAAGCAGGTCCTTCAGGATCTGGCTCTGCTGGCTAAAACTTTTTAATCTTTTACAACAAACCGCGACGCTCTAGCAAAGGTTCGATCTTTGAATCACGACCGCGGAAGTTACGGAACATCTGCATTGAATCAATAGATCCACCACGTCCAAGAAGTGTGTTCTTGAAATGCTCACCGTTTTCGCGCTTTAAACCGCCATTCTCTTTAAACCAATTAACGGTATCTGCATCCAAAACCTCAGACCAGATGTAGCCGTAATACCCTGATGAGTACCCACCAGCAAAGATGTGACTGAAGTAAGTCGAGCGGTAACGTGTTGGAACAGGTGCAAAATCCAAACCGTAATCCTTGATTGCTTGAGCTTCAAAGGCAACAACATCGCTAACCTTTGCCGCTTCCTCAACATTGAGTGAGTGCCAAGCAAGATCCAAAATCGCTGCAGCTAAGTAACTTGTAGTTGCATGTCCTTCATTGAAGGTGCGTGCAGCGTTGAGGTTATCGATCCATTCCTGCGGCAGTTTTTCACCTGTTTCATGGTGACGGGCGTAGTTTTCTACAACCTCAGGCCACAAGATCCACATCTCATTTACCTGTGATGGGAACTCAACAAAGTCGCGCTGAACACTTGTTCCAGAAACACGTGGGTACTTAACCTGTGAAAGCAAACCATGAATCGCATGTCCAAACTCGTGGAACAAGGTTGTGATCTCATCGTATGTAAGCAAGGTTGGCTTACCTGCTGGCGGCTTTGGAATATTTAAGTTATTAACAACAACTGGTAGTTGATTAAACAAGAAGTTCTGATCAACCAAGTTATTCATCCATGCACCACCGCGCTTTGAATCACGTGTGTAGAAATCTGCGATAAACAAGCCGACCTTTGATCCATCCTCATTGTTAACCTCAAAAGCGCGTGCTTCTGGGTGGTAAGTAACTAAATCAGGACGGGCCTTGAAGGTAATGCCAAAGAGCTTGTTTGCAGCAAAGAAAACACCATCATGCAGAACTCGCTCTAACTCAAAGTAAGGACGCATCTTGGTTGTATCGATGTTGTACTTTTCTAGACGGACTTTTTCGGTATAGAAGCCCCAGTCCCAACTTTCAATATCTGTTCCAGCTGATTTCTTAAGATCATCTGCTTCAGCCTTTGCATTGCGAACTGCTGCTGGTGCGATCTTGCGCAGCATTGCATGGACATTATCTGGATGCTCAGCGGTTTGTACTGCAATCACATGCTCAGCATGAGTCTCCTTGCCAAATAATCTTGCACGCTCTGCACGCAGCTTTACCATCTTCAGCAAGACAGGCTTGTTGTCATTCTCGTTTGCACGGTTCGCTTTCAAGAGCGAGGCCTGCATAATCTTTTTCCGAAGTTCACGATTGGTCAATGAATCCAAGACTGGGTTACCGGTGAAGTTCACCATTCCGATAAGCCATTTGCCGTCATGCCCGCGATCCTTAGCCGCAGCAGCTGCTGCGGCGATTTCATTCTCACTTAGGCCATCTAGCTCTTCTAGTGATTCAACTAAAACAGCTAAATCATTGGTATCTGCCAAAACATTCTTCGAGAACTGTGTTTCAAGGGAGGAAAGCTCTTCATTTAACTCTTTCAAACGTGCGCGCTGAGCATCTGTTAGATGTGCTCCAGCATGAATCAAATCCTTGTAATAACGCTCCAGCAACCATGAATCTTCGCTGTTTAGACCCAATGATTCGCGAGCATCGTAGAGATCCTTAATCCGCTTGAAAAGTGCTGGATTTAAGTTGATTGAATCCTGATGTGCGGCAAGCTTTGGCGCAATCTCTTCTTCAATCGCATCCAGTGCATCATTGGTGTCACTTGATGACTTGTTGTAGAAAACCAACAACATGCGCATCAGGTACTGCCCACTCTTTTCCAGAGCAACAATTGTGTTCTCAAATGTTGCAGCACCCGGAGTATCAAGAATCGCCTGAACTTCAGCTAACTGTTCTGCGCAGCCTTCATAGAAAGCAGGCAGGTAGTGCTCCTCTTTAATCTGAGCAAATGGTGGCAGCTCATATTCAAGGGTGCTTCGTTGGGCAAATGGATTCGCGTTAGTCATAACGCGAAACCTACCAATTAAAGGATGTTTTAACGAGGACGACGGCGACGCTGACTTGAGTTAGGACGTGGACGCTTTCCGCCGCTACGTACTGACTTTTCAACGATCGGTGCGATGTAAGGAATACCTGATGGCTCCTGTGCACCCGTGATCTTCATTAGCTCTGTGCTGAGCGGTGTAACTCCAACAAACTTAGGGGTAACTCCTGCACGCTGAGTTAGTCCACCAATCGACTTTTGCTGACGTGTAGTCGCAAGAGTTACAACTGTTCCGGCCTCACCCGCACGAGCAGTACGACCTGCACGGTGTAGGTAGTCCTTGTGATCTGTTGGAGCATCAACATGCACAACCAGAGAGATTCCATCAACGTGAATACCGCGTGCTGCGACATCTGTTGCAACTAGAGCAGCGTTTGGAGTCTCCTTGAAGAGCGCCAAAGTACGTGTACGAACCGCTTGTGACTTTCCCCCGTGCAAAGCACCAACTGGAACACCAGCATGAGCGAGCTTGTCAGCCAAACGATCTGCACCGCGCTGAGTCTTAACGAACAAGATTGTCTTTCCGTTACGTGCTGCAACCTGGTTTGTGATGTCATCTTTGTCAGATGGGTTCATAACCAATACGTAGTGCTCCATTGTTGAAACAGATGCACGATCGTTTTGCAGTGAGTGAGTCTTTGGATTCTTCAAGTACTGACGTACCAATGAATCAACACCACGATCTAGAGTTGCAGAGAAAAGAAGACGCTGACCATCAAGCTTTGCCTGATCAAGAATTTCCTTAACAACAGGCAAGAAGCCCATGTCTGCCATCTGATCTGCTTCATCAAGAACAGTAATTTGTAGCTGATCTAATTGAACTTCACCCTTATTAAGTAGATCGATCAAACGACCAGGTGTAGCAACCAAGATCGCTGTTCCGCGACGCATTGCAGTGATCTGCTTTGAGTACGACATTCCACCAGCAACAACAACTGATTCGTGACCAATTGAACGTGCGAGAGGCATCAATACTTCATCGATCTGCTGTGCAAGTTCACGTGTTGGAGTCAATACAAGTGCCAATGGCTTGTGTGGCTTTGCAACCTTGCCATTTAAGTTATTAAGAAGAGCTAAACCAAATGCAAGAGTCTTTCCTGAACCAGTTTGTCCACGACCCAAGATGTCATGACCTGCAAGAGCATCTGGAAGTGTTGCAATCTGAATTGGGAATGGATGCATGATTCCCTGCTTGCTAAGCGCGTTTACAAGCGGCGCTGCAATACCAAGATCACCAAAAGTTGTAGTGATTTCAGTTAGGGGAGTTGCATCAACAAGGTTTGCATCTGCAAGGTTTGTTGAAATGTAGTTGTCATCTGCACCAAAATCGACCGCTGCATTTGAATGTGTTTTAGCTTGCTTCTTGAAATCATCACGAGCATAAGCAGGTGAATCATTACGGCGATCGCGTACTGGACGCTCTGCACGGAAGTTAGCTGCACGTGTATCTGGAGCAACACTGTTCTTCTTTGGACGTGTTGGATCAAACTTTTCGCGCTTGCGTGGATCAAAGTTTGGACGACCATCATCAGTACGTGCAATCTTTGCCTTCACTGCATCGCGACGTGTTGTCGGACGGGTGTCAGACTCTTTCTTGAAAGCTGGACGTTCTGCACGCTCCGCCTTCTTGTATGTCTTCTTAAACTCTGGACGTGCATCATCACGCTTAAATGCTGGACGCTCTGAACGTTCTGTGCGCTCTGCACGTGGTGCAGATTCGCGAACCTCGCGCTCTTTAACAAACTTCTTAGCGCGAGAATCTGGACGTCGTGAATTTTCAATACGTGCCTTGCGCTCTTCAGGTGCTTCTGTTGGACGAGGCTTTGAAGCGGTTTGTTCTTGGTAACGCTTTGCACGCAACTTTGAACGCTCTACTAAGCGAGCTTCCTTCTTTGAGGTTGCAGATGTATCAACATCTGAATAACGACGAGTTGATGCAGGCTTTCCATTCAATGGCTTTGCTGCTGCACCCTTACGCGC
The DNA here is from genome assembly GCA_041303575.1 of Actinomycetes bacterium. Lineage (GTDB taxonomy): Bacteria > Actinomycetota > Actinomycetes > Nanopelagicales > Nanopelagicaceae > Planktophila. The sequence continues at coordinate 11,563 of JBFYOY010000001.1, forward strand.
TGCCTTTTGTGCAGTCGTGTGACGAGCCTTAGGAGCTGCTTCTTTAAATTCAACAGCCTTCTTTGCGCGCTTAGGCTTTCCTGCTGATGCTGCGCGACGAGCTTTTCCGGGCGCGCTAATACGTGGTTGTAGAGACATAGAAATGCATACCAATCGAGACGACAAGCGCGTCTCGGGTATAGCTCGCACATTTGGCGGCTAGGGCGAAAATAAGACTCGCATGTAGTGCTGCATGTGCAGCACTTGGGGGAAGTGCATTGATGCGGTCGCACCAATGAGTTAATTCTACCTTGGATTATTGAATGGAAAAACCAACAGGTAATTCAAGACGATTTGCAGCTAACAACGCTGAATCTGTAAGGATTTCATGGGTAGATCCATCGGCAACGATGACTCCACCCTTCAAAATAACTGAACGGGCACATAGCTCATATGCATATGGAAGATCATGGGTAACCATCACCATTGTGATATCCAGAGAGCGCAAAATATCGGCTAATTCGCGACGGCTAGCAGGATCCAGGTTTGATGAAGGCTCATCTA
>JBFYOY010000002.1:0-3497 GCA_041303575.1 Actinomycetes bacterium
ACAGCCACACCTTGAGCATCTAAATCTGGACGACCAAAGTGTTTCTTAAAGCTTTCTAGTTGAGCGGGGGATTGGCGCTCGTGGGTCATTGCGATCAAAACTGTGCGCTTGCCTTCACGAAGATCATCTCCTGCAGGCTTGCCGGTTACTGATGGATCTCCAAAGACACCCAAAAGATCATCGCGAAGCTGGAAAGCTTCTCCCAAAGGTAATCCATACGCAGATAACGCAGCATATGTATCGTAACTCGGCTGAGCACTTAACGCTGCTCCAAGATGCAACGGACGTTCAATGGTGTACTTACCTGACTTGTATCGAGCAATCTTCATCGAACGATCAGTGCTGGTGTCTTTTTGAGTTTGCTCATGGATATCCAGGAACTGTCCAGCCATTAACTCAACACGCATCTCGTTATATAAAGGAATCATTCGCGCATACTGTTCAGTTGATAACCCAGAACTATTAAGCATTTGATCTGACCAGACTAAAGCCAAATCTCCCAGCAAGACCGCTGCGGATAAGCCGTATTGCGGTGCGAAACCATCAAGCTGATCCTGAACGTGGATCGATTCAAAATGTCGGTGGATAGATGGCTTTCCTCTGCGGGTATCTGATCCATCCATCAAATCATCATGAATCAATGCGCAAGCTTGCAATAGTTCTAACGCTGCCATTGCACGAATCATTGGTTTTTCAATGACACCACCTGCAGCCGCAAAACCTGCAAAGGCGAATAAAGGTCGAAGACGCTTTCCGCTATCTAGCAAGAAGGAGCTCAAAGAATCCGAAACCGGTAAAAGATCCGCAGAAATAGAATTCAGATATCCACTTTCTCGGTGAAGAAAGATGCCTAACTCTTCCTCAACGGCGCTTCTCACGCTCTTTAATGTTGCCTTCGGCTCTGAACTCACGCGGTAACGGTACCCTCACTCCGTGGTATCTCGCACTTCATACTCATTCGAGTTCTTCCCTCCAAAGGATGTTGAGGGTGAAGATCGGCTGTGGGCTGCCATCGAAGGGCTTAAATCAATCGCCCCAGACTTCGTCTCTGTCACATATGGTGCAGGAGGCTCCACCCGCGATCGCTCAATTCGAATCGCTAGAGAAATCACACAACGAACCGGAATCTCCACCGTGGCACACCTGACTTGTGTTGGATCTACTCGCGATGAATTAATTGCAATTTTGCATAGCTATAAGGAAGCAGGAATCAAAAGTATTTTGGCACTTCGCGGAGATCCGACTGGGGGACCAAGTGCGCCATGGACTCCAACGCCAGGTGGCTTCAATCATGCCGATGAATTAGTTCAATTAGCCGATGAGTTTGGTGGATTCACAATCGGAGTTGCAGCCTTTCCAGATGGTCACCCTGCATCAGGCGGAGACTTTGATAGAGATATTGATGTGCTGATTCGTAAAGAAGAGCTAGGTGCAACCTTTGCAACCACCCAATTTTTCTTTGAAGCAGATAGATATACACGATTAGTTGAAGCTCTGGCCGATCGAGGTTCACAGTTAGTAATAATTCCTGGCATCCTGCCGGTCACCAACGTTAAGTTACTTCATCGAATGGCCGAACTTGGTGGAACTCCTATTCCTTCGCAAATCGCCCAAGCCTTTGCCAAGGTTGAAAATGATCCACAAGCTGTGCGCGAAATAGGTGTGGAGATAGCAACATCGCTTTGCCAAGAGCTATTGGCGGCAGGTGCACCGGGTCTACACTTTTACACAATGAACAGCTCAACAGCTACCCAAGAAATCTACAGAAAGCTTAACAATGCTCAGTAATCAAGAGTTCAAGGCAAAGTGGAGCTCCTTGCACAATGATGCTGAAACAAAAGGCATCGTCGGGGCTTGGCTCAACATCTCATACCGCTTTGGTTTGATCTGCACCTTGCTGCGCATTTCTCCTAACGCACTTACTTATTTGGGTTTGTTAGGTGCGGTCGGAACCGCATTAACTGCACAAACATGGTGGTCAATTGGTTTCTTGGTCTTCTCGCTCTTTTGCGATGGAATCGATGGAAGTGTTGCAATCTTTCAGCAGCGTGACAGCAAGTGGGGAGCCACCCTTGATTCAGTTGTAGATCGAATCAGTGAGGCGCTGTGGTTTTATACCTTATATGTCATCGGTGTCCCCGCCTGGATCCCCATCGCATTGTGGTGCGTCGCCGCATTCCAAGAGTATGCGCGCACAAAGTTGATTTCACTGGGTGTTAGCGATTTAGGAGTCGTTACTCCCGCCGAACGCCCAATGCGTGCGAGCTACATATTTATTATTTTGGTTTTAGATCTGGTTGGACTACCAGGTGCAACGGTACTTTCACTTATCTTCTTTGCAATTCAGTGTTACAGCTTTGCTAGTGTCGTGCGTTTTTCTCGTAGCCAATTGCTTCCGTAACTAAATCTCCACTAATTCCAACTAACGGTAATCCACCACCTGGGTGAGCAGATCCTCCAACTAAGTACAGCCCCTTAATCGGTGAACGATTTTTCGCACGCAAAAAGGCTGCGCGAGCACCATTGCTTGATGTTCCATAGATTGCACCACCTGGTGCATGAACTGCTGCCTCTAAATCAGCCGGAGTTCTAATCGTTAGAGACTCCAAACGATCGCGCACTGAAATACCACGCGCCTCAATTTGATCGATGATGCTATTGGCGTAGTTGCGGGCAAACTCTTTATCATTCCAATCAAACTGCCCATGGGTTGGAGCATTCACCAAAACAAACCAACCTTCTAGCGTTTCATCCTTTGTCATCTCGGGATCCTGTGGAGCGCAAATATAGATTGTTGGCTTCTCGACCGGTTTGCCATGGGAAAAGATCGCATCAAATTCACCGTCATAATTTTCAGGAAATAAAATTGTGTGATGGTTAAGAACTTGATCAGAATCCTTGCGCATTCCCAGCAACAGTGAAAAGCCTGCAACTGAAACATCGGCCTTTTCAATGTTTTTACGGGCCTTTTTCAAGGTGCGCTTATGGCCTTTAATTAACTTGTTATAGACCAGCGATGCATCAGCATTGGCGACAACAGCATCGGCTTTAACAACGGTTCCATCGGCAAGGATTACACCTGTGGTTTTTTTGCCCTCAGTTGTAATCGCTGAAACAGGGGAGTTCAGGTGAAAGCTCACACCTACATCTACAGCGCGCTGGTACACCTTTTCAGTGAGCTGGCCTAATCCACCCTTGATGTGCCACGCCCCAAAGCTCTCCTCAACAAATGCAATCGTTGATAAAACTGCAGGTGCTTTTCGTGGATCTGATCCGCTATATGTTGCATAGCGATCCATGATGAAACGAAGTCGCTGATCCTTCACAATCTCATCAGCATGAACCCGCAAGGTCTTCCACGGAGCAATAATCTTCATATCGCGCAGGAAGGTGATCCGTTTAATTAAAGAGATAGGGGATTTCAATTCTGATTCGATAAATGGCCCACGGCTGACATCCCACATCCGCTCGGCACGCTTCATGATGCGATCCCACTG
>JBFYOY010000003.1:0-19929 GCA_041303575.1 Actinomycetes bacterium
AAAACATGCAATCTCACATCACCTATTTGAGTAATCAAATTCTTTTGTACGGTGATGATCTTTGAACCCTTCAAGGCATCAAAAGCTCGCTGGCTCTCCTGGCGCGGTTCTAGGTTGTTGCCGATCCACACCTGCCCAACCTTTCGTCCCTTTACAAGGCCAGATATTCCGCTGACATGATCTGCGTGAAAGTGAGACAGGATCAGCAACGGAATCTCGGTGATCCCTAAATTTTTAAGACATTTATTTACTGCAGTTGGGTCTGGTCCTACATCGATAACTATTGCGCGATCTTCTCCAAGATTGATAACAAGTGAATCTCCCTGCCCTACATCACATTGTGCGATTTGCCATGGCCCTGCGGGCCAACGCTGAAGCCAACCGAGCGATAAAATGATTATCAAGATCAATGCAGTGCTTTGTTTCCACCATTTCCTAAAAAGAAGTAAGCCCGCGAGTATCAAGGCGATAATAAAAAAACCAATCAAACCATTGTGAAACGTCAGTACTGGAAAATTGCCGATCCAATGTGCAACTGCGGTGATGAATCCGGCGGGAAATCTAATGAAAAAGATAATGATTTGTGTCAGCCAGGGTGCAAATGGTGAGATCAAGGCGGCAATAAATCCCAGCACCGTGATCGGTGCAACAGCCGGTGCGGCAAGTAAGTTTGCAACAATGCTCATGGGTGACAAATACCCTGATAATGAAACCAAAACGGGTGAACAAAAGACCATCGCAGCTATTGGTGGGGCTAATGCACCTGCAAATCTTTTATTTGCGGGCAACTTGTCTTGGATGCGGGGCGCCAAGAGCAATAGGCCAGCTGTAGCCAATACAGATAAGGCAAAACCTGCATCACGAGATTGCCAAGGATCACCCAGTACTACCGCACATATTGCAAAACCCAACGCTGGTAATGAATCGGTGCCACGTCTACCTAGTTGTGCAGAAAGCATCACCGCTGCCATTGCCGCCGCACGTAGAACCGATGGAGACGGACGCACAAGTGCGATGAAACACACGAGCGCAATTGCAGTAGCCAGTACTCGGTAATTTTTTCTGCGAATGAGAAACTGCATGCACCACAAAACAAAGGTTGAAACAATCGCAAAGTTGGCTCCACTTACTGCAACTAGATGAGTCAACCCCGATCTCTTCATCGCTTCTTTAAACTCTGTCGATTGTTTAGAGGTATCCCCTAGAACCATCCCGGGAATCAGCGCACCGGCATCACCGCCACCTGAGCTATTTCGCAATCCTTCGCGAACGCTTCCAAGTCCTGCAGCCCATGCCGAAGGTTGAGTAACTTCAATAATTGCGCCTTGAACTATAAGAAGTGCGGCAACCCTAGATTCCTGTGTTCTAACAACTGATGCGGTGCCAGAAATCATCTGCCCTGGCAGAAGATCAATACTTTCTTTGAGCAATATTCGAATTGGAACTCGTAGTGAATACTGTGAATCACCCACTGAAAACTCATTTAATCGGGCGGCAAAGGAAAAGTTACCTGAAGCGGTTTTACTGGGATCGGTTTTGACCTGTGCCAGAAATGAAACCTCTGAACCATACCGATTTGATATCGCCGAACTTTCTAGCGATACCTGTCGCATCGACATCGCGATAGCACCTATTAAAAGTGCAATAGTGATGACCGCTAGACGTCGCTTTCCACGTGCAAAGGAGAAAGCGATTGCAAGTGCTGCTATCGCCGCTATTCGCCATGGAGATACCGCACTTTGCAAAAGAGCCCCGCCCCACACCGCACCGCCAAGGGCTATAGCTCTGTAATCAATTAAATCCTGACTTTTGACTTTATTTGTGCGAATTTGGCTGCACCTATTCCGCTTACCTTTTGAAGATCCTCAACTGTCAGAAAGGAGCCATTTACCTTTCGGTACTCGACAATTCTTCCGGCGATCACTGGGCCAATTCCATCTAATCGATCCAGCTGTGAAGCGGTTGCACGATTAATGTTGATTGGACCTGTTGGCAGCTTCTTGCTTACTCGTTTACCGGAAGCATTAACCACAGTTGAATCAACATAGATTTGTTCACCATCATTCAAAACACGAGCTAAATTGATAGTACTCAAATCCGCACCGGGTGCGCTATCGCCAGCGGCCTTAATTGCATCAATGACTCGTGAATTGCCTTTGAGACTATAAACCCCAGGATTGTTAACCGCTCCTGTCACATCAACAAATATTTCAGGCACGGCAATGGTTATAGGAACGACCTCAGGAGCAGCTTGTGGTTGCGAGTTGCCGCGACCCACCAAAAAAAGCGAGATCAACAAAACAATGACCGCAATGATCGCCAGGGCTTTTTTCTGATTGTTAGAGAAGTGAAGATCAAACCACCACTGGGATACTGCATCAAATGCTGCACGAAGTTGTTCCATCTGCGCAGTGTGGCTTTGGCAAAACAGCCAGCGAAAAAACTAGGTCTAGTTGTTGATAACGATATTTACTAGCTTTGGAGCACGGGTGATGATCTTATTAATCGTGGTGCCAGCTAGCGCCTCGACAATACTTGGCAGTGCTAAAGCTGCTGCCTCAAGCTCGGCATCTGAAATTGTTGGCGCAACATCAATACGATCCTTGATCTTGCCGTTGATTTGAACAACCACAGTTACCGCATCTGCGACCAATAGTTTTTCATCAACTGCAGGCCATCCAGCAAGTGCCACACATGGCTTGTGGCCAAGGCGCTCCCACATCTCTTCTGCAGTAAATGGTGCAACAAGTGACAACATGATTGCGATCGCTTCAACCGCTTCACGAACTGCAGGATCTGCAGCTCCACAACCTGAATCAACCGCTTTGCGGGTTGCATTTACCAGCTCCATGACACGAGCAACTGCTACGTTAAAGCGGAAAGATTCAACTGCAAATCCCGCATCATGTAAAGCTTTATGCGTTGCTTTACGAAGTGCAAGATCGCCTGTGCTGAAATCAGTGCCAGCTGGGCTAGTTACATCCCCCGACAATCTCCATGCACGGGTTAAGAATTTAACCGATCCTGATGGTGAAACATCAGACCAATCCACATCATCTTCAGGAGGACCTGCAAAAACCATTGATAAACGGATTGCGTCAACTCCGTGGTTTTCTAACTCGTCAGATAAGCGCACAAGGTTTCCACGGCTCTTAGACATTGCAGAGCCATCCATGACTACCATTCCTTGGTTGAGCAAACGGGTAAATGGTTCATTGAAATCAACCATTCCCATGTCATTCAAAACCTTGGTAAAGAATCGGCTGTAGAGCAAGTGCAAAATCGCATGGGTTACTCCGCCTACATACTGATCAACAGGCAACCAGGTATCAACATCCTTCTTGGAGAATGGTTCGGTTGCATTTGTTGGATCTGCGTAACGTAGGTAGTACCAAGAAGAGTCAACAAAGGTATCCATGGTGTCTGTATCGCGCTTTGCATCTGCAGAACACAGAGGGCACTTCACATTGACCCAATCAGTTGCCGCACCCAAAGGTGATGTCCCCTTTGGCTTTAAATCCAGACCTTCTGCATCTGGCAAAGTCAATGGAAGTTGATCTGCGGGCACCGGTACCTCACCACATGATGGGCAGTGAATAATCGGAATCGGTGTGCCCCAATAACGCTGGCGTGAAACTAACCAATCGCGCAAGCGGTAGTTGCGTGCAGCTACTCCCTTGCCTTCAGCCTCAAGCTTTTTGTTGATCGCTGCGATGGCTTCAGCCTTACTAAGGCCATTTAACAGATCTGAGTTAACTAACTTTCCATCGCCAACAGTTGCAACACCCGAAGTATTTGGATCTTCCTCGCCAGTTTCAACTACAACGCGCACAGGAAGTTTCATTGCACGAGCAAAATCAAGGTCACGCTGATCATGTGCGGGTACCGCCATAATCGCACCGGTTCCATAATCTGCAAGAACATAATCACTAGCCCAAATAGGTAATTTCTCACCATTTACAGGGTTAATTGCGTAACGATTAAGGAATACGCCACTCTTTGGACGATCTGTTGCAAGTCGATCAATATCACTTGCAGCCTTTATGGTTTCTAGATACTTTGCAAACTCAGCTTCAACACCGGTTCCCTGAACAAGCTCTGCAGCAAGTTCGCTGTCAACTGCCACAACCATAAAGGTTGCGCCAAACAATGTATCTGGACGTGTTGTGTAGATCGTTACCGGCTCAGATCGACCTTCGATTTCAAACTTTACATTTGCACCGGTTGAGCGACCGATCCAGTTGCGTTGCATCGTCAAAACTTTGTCCGGCCACTTACCTTCAAGTTGGGCCATGTCATCAAGTAAACGGTCTGCATAATCTGTGATCTTGAAGTACCACTGGTTCAACTTCTTCTTTGTAACTGTTGAATCACATCGCTCGCACAGTCCTGCAACTACCTGTTCATTTGCAAGAACGGTTTGGCAACCCGGACACCAGTTAACCGCTGAATCTTTACGGTAAGCCAAGCCACGCTCATAAAACTTTAAGAACAACCACTGGTTCCACTTGTAATACTCGGGATCGCAGGTATTAAAAACTCGATCCCAATCAAATGAACATGCATAACGTCGCATTGATGCTTTTTGCACCGCGATGTTTTCATAGGTCCAAATACGTGGATCAGAGTTTCGCTTGATCGCGGCGTTTTCTGCTGGCAATCCAAAGGCATCCCAACCAATCGGGTGCATAACGTTAAAACCTTTTTGCGCCCAGTAACGTGCGATTACATCGCCAAGTGCGTACGCCTCGGCATGACCCATATGAAGATCTCCAGATGGATACGGGAACATATCCAGCACATACTTCTTCTCACGTGTGTCATCTGCGCGACCTGATTTAAATGGTTGCAGCTCATCCCAAACAGGCAGCCACTTTTCCTGCACGTAGGCAAAGTCGTATGCCGCGTGCTCGCGCTCGTCATTCACGTTGTTATTCATACGTGGAGCTAAGGGGATTTGAACCCCTGACCCCCTGCATGCCATGCAGGTGCGCTACCAGCTGCGCTATAGCCCCGATTTTTGTGCGAGTGCAGACCTTACCGCATTTACTGCGGCCAGCCTCAAGCGGAAGTTGCACCGCTCTCTTCGCCATAGACCGGCTCTGGGATTGATCCAGCGTTGTGTTCTACTAAGTTCCATTGACGTGGGTTACGTTCCACAATCGACCATGATGCATTTGATAGGCCTCCGATAACTCCCCAATGGGACATCGGCAGTTGCAGCAGTGATCCCAAGATGCAACGAGCGGTGCCTCCGTGGGTAGTTACTACCAGGAGTTGATCACTTTCATCTCCCAATGCTTTTTTAATCGCGCGGACCGCACGATCTGCAACCTCGCTGCGGCGCTCACCAGTAGTACCTGCAGGGTTGTCCTCGCCATCTATCCAGCGAATGAAGTTGTGAAAATCCTCGGCGCGATTTTCAGCACCAGTTTTTCCTTCCCACAATCCGCCATTTGTTTCGCGCAGATCTGGATCGATATGAATTGAAAGACCTGTCAGATCAGCTAATGATTGAGCGGTGTCACGCGCACGTCCAAGATCGCTAGAAATAATCTTTGTCGGATTCATGCCAGCAAGAATTTGTGCAGCATGTTGCGCCTGGAAACGTCCCACTTCATTGAGATCGATATCTGAATGTCCCTGAAAACGGTTTACGACATTCCAATCCGTTTGGCCGTGACGCCACAAAAGAACTCGATTAGCGGCCATTAACGGCGGCCTCCCTCACTGCTTCCAATTCAATTGTTGGGCAGTCATTCCATAAGCGATCTAACATGTAGTACTTACGAAGCTCTGCGCTTTGTACATGCACAACCAGATCTGAGTAATCCAACAAAATCCATTCAGCGCCATGTTCGCGGCGGATTGGCTTATCGCCAATTGCAGAAAGTTGGCGTTCTACCTCATCTGCAATCGCATCAACTTGGGCTTCATTTTGTCCAGTTGCGATGAGAAAGACCTCGCTCAGAACTAGCTGATCTGATAAATCCAAAGCCACAACATCTACTGCAATCTTGTCGATCGCGGCTTTTGCGGCTACTTGGGTGATCTCGAGTGTTCTGCTGCTAATTGTCATAAAGGTTATTCTCTCGTATAAATGCCGCCACCGATGACGAGACATCTGCGCTCAAACCTTGCCGAATTGTGGTGGCGGCTACATCTAGCGCTCCTATATCGACACCATCGCCCACAAAACCTGGTCTGCCAATAATTAAGAATTGGACCATTTTTCGCAGCTCATCAATTCGATGCCATTGATCTAGTTTTTCTGCAGCATCCTGACCAACTACCAAGACAATGATGTCATCGGGATAATTTTGAGCAACAGCTTCAACTGTATCGATCGCATAGCTTGGTCCCATCCGCAGAATTTCAATGGGATTGACCTGAACCTTGGCAGCAATATGTGCCGGTAAATCAGAGATTGCCAACTGACACATACTGCGACGTTGTTGAGGGGTTGCAGTTGGAGCATTCTCGCGAAGCAGAGGTTCGCCAGCTGGAACTACTAAAAGTTGATCTACTAAATTCTTTTCTATCAGTTGTGCAATTACATGCAGATGACCCAGATGAATCGGGTCAAAGGTTCCGCCGTAAATGCCTACGCGGGACAAATTAGTCTCGGTCTAGGCGAAGTACTAAATACAAAAAGAGTGACATCACAACAAAGGTGAAAACTCCAAAGAAAAGTGGAGAGGCTGGAAGTTCGCGGGTGATCTCGCTTGCTAGTGTCATCATGGAAGAAATACTACTACTTACCCGCCAATAGCTCTTTAAATCTGGCTTCATCGATAACGGGTACCCCTAATTCCTGAGCCTTAGCTAGCTTTGATCCCGGATCACTGCCGACCAAAACATAATCAGTCTTCTTGGAGACTGAGGATGAAGCCTTTCCGCCATGTGCTGCGATGGTCTCCGAAATTCCATCCCTGGAAAATGATTCCAGGCCACCTGTAACCACAAAGGTAAGCCCCGCCAAAGTTTGTGGCTGCTGTTCAACCTGTTGCACAACCATGCAGACGCCTGCTTTTTCCCACTTCGAAATAATCTCTTGATGCCATTTAACGCCAAACCATTCCACGATTGATTCAGCGATGATCTGCCCAACCCCATCTATATCTGCCAACTCTTGCGCACTAGCTTGCGAAATTGCCCTTACTGAACCCAGTGCATTGGCCAAACCTTGCGCAGCTGTTGGCCCAACATGTCGAATTGATAGCGCAACTAGTGTGCGCCACAAAGGGCGGCTCTTGGCTTCTTCAAGTGCTGCTAGCAACTTATCTACATTTGCAGCAGGCGTTCCATCCTTTTTGGTAAAGAAGGTGGATGTAACAAGCTTTTGCGCAGTTAAGTCAAAGAGATCTGATTCATCGGTGATGATTTTGGCATCTAACAATGCTGTGGCTGCTTCATAACCCAGGACATCAATATCTAACGCCGCGCGAGATCCAATGTAGTAGATACGTTCACGCAACTGGGCAGGACAGCTTTGGGTATTGGGGCAGCGAATATCAACATCACCTTGGCTCATCGCACGAAGTTGTGAACCACATTCGGGGCATTGTGTTGGCATGACAAAAGCGCGCTCGGTTCCGGTGCGCTTTTCCAAAACTGGACCAAGAACCTCTGGGATTACATCCCCGGCTTTACGAATAACAACGGTGTCGCCAATGAGAACACCTTTACGAACAATCTCTTCGGCGTTATGCAAGGTTGCATTTGTTACCGTGGATCCGGCAACCTTGACTGGCTCCATATATGCAAACGGAGTAACTCTTCCGGTGCGACCAACGCTGACCTTGATATCAAGCAAAACCGTTGTTACCTCTTCTGGAGGATATTTGTAAGCAATGGCCCATTTAGGTGCACGGGAGGTAAAGCCCAATTGTTGCTGCTGCGACAAGCTATCGACCTTGATAACAACACCATCGATCTCATGTTCTACATCATGGCGATGATCCGAATAAAACTGAATGAATTTTTCTACCTCTGCACGGCTACCGCACACCTTAAACCGATCGCTAGTTGGTAGGCTCAATGTTTTCAACTGTTCATATGCCGCGCTTTGCGAATCAAATTCAATACCTTCCCGGGCGCCGACTCCATGCACAACGACAGATAATGGTCGGGAAGCGGTTACTCGTGGATCCTTTTGTCGCAATGATCCTGCTGCGCCATTTCGAGGGTTTGCAAAGAGCTGCTTACCAGCTTCCTCTAAAGACTCATTGAGTTCATTAAATGATTGGATCGGAAAGAAAACCTCTCCTCGGACCTCGATGAGTGCCGGTAATGAATCACCTTTTAACTGGTGTGGCAGATTTTTGATGGTCTTCACATTTAATGTGACATCCTCACCCGTTACACCATTGCCACGGGTTAAACCTCGAACAAGAACGCCATTTTCGTAGGTCAAGTTGATTGCAAGGCCATCAACCTTTACCTCACACAAATACTTCGGCTTGGGAATCTCCTTCTCAATCCGATCAAACCATTGCGCAAGTTCCTGAGAATCAAAAACGTTGTCCAGGCTCATCATCTTTTCAATATGATCGCGCTGTTCAAACTGTGTTGAAAATCCCCCACCTACATGTTGCGTTGGTGAATCTGCCTCACGCAGTTCGGGATTTTTCTCCTCTAACTTTTGAAGCTCACGTAACAACTCATCAAATTGAGCATCGGTGATAGTTGGTTGATCTAAAACATAGTATTTAAATTGATGTTCGCGGATCTCGTTGATCAATTCAGTGATTCGGTGCCTGGCTTTATTGCTCATTGGGTCTCACAAATAGTTGCCGACCCCACGACACGATCACCATCGTAAATAACCATCGCTTGGCCAGTTGCGAGCCCTAGTAATGGCTCTTCTAAGGTTGCAACCAACAAAGTTCCATCAAAGTAATAGGTACAAGGTAAGGCAGCGCCATGTGCGCGAACCTGAACAAAGCCGCTCTTAAATTCAGAGTCGACTGCAGGCCCACAGAACACTGGACGCTCTCCGCGCATTGTGGTGATCGCTAAATCTTCACGTGCTCCTACAACAACAGTGTTTGTGACAGGTTCAATCTTGAGTACAAATCGTGGTGATCCGTCGGGGGTCGGAACTGTAAGACCTAAACCTTTTCGCTGTCCGATTGTGTAGGTATAAGCACCCTTGTGCTCACCGATTTTCTTTCCATCTTGATCAACAATTGGTCCGACCTCGCTGCCAAGTCGATCGCGAAGCCATCCGGCGTTATCTCCTGATGGAACAAAACAAATGTCATGGCTATCAGGCTTCTGTGCGACAGCTAAGCCACGACGTTCTGCCTCTGCGCGAATATCAACCTTGGTTGTATCTCCCAAAGGAAATATTGCGCCATTGATCTGTTCAACTGTAAGAACAGATAAAACGTAAGACTGATCCTTTGAGTGATCGACGGCGCGATGCAGAGTTTTTCCATGTGGGCCGATTTGAGTGCGGGCATAGTGTCCGGTAACTACTCCGTCAAACCCCATAGCTCGTGCGCGATCTAGAACTGCTGCAAACTTAATCTTTTCATTACAGCGAAGACATGGATTGGGAGTTCTACCCGCTGAGTATTCAGCCAAGAAATCCTCTACTACCCCATCGTGAAACTCTTCTGCCATATCCCAAATATAAAAAGGGATGCCAATGACATCAGCTGCTCTGCGTGCATCATGTGAATCTTCAATTGTGCAACACCCGCGTGCACCTGATCGATACTTTTGTGGATTGGATGCCAAAGCTAAATGAACGCCAATAACATCATGGCCTGCTTCAACTGCGCGGGCAGCAGCAACCGCTGAATCAACTCCGCCACTCATGGCTGCAATTAACTTCATTTTTTATTGGCCGCCCTTCCAGTACTAATTACAGCGGGCAAGACTGACATTACAAAATCAACATCGGCCTGCGTAGATTCAGCGCCAAATGAGAAACGTAGCGAGGATTGAGCGGTTGTCTCGTTGTGGCCCATGGCAAGCAGTACATGGCTGGCTTCATGAACACCCGCGCTGCACGCAGATCCAGTTGAAGCTGAAACATGGGCATTATCTAAAAGTAATAACAAGGTATCGCTCTGTGTTCCGGGAAAAGTGACATTGACGATTCCAGGTAAACGATGACTAGCTCCTCCATTGATATATGCATCTGGAATTGCAGACAACAACGCCTTAATGAAGTTATCGCGCAAAAGTTCAACATCTGCGCTTGGATACTTTTCATTTGCAGCTGCAGAGAATGCGACGATGCTCGGTGCGTTCAAAGTACCGCTTCGAATCTCTCGCTCTTGCCCGCCGCCGTGTAACAAAGCGGGAATTTCGTAAGCGCGTCGCAAAATCAATGCGCCAATTCCGAGCGGTCCACCAATTTTGTGTGCGCTCAGGGTTAATGCAGTTACGCCAAGTTCTTTGTAAGAAATAGGTACCTTCTTGAAACTTTGTACCGCATCTGTATGAACTGGGATATTTCCAGCCATTGCAACAACCTCTTGAATTGGCTGAAGGACACCGGTTTCATTGTTTGAATGCATAATTGAAATTACTGCGATCTGGTCGCCGCGTTGAGCAATTAAATCTTTCAAAAACTCAAGATCAATCACGCCATGAACATTTACTGGAACAAGAATTACCTCTGCATCTTCATGGCTTTCTAGCCATTGTGCGGGATCCAAAATCGCATGATGTTCGATCGCTGAAATAACAACGATGCTTTTGCCATGCGCCTTTCCATTCCACCACAAACCCTTTAGCGCGATGTTGTTTGCTTCAGTACCCGAAGCGGTGAAGATAACTTCCGATGGAAGGCATCCAATTTCACGTGCGATAGCTTCGCGAGAATCCTCTAAAGCTTTGCGAGTTGCTCTGCCATGGGTATGAAGACTTGAAGGGTTACCCAACTCTTGCAGCTGTGAGGTAATGGCCTTAAAAGCAGCAGGCGACAGTGGTGTCGTTGCTGCATGGTCTACATAGATTGAAGGCACGGGCCTAAGTCTATGACTTGCGGGCTTTTACGCCTTCCGTTGCCTTAGGGAGCACGGCAAACAAGTCGCCAACGACGCCAAAATCTGCGATTTCAAAGAGCGGCGCCTCTGGATCCTTATTGATTACAACGATTGTCTTACTTGTTTGCATTCCCGCACGATGCTGAATCGCACCTGAAATTCCACATGCAACATAGAGCTGAGGGCTAACAGTCTTACCTGTTTGGCCAACTTGGTATGAATGTGGGTACCAACCGGCATCAGTTGCTGCACGAGATGCGCCAACGGCTGCGCCGAGTGAGTCAGCAAAACCTTCAACGGCAGAGAAATCTCCATTAGTTCCACGTCCGCCTGAAACAACAATATTTGCCTCTGTTAACTCTGGACGTCCACCCTGCACAGGAGGTTGTGTTGAAGTAACCGTTGCCTTCTTTGATGCATCTGAAACTTGTAGTGAAAGTGTCTCAACCGCAGGTGTTGCAGCGGAAAGTTGGGCATCTACCGAGTTGGGCCGGACTGTAATGATTGGAGTTCCGTGCGAAACCTTTGAGTGAACCGTTGTAGAGCCACCGAAAACTAGTTGAGTCGCAGTTACATCTGCAGATACATCAACCGCATCGGTAATAATTCCTGAACCAGTCTTAACTGCGGTGCGAGCTGCAACCTCTTTACCAAATGCGTGCGATGCGATGAGAACCGCAGCGGGTGATTGTGCTTGGATGATCTGCGCAAGTACATCTGCAACTGCAGCAACACCGTTAGCTGTAAATGCATCTGACTCGACGACAACGACCTTGTTTACAGGGCCCTTGTTGATCTCTGCAGCCATTGCCGCACCTTTTCCAGCAGGTGCAAGAACTACTGCGGTGACCTCGCCAATACGTGCGCCAACGGTAGCTAATTCAGCGTTGGTCTTTGTAGCCTTTGAGCTAACAAAGTCAGCCAAAATCAATACATTGCTCATATCAACTTCTTTTCTGCTAGAAATGAAACCATCTGATCTGCGGCGTTGTCATCGCTAACCTTGATACCAGCTGCACGTGGAGGACGTGGAGATGAATCAGCAACTAATGACCAGGCAGAATCCACTGCAACACCAACTGCAGATAAATCCTTGCTCTCAATAACCTTCTTCTTGGCCGCCATGATTCCCTTAAATGATGGGTAACGTGGCTCGTTAATCTTTTCAACAACTGAAATCACACATGGGAACTGCGCGTTCATCTCTTCGACGCCAGCCTCGGTAACACGTGTAATTGAAACCTTTTGTGCAGCTGGATCAACTTCGACCTTTGATGCAAAGGTTAATTGCGCAACATTTAAACGCTCTGCCAACATCGCAGGAACAACGCTCATGCGTGCATCTGTTGATTCCGTTCCGCAAATAACTAGATCAAATCCACCCTTTTCAATTACCGCAGCAAGTACTGCAGATGTTGCGAGCGCATCTGCACCCGCAAGCTTTGAATCGGTAACCAAGATTGCATCATTGGCACCCATTGATAACGCCTTGCGAACCGCCTCGGTTGCGCGCTCTGGCCCCATCGAAATAACGGTGACTGTGTGTGCTCCACCCTCTTCATTGCCACCATGAGCCTCTGCGATACGCAGCGCTTCTTCAACTGCATACTCATCAAGATCATTGAGAACAGCATCTACATTCTCTCGATCTAGAATTCCATTGACCATCTTCTTTTCAGCCCATGAATCTGGGACCTGCTTGACGCAAACGGCGATTTTCATAGCCAAAGGTTACTGGTGAGTAACCCTAATTGGCTACCTCAATCACACTCAAAAACCCCTCCTTTTGAGCCCATCCACGGCAAGATACCGACCATGCTTCCTGCAGATCCGCGAACCCTTGGCTCTACCGTCACGCAAGGCGGTACCAACTTTGCAATCTGGAGCAACGCCGCCGATGCAGTTGAGCTGTGCCTCTTTAATGAGGTCAATGGCAAGTTAGTTGAAACCCGTTTTGCGATGTCTCACCGCAATGGACCGATCTGGCATGGATATTTAGCTGGAGTTCGCCCTGGTCAACGTTATGGATATCGAGTTTATGGGCCATGGATTCCTGAATATGGGGTGCGATTTAACGCCGCCAAATTACTGCTTGACCCGTATGCCCATGTGATTGATGGAGATGTTGTGTACTCCCCCGAAATTTATGGCCATGTCGCAAATGATGCTTTGGGCAATGGGGATTTAAATGAACGCGATCCTCGTGACAGTGCGGGCAAGGTTCCGTATTCAGTTGTAACCGATCATGGAGTTCGCGAAGTTAATCGACCATTGGTGCCTTGGGCTAAGACAGTTGTTTACGAAGCACATGTAAAGGGCCTGACCGCCTTTAATCATGAGATTCCCGAACATGAACGAGGCAGCTACAAGGCACTGGGTCACACAAGCACTATCGCCCATTTGAAATCAATTGGTGTTACCGCGTTAGAGCTATTGCCTATTGCACAATCAATTACAGAGCCAACTTTGTATAACCGTGGACGTAAGAATCATTGGGGTTATAACTCTTTGCTCTTTAGCGCTCCACATAAAGAGTACGCCTCTACATCAGATCCGATCTCAGAGCTTCAATGGTCGGTTGATCAACTACATGCTGCAGGTATTGAAGTTATTTTGGATGTTGTTTACAACCACACCGCCGAAGGTGGAGTTGCTGGACCAACGCTTTCCTATAAAGGAATTGATGGCCACGCCTATTACAGACAAGATGCGCATGGAAACTATGTAGATGTCACAGGGTGCGGAAATACATTTGCCGCCAGCAAGCCTCATTCGGTGCGCCAGATTATTGATTCATTGCGTTGGTGGATTGAAGTTATTGGGGTTGATGGCTTCCGCTTTGACCTAACGACGGCTTTGTACACAAGTAACAGCGCCTTTAATTCATCACTAATGGCAGCTATCGGGGCCGATTCGGAGTTGCGAAATTTCAAAATGATCGCTGAACCGTGGGATGTTTCGCGCTACTCGCTGGGGGATTTTCCACATCCTTGGCGTGAATGGAATGACGCCTACCGAGATTCTGTCCGTCAATTCTGGCTGGGAGATCTTGCGCGTGGATATGGTGAAGGTGTTTCAGATATTGCATCCAGCATCAGTGGATCAAGCAATATTTTTCACTTTCGCGGTCCGACCTCATCGATTAACTTTGTTGCAGCACATGATGGCTTCACTGTGCATGACATGGTTACCTACAATGAAAAACACAACCAACCCAACCTGGAAAACAATGCCGACGGTGGCGATTCAAATCGTTCATGGAATGTTGGACATGAAGGCGAATCCGACAACTCTGAAATTCAACAGATTCGTCACCGCCTGAAAAAATCTCTACTGGCGACCTTGATGCTTTCTTCAGGGGTCCCAATGCTCAATATGGGCGATGAGGTAAGTCGTACTCAAAATGGTTCAAACAATGCTTACTCGTTGCCTTTGGATGAAAGCCACGAAGGTGAAGCTTCATTTAACGGCGGATGGGCCTTGCCTTGGAAGTTAAATGATGAGCAACAAGATATTTTGGATGCGGTTAAATCACTGGCAGAGATTCGCGATACTTATTTAGCCGATGTTGCCTCAGAGTTCTTTACTGGTGCTCTAGATAAAGGAACCAACAGAAAAGATATTGCCTGGTTTTCTCTAGGCGGCAATGAGATGAGTGATGATCACTGGCGCGATGAAGAAAAGCGAAGCATCACGGTCTTTATCGAGGCAGATCCCAACAAAGCACTTTTATTAATGCTTAACTCATCTAGCCAACAGACCCCATTTACCTTACCTAATTCAAGCTGGGGTGAAACCTTTAGATGCATCTTTGATTCATCACAAAAGACCGAGAGTTACGAACCTGTTATCTCAGCACCATCTGCCAAAATCGAGGTACCGTCACACAGCGTTCTTGTATGGCTGGTATCAGGCCGCGTTGCGCAGGGGCGCTTGAGTAATTAGCTCTTGAAGGTTACAGAAACTGTTGCAGTTACCGTCTTTTCAATTGTGGATGTGTCATAAGCACCGTAATCAGCTGTCATTGTTGAATCAGGTGTGGTGATCTGAATTGGGCCAGCCTTCACATTAACTAGCGCGCCAATATCTCCACCAACAGCCTTTGTTAACGCCTCAGCGCGAACCTTGGCATCCTTCATCGCCTCTGCCATCAACTGTGGGCGAAGCTCTGGAAGATTAGAGATGTAGTACTGAGGACCATAGTTATTTGCATTAATTCCAGTTGCCAAAAGCGTTCCGATTCCTTGGCTTAGCTTTGAAACTAGTTCAACATCCTTTGAACGCACAGTTACTTCACGGGTTGCTCGGTAAGAAAGAATTCTTCCGGTCGCATTTCCGTTGTTGTACTCCTCATTGGCATATGTAGCTACCGCTCCGAGGGTCAACCCATCTGCTGCAATTCCACCCTCAGTTAAATACTTTGACAACGCCGCAACATCTGCATCAACCTTTTTGACCGCAGTTGCAACTGTTGGAGATGAAAGACTGACATTAAGAACCCAAACAGCGTTATCTGCTGTTGCCGTGGTCTTTGCTGATCCCGTAACAGTAATTCCATCGCTGCTACGTGAAGCAAAACCAGATCCAACCTGCATTAATCCACCGCCGATTGCAAGGGACATGATTACCGCTGCAACAATAATTGTTATCGCTTTGCGGCGTTCTACGGTGATGATTGGGCTTTCATTAAGTTGAGTCATATTTGTATCTTACTCGCTAGATTGCACGAAGATGGGCTATTTCTTGAAGGTCAGCACTCCTGAACCGATCGAGCTCTTGCTCCCAAGTACTTCCCAGAAGTCCAGCGATCGCATCGCGGATGCTTTCCTCATCGAAAGAGTTTTTCAAAACGGTATCCAATTGGTTTTCCGAAAGAATGACCGCACCTGTTTGATCAACTAATGCACGATGAATTCCAAGCTCTGGGGTACATCTAAAGAGTTCGCCACCGTTATCGGTATTTTCAATAACTTCAAAGTTTAAGTAATGCCAACTTCGTAGAGAACTTGCTAACTCTGCTGCGGCGCCTTGACGATCTCGAAACTCAAGCTGTGTTCGATATGAACCAGGAATCAATGGCTGTGGACTCCATGTTGGTTTAACCCAGGTGCCAAGGATGGCTTGAATCGCCCAATCAATGTGGTGGCGCAACGCAGATGGCGTCGAATGAACTGTTAAGAAACCCCGAACCTGCTGACGGTTTGAAGGCGTGGTTAAACGTTCCATGGTTCTCCTTGCAAGGTTGCCCAAATGCGACCTTCCCCAGCAGCATTTTCAGGCTCAAACTTGCGTTGTGAACACCTCAATTAGACACCAATGAGCCTAAAACTGTCTACTCCCCCTTTAGGCATACGGGACGGTAGGCGGTACAGTTGGTCTCAGTCGGACGCTTAATCAGTACCCGTTTCATGTTTTGCATAATCGGTATCGCTGGAGCAAGAGGAAGACCGTGAGTCGAGGATTTCTCGAATCACCCACATATCGAAGGAAAATAAATACATGGCAACAGGCACAGTTAAGTGGTTCAACTCTGAAAAGGGTTTCGGTTTCATTGCAGTTGATGGTGGCGGACAAGATGTATTCGTTCACTACTCAGCAATTCAAGGAAACGGTTACAAGTCCCTAGAAGAGGGTCAGGCAGTTTCATTTGAGGTCGTGCAGGGTCCAAAGGGTCCTCAGGCTGATGCAGTAAACCCTGCCTAATCAACACTAACTATTAAAAAACCCCGCCGGGTAACTGGCGGGGTTTTTTTATTACTTCTTAGCAATTATTTTTTGGGTTCTGGTGGAAGATCGCCAAGCTTTAAACGTTTTGCTTCAACCTCTTTTGCCGGGGAAAGATCTTTTCCAACTTTCCAAGCATCTAAATACTTCCAAGGCCACACCATTCCGCGACGAACCCACCATGTTTGTGGGGGTGTGCTCCATGAGAGACCAAAATGGATGTGTGGCTTGGTGCCACGTGCACTACCAGTTGCTCCAACAGTTCCTAAAAACCGCCCCGCCTTTACAGCAATACCTGGCTGAATACTTTTAGGAATACTCTTCAAATGTGATGCGTAATATCGAACCCCATCATCTCCAATGAATGAAACATAAAGCCCACCGCGATCAACTCCTAGATTTGTTTTCCCTGACCAAGAATCGACACGATTTACCTCATCAATAACACCCGAGGTTGCTGCAACATATCGACATCCCGCTTTAGCCAAGATATCTGTGGCTGGGTAATCATGATGCGCCTTGGCATATGTGTAATCACATCCAACTATTGGAAAAACATAGTTGGGTGCTGCTTGTGCTGGAGAAATCATTGTAGCCAACACAGAAATGGCAACTGCCAATACCTTTAATCTCATTGGCCTAGGTTAATGCTGCTCGGTCCAATTTAGCGGTAACCACCATATGAGGGACAGTGAGCGCCCACACAACAACTAAAGCCATCCAGAAGAAATCATCAGAAAAACTTTGACCACTCAGTGCCATCACAGCAGCCACTAAGAATGTTCCAACTAAAGCTGGCAAACCTGGTATCACCGCATTTGAAAATGCTTTCTTATTCAAACCCTGCTCCAAATTTTGGATTGAACGCGGCAGAGATAAGGTCAATCGAGCGGTATGTCTCATGGCATGCCAACAACCAAAGTAGACAGCAAAAGCAATCAGCGGTGGTGCGATGTGTGCGAGAAGTAGCAAGAGTGTGAGGTCTAAAGCCTCTCTCTTTCGTTTATTTGTAATCATGACAAGAATTGCCATTATCGAAAAGGTGGTCACCGCAACCAAGATCTGTGAATCAAAACCTCTGTGCCAATTGATCAAGGCGGAATTCACGGAGGCAAGTGCATCGGTGCTTGCAGAGTTAACGAGCGGGATAAACACCGGAGTAAAGCCGGCAGCTGGGATATAGAACCAGCGATTAAGTTTTGCCCGAGGCTCGGTGCGACGATCAATCTCACTTATAAAAGCTGCATCACCGATTCCAAAATGGATTGCACTCATAAACAAGACAATGATGAAACCGATGATATTGAATTGAAGTATTCCAATTACAGCCACAACTGCAACGGCAACATAAATAAGAATGAAGGCAGCCATCTTCAGTGGAGCGGCTTTAGGCAAGGTCACTAGATGATCGAGTGCGCCATGTGGAATGCCAATGGCAAGAGCGATGATGGCAACAACAACCTGCCACCCCATCGAACTGGTATTTAACAACTCAGAGAATATTAAGGATAGGAGAACTCCAATCGCCGCAGCGATTGAAGAGAACAAGCGAACTTGTTTGAAGAGCGTAGCCGCGTTTTCCTGCATGTCTGCCCCCTTTTCGACAACCCTATCAAAGGAGTATGTGAGAAGATCTGACGTGGAAAAATTTGGTTACATGGCGATGCTTGCCTTCACCGTTTGTGGCTCATTTTGGCTAGAGATCGTTTTGAAAACCAGCGTCCTTCGTCGCTGGAAGCGAGCACTTCTGAGCATTCTTCCGATCAGCACCCTTTTCTTGATTTGGGATGCCTACGCAATCGCACAAGGCCACTGGTTCTTTAATCGTGATCGCATGGTTGGAATTTATGGTCCATTTGATATTCCACTCGAGGAGTTCCTCTTCTTCATCATCGTTCCAATGGCGGCAATCCTGACCATCGAAGGTGTCACAACAGTCAAGCCTCACCTTCGGGAAAAAGAGTTTGGAAAGGATGAGAAGAAATGATCTATAGCGATATCGCAGTTGCCGCAGTCTTTGTTGCAGTGTGTGTTGATCTTTTTGTCTTTAAGAACTCACTTCTTACTCGTCTAGCTTTTTGGCTTTCATACATGATTATTCTTCCGTTCCAATTAATGACTAATTGGTGGCTCACACACCTTCGCGGAGATGGTAAAGCAATCGTTATGTATGACCCAGATTCAATTACCGGTTACCGCATCGCAGCAGCACCGATTGAAGATCTGCTCTTTGGTTTTGCGCTCATACTCTCGGTTATGGGTCTCTGGGAGTTCTGGGGTCGCAGAGGATTCCAGCGCGAGAAAAATTCAAGGTAAAGTTCGCCTCGTTAGGGGCGGTAGCTCAGTTGGTTAGAGCCCGGAACTCATAATTCCGTCGTCGTCGGTTCGAGCCCGACCCGCCCCACTTCAGATTCTGAGAATTACTTCAGATCGAAGCGATCTGCGTTCATCACCTTGGTCCATGCAGCAACAAAGTCTTTAACAAACTTTTCCTTGTTGTCATCTTGAGCATAAACCTCGGAGTATGAGCGAAGAATTGAGTTTGAACCAAAGACCAGATCAACACGTGTTGCGGTCCAATCAACGGCACCGCTCTTGCGATCACGGATGTTGTAGAGGTTCTCCCCTGCTGGCTCCCACACATACTTCATGCTTGTGAGGTTCACAAAGAAATCAGTTGTAAGTGAGCCGACATTCTTTGTAAATACACCATGTGATGTACCTGCATGGTTTGTACCAAGTACGCGCATTCCACCCATCAACACAGTCATTTCTGGAGCGGTTAAGCCCATCAACTGTGCACGATCTAGAAGAAGCTCTTCTGGTGTTACCGCATAGCTCTTTTGAACCCAGTTGCGGAATCCATCATGAATTGGCTCTAGGACCTTGTAGCTATTTACATCGGTCTGCTCTTGTGTGGCATCGCCGCGACCTGGAGCAAATGGAACTGAGATCTTTACTCCAGCAGCAGCTGCTGCCTTTTCGACCGCAATGTTTCCAGCCAAAACAATTACATCTGCGATGCTCGCGCCAGTTTCCTTTGCAATTGGCTCAAGTGCTGCAAGAACCTTGTTCAAACGTGCAGGTTCATTACCTTCCCAATTACGGGCAGGCTCTAAACGAATACGTGCACCATTGGCACCGCCTCGTAGATCTGATCCACGGAAGGTGCGAGCGCTATCCCATGCAGTTGCTACTA
>JBFYOY010000004.1:0-5725 GCA_041303575.1 Actinomycetes bacterium
TTGGTTTTGCAAATGCTCCAATCTTGCTTTCAAGTACAGAGCTGATGCTGTTGCTATCTATCTGGCCGACAACTGCAATGTGCAAGCTCTGTCCCCACTGAGGATCTTCGACTGAAAAAGCAGCACATTGAATCGTTGGAAAATATTCATTCAAGATGCTTTCAACATTATTTAAAGAGAGGTTTTCTCCGCCAGTGATGATTACATCATCTGATCTACCCAGCACGACAAGTTTGTTATCAATGAATTCACCTAAATCATTGGTTTCAAACCAACCATCATTTAAATTCAGATTGAGTGCTAGAACTTTTCCTCTAATGAAGATTGAACCACCACGTACCTCAACCTCAACACCATCAAGAACCTCGCCGTTGTAAACACAGCCTCCAGAGGTTTCGCTCATTCCATAAGTTGTCACAATCTTTATTCCTGCAGCGGTTGCTTGATTGCGGATTGCAGTAGAAAGCGCTGCACCTCCAACCAGAACCTTTTGTGCACTTTGCAGATGCTTCAACAGGTGTTCATCACCATTGAGCGCTCTAAAAAGTTGTGTCGGAACGATCGCTGTGAAATCAACACGTGGATATTCACCAGAATGATTTCGAAGATCAACAGGGATAGTTCCTAATTCAAAGGCTCTAACAAAAACATTGACCGCGGCCACATGTGTGAGTGGCAAAAGCAGTGACCAGGTATCGCCAGGCTTTGCTCCGACGAAAGTATTTGAAGCACGTGCTGATGACAGCAAGGCATGAGCTGATAAGAAGATTTCCTTAGGTGTGCCGGTTGTTCCGGAAGTGCCAATGACGATAGCTGCCTGCGAGGGGGCAAATTCGGAGGAGACCTCACCAAAGCCAAGGGTGGGGCCATTACCTGCGAGAGCTGCTGTGATGTCCCTCGCTAATTGAGGAAGTTCGCATGCAGGGCTCACCCGCAGAATCTTTCGTTGTGACGAGTTATCCATTGCCGTCGTAGGCTATCGCTAGCAACGACGATGGAGGAAATGTGAGCAAGCCGATTAAGCGCGAATTTGGTAGCCGTGAGATTCCACAATGGGTGACCGCAGCTGGTGGAGAAGATTTCGTAGATATCAAATATCAAATGGGTGATGGAATCGCCAAGATCACCATCAATCGACCACAGGTGCGCAATGCATTCCGTCCTCAAACAATTATTGAGCTAATCGAAGCTTTCAATCTGGCACGTGACAATGAAGAGGTCGGCGTAATTATCTTTACTGGTGAAGGAACTGAAGCCTTCTGTTCAGGTGGTGACATAAGTGTTCGCGGTGATGATGGATATCTTGGTGAAGACAAGTTGGCGAAAAAGGGAATTGGTCGCCTTAATGTTTTAGATCTTCAAGTTCAGATTCGCCGCACTCCAAAACCAATCGTTGCGATGGTTGCAGGTTGGGCAATCGGAGGCGGACATGTTCTGCACGTTGTTTGTGATTTAACTATTGCAGCTGACAATGCAAAGTTTGGCCAAACCGGACCAATGGTCGGTTCTTTTGATGGTGGTTACGGTGCTGGTCTTTTGGCTGAACATGTTGGACAAAAGAAGGCGCGCGAAATTTGGTTTATGACTCGTGAATACAACGCACAAGAGGCTTTAGATATGGGATTGGTAAACACCGTTGTACCAATTGCAGAGCTAGAGGCAGAAACTGTTTCATGGTGCCGCGAGATGCTACGTAATTCACCTATGGCTTTGCGTTTGCTCAAGGCAAGCTTAAACGCTGCAACCGATGGTTTAGCTGGAGTTCAACAGCTTGCAGGCGATGCAACACTTCTGTTCTATATGACAGAAGAAGGTCAAGAAGGTCGCGATGCATATCAGCAAAAGCGCAAGCCTGACTTCGGAAAATTTCCAAAGCGCCCTTAATTTATGGATCAACAACTTCTCGATACCTTGCGCGTAATTGCGCTGCCAATGAAAACCAATTTTCGTGGCATAAATCTTCGTGAAGTTGCATTAATTAAAGGTAGCCATGGATGGGGGGAGTTTTCTCCCTTTCTTGAATACGATGATGCTGAATCATCACATTGGTTAGCAAGTGCAATCGAGGCGGCAACACAGCCAAGACCAAAGTTTTTTCGCAGCTCTGTCGGGGTTAATGGAACGATTCCTGCAACCAACGATAAGAAAGTTGTTGATGATCTAGTCGCTTCATACCCGGGTGTAAAAACCTACAAAGTTAAAGTTGGCGATAACCTCAGCGAAGATATTGTCCGTCTGGCAAGAATTCGTTCACTTGGTCGCAAAGTAAATATTCGGATAGATGTCAATGGCCTTTGGAGCGTTGAACAAGCCCTTACCAACCTGTATGCCTTCTACGAAAATGTTGGACCATTTGAATATGTGGAACAACCTTGTGCAACTTTGGATGAGTTACGTGAATTGAAGAGCAAGATCCGTATTCCATTGAAAATCGCCGTTGATGAATTAATCCGAAAGACAGAAGATCCATTTGCGCTGGATTTACAAGGTGCCGCAGATATTGTGATGCTTAAGGTTCAACCACTTGGTGGAATTAAGAGAGCTCATGCGATCGCGCAACATCACAAATTACCTGTCGTAGTCTCTAGCGCGCTGGAAAGTGCGGTTGGAATTAATTATGGTTTAACTCTTGCCGCATCCTTTGAAGAGATGAGCTTTGATTGCGGCCTTGCAACAGGATCACTGTTGGCTCAAGATGTTGCTCATCTGCCGATTACTGATGGAATGATGCAGATTTCAGAGTTTGAACCCCAATTAGATGGATTAGATGTGGCACCGGATCGCTTTGAATGGTGGAAGAATCGGATCATGAGATGCGCGGAGCTATTGAAGTGAATAACTCAACCTCGCTAGCTCGCGTTGTTGTACGCCAGATCATCGAATCAGGAGTTACCGATGTCGTGATCTCACCGGGATCGCGCAACGCACCTTTGTCTTTAGCTTTTTTTGCAGCAGCAGAGCGCAATCTGATCAAGATTCATATTCGTATCGATGAACGAACCGCGGCATTTTTTGCTTTAGGAATGATTAAAGCAACAGGCAGACCTGTTCCGATTGTTTGCACCAGTGGCACAGCGGTCGCTAACTATCACCCAGCGGTTTTAGAGGCTCATCACACCAACGCTCCACTGCTGGTTTTAACCGCGGATCGTCCAGCGATGTTGCGCAAAACCGGAGCCAACCAAACAACTGAGCAGGCACGGATCTTCGGCAAAGCGGTCCGTTACTTTGCAGATATTGATGGACCTGTTTTTCCAATGGAGCTTCCGCTGGATAGTTTGCGCAAAGGTCCTGTTCATCTGAACCTGCAATTTGATGAGCCTTTACTGCCAGATGACTCAGCTGATTGGGTTTCAGAGATCGTTGTGGCGCCTAAGAGTTTTGTAGAACGTTCTAAGCCCGGAAATCTTCGACTCGTAGGTGCTCGTGGAGTCGTTGTCATTGGCCATGATCGTGGCGGGCTTAGCGTTGAAGAGATCACCAAATTTACAAAACTGCTTGGCTGGCCGGTTATTGCTGAAGATCCATTGTCATTTCCAGATGCGATTGCCCATGCATCAATCTTCTTAACCTCGCAAGAGATCAGAAGTACTTTAATTCCACAATCAGTCTTGGTGATTGGCAGAACTACGCTTTCGCGTTCAGTCAACGCCTTCATTAAATCTAGCCCTATTCAATACGTTGTAGATCCACGCACAGCAACGGTAGATACCGATCGCCAAGCTGATCGAGTCTTTACCTCACTTCCTGATTTGCAAGGCGTCATTCAATCTGATGACTGGATTGCAACCTGGAACAAGGTTGCTGAAAGAACTAAAAAATTAGTTGCATCACTGGATGGCTGGAATGAAGCGGTGATTGCACGAACAATTGCTGCAGCAATTCCAAATGACACCGCATTATTTGTTTCATCATCACGTCCAATCCGCGATCTTGAAGGTTTTGCACTTCCTCGCAGCGGTGTAGAAACTTATGCAAACCGTGGCCTAGCTGGAATTGATGGAAATATTTCAACCGCACTTGGAATTGCATCTGCACACAAATCAACAATTGCGATTCTTGGTGATCTTTCATTTTTGTATGACTTAACAGGTTTGATAAATAAAGAAGCGATCAACTGCCGATTTATTGTGATCAACAATGATGGCGGGGGAATCTTCTCTACCTTGCCTCAAAGAGGTTCAGATGGTTTTGAAACGGTATTTGGAACTCCACATGGACTTAATCCTGCAAAGATTGCAGAGTCAATGGGGTTTGCAGCTAAGCAGATTTCAAATCTCAAAGAGTTAGAGGCAGAGATCAAAGCACCGATTTCTGGAATCAGCGTTGTTGTTTGTGATGTTCCAGATCGTGAAAGTAATGCAGATAATTTAAAAGCTATCTATCAAGCTTTAAACTCTATTTAAGCGCACTTCGCATCGGAGTGAACTTTGCGTAAGTCTCTGCAAGCTCAATCTCTGGATCAGATCCATCAACGATTCCACATCCTGCAAAGATTCGAATTGAATCTCCATTAATTTGTCCGCAGCGCAAAGCAATTCCAAGTTCGCCATCTCCTGCAGCATCGATCCAGCCAACTGGACCTGCATATCGACCACGTGACATTCCTTCAATTTCAGCGATTAGCTTTGCTGCTTCTGGTCGAGGAGTTCCGCACACTGCAGCGGATGGATGAAGTTGTTCCAAGATTGTGAAGGCATCTACATGCGAAAGTGTTTCAACAAGAGCACCAGTTACATCAGTTGCTAGATGCATAACGTTGGCTAGGTGCAAGACAAAAGGTGATTCCGGAACATTTGTTGATGAACAAAATGGTTCGATGGCATCTGCAACAGATCGGACCGCATATTCATGCTCTGCAAGGTCTTTTGAGGATCTTGCAAGGGAACCAGCTAAAGCTAAATCCTTTGCATCATCTCCGGTTTTGCTAATGGTTCCGGCTAACACACGTGATGTAACCATTCCACGTGACAATCGAAGCAAAAGCTCAGGAGTTGCACCAACTAACCCTGAGACCGCAAACTTCCAGGTTGTTGGATATTCATATGCAAGTTTGTTCAAAATTGCACGAGGATCAATGGCTTTACTAGATGAAACGGTGATATCTCGAGCAAGAACAACTTTATCTAAATCACCATTTTGAATTCGCGTAACAGCGGTTGCAACCCGTTCTTTCCACTGTTGATCAGCTTGTGGCTCTTCATTCCATTTCATATCTCCATTAGAGAAGTGATCTGGTTGGGTTTTTAGATCTGGCTGTGAATCAGTGCCAATCCATGTAATCCAAGATTTACCACTCTTGGTTCCGACAACTACTTGTGGAATTACTAAAACAGAAACATCATCTGGAGAAAAAGAAAATGATGCAAACAAAACAGGTCCCGTCCCGCTTCCATGCACCGTGTTGTTAACAGTGAGCTTCTCTAACTGTTTCTGCCACCAATGACGTGCATCTGCAAATCTATGTGGACCGCTAACTGTTGTTGTTGCATATGTGCCCCACCCAACTAAACCTTCACCGCTTCGAACCCAAGCAAGTGGTTGTGAATCTGGAAGAAGATCCAGCAACGGCAAATGCTCGCCAAGGCGAGTAGTCGTGACCGGAACCAGTTGAGCCATTGGGGAAGAGATCTCCTCTAAATCATGCCTTTGTTGTTGTGGCGTTGAGTTGTGGATGAGCCTACTTCAAGGGAGAATAAGCGCATGTCCCGCGCTAATCTCAACA
>JBFYOY010000005.1:0-10788 GCA_041303575.1 Actinomycetes bacterium
GATCCTGAAGCCTCACCAAATGATCGCTTTGTTGCAATTGATTTGTTAAAGAATGCCAATATCGCAGCGGGTGGAATCCTGCCGATGTGCCAGGACACAGGAACCGCGCTGGTGATGGGCAAGAAGGGCCAGTTTGTTTTAACAACCGGCAAGGACGAAGTCGCGATTTCACAAGGTATCTACGATGCCTACACAAAGCTCAACCTTCGTTATTCGCAGATGGCCCCAGTTACAACCTGGGAGGAAAAGAACACCGGCAATAACCTGCCTGCCCAGATCGAGATCTATGCCGATAGCGATCACCAGGATGAGTACAACTTTATGTACATCGCCAAGGGTGGCGGCAGCGCTAACAAATCATTTTTGTACCAAGAGACAAAGGCTGTCTTGAATCCAACATCCTTTATGAACTGGTTGGATGAGAAGCTTCGTTCTATTGGAACCGCGGCTTGTCCTCCTTATCACTTGGCGATTGTCATCGGCGGCACTAGCGCTGAGCACACAGTAAAGACTGCAAAGCTGGCAAGCACTAAGTACCTGGACTCATTGCCAACCTCAGGGGATGCGGCAACTGGCCATGGCTTCCGCGATATCGAGCTAGAGCAAAAGGTTCTAGAGCTGACTCGCACATTGGGAATCGGTGCCCAGTTTGGTGGCAAGTACTTCTGCCACGATGTTCGCGTTGTTCGTCTACCTCGTCATGGTGCATCGCTGCCAATTGCGATCGCGGTTTCCTGTTCTGCAGATCGTCAGGCAAAAGCCAAGATCACCAAGGATGGAGTCTTCCTGGAAGAGCTAGAGCGCGATCCTGCACATTTCTTGCCCGAAACAACTGATGAGCATCTCAATGATGATGTAGTGGCGATTGATTTAAATCAACCAATGCCACAGGTCCTAGCTGAACTTTCAAAGAACCCTGTTAAGTCACGTCTTTCATTGACTGGAACCTTGATTGTGGCTCGCGACTTAGCCCACGCCAAGATCAAGGCGATGATGGATGAGGGTAAGCCAATGCCTGAATACATGAAGAATTACGCTGTTTATTACGCAGGTCCAGCTAAGACCCCTGAAGGGTATGCATCAGGATCCTTTGGTCCAACAACTGCAGGTCGTATGGATTCATATGTTGATTACTTCCAGGCACATGGTGGATCAATGGTGATGCTTGCCAAGGGCAATCGATCAAAGGCTGTGACCGATGCATGTAAATCACATGGCGGTTTCTATCTTGGATCTATTGGTGGACCAGCTGCACGTCTGGCCTTGGATTGCATCAAAAAGGTTGAGGTTCTGGATTTTGAAGAGCTAGGAATGGAAGCGGTCTGGAAGATCGATGTTGTTGATTTCCCGGCATTTATTGTTGTTGATGACAAGGGCAATGATTTCTTTGCTGAAACTAGCAAGCCGATGAGTATTGGTTCTCGACCTAATTAATCTGGGCCTCAATTAATCTAAAGCAGGTTAACTTTTAAACTGGGTTTAGTACCAGTTACTGCGCTTGTGCTTTGCCCATGCTTTGCACGGGGTCTCATAGCGGATGCTGATGTAGCGAAGTCCCCAACGAATCTGAGTGACAGGGTTGGTGCGCCAATCAGTTGAAACAACATTCATCTTGCTGGCTGGCAGAGCTTGAGGAATTCCGTGGGCTCCTGATTTCTTATTGCGAGATTTGTAGTTCCAGTTACTTTCCTGTGTCCACAGTTGATTGAGGCAGCTGTACTGCTTCTCGCTAAATCCGTACTCATCCATCAGGATGCTCTTGGCAACCTTCTTGGCACCGATCGGGGTTCTGGCTAGCTCGACCTGGCGGCTTACAGCAGAGACCAAGGCCATCTGAGTTGAGAAGATCGCACCTGAGGCGGTTGCCGTCAGATCCTCTTCGCCAAACAATCCAGCGATGGTTTCAACCTCAACCATGGCGGCGCTATTTGGAGCATCCACCTGAACGGTAGAGGCCATTGAAAGCTCAAGAGCGTTGGCGGCTGGAAGCAGGGTCGCGATCAAAAGTAGGGAGGATGAGACGCCAAGGACCGCCATCGACTTTGCCATCTTTGAAGCTGAGTTCATCTCGTTACTCCCTTCCATCTCATCACCTGTAGGCACTCACCCTCAGTTTCTTCCCATAGCCAATCAGCCTCAAATGAGGCTCATTAACTTAAGGGGAATGCCTTTATGGTGCGGCAGATGAGGCCCATGGGCAAATCAAAGTAGGCGGGAGTCGGAAATTCTCAGAAAATAATAAAGCTGTGGATAGGTAAAACCGCAGGTCAGATAGGGCAATGTCCGATATGTCCGAAATGTGACTGTGAGATAGATTTAGGGCTTAAATCGACCATGTCGCTACCGTTGAGTTGCAGTTAATTTCCTACCGGTCCTTCCAACATCTCGGTAACCAGGGCGGCGATCGGCGAGCGCTCGCTTCGGGTCAAGGTGACGTGGGCGAAGAGTGGATGGCCCTTCAAAGTTTCAACCACCGCGACGACTCCGTCATGGCGGCCGACCCGAAGGTTGTCTCGCTGAGCGATGTCATGGGTCAGGACGACCCGGGATGCGGTTCCAATTCTGGAAAGCACCGTCAGCAAGACCCCCCGTTCCAGAGATTGCGCCTCATCGACGATCACAAAGGAGTCATGAAGTGAGCGGCCACGGATATGCGTCAACGGCAGAACCTCGATCAACCCGCGGTCGATGATCTCGTCAATTACCGGCTGGCTGACCAGCGCACCCAAGGTGTCAAAAACCGCTTGGGCCCAGGGCGACATCTTCTCGCCCTCCGAGCCAGGCAGGTATCCCAGCTCCTGTCCGCCAACTGGGTAGAGCGGACGGAAGATGACTACCTTTTTGTGAAGACGCTTTTCCATCACCGCTTCTAAACCGGCACATAAAGCCAGCGCAGATTTTCCAGTTCCGGCTCGGCCTCCCAAGGAAACGATGCCGATGTTTTCATCCAACAAAATATCTAGCGCGATCCGCTGTTCGGCGCTTCGGCCATGCAGACCAAAGGCTTGGCGATCTCCCCGAACTAACTTCAACTGTTTGTCGGCGGTGACTCGCGCAAGGGCCGAGCCTTTTTCTGAATGCAGTACTACCCCGGTGTGAACCGGCATTTGGTGGGCGGCCTCATGATCTGCAAAATCGCCGGCATAGAGATCATCGATCACAGATGATGAAACATCTATCTCTTCAATTCCGGTCCATCCGCTGTTGGAGACCAGCTCTGCTAAATACTCTTGGGCTTCAACTCCGACCGATGATGCCTTTACTCGAAGCGGCAGATCCTTGGTTACAAGGACAACATCCTTGCCATCTGACATCAGATTTTTTGAGATCGCCAGGATTCGTGAATCATTGGTCCCATCGCGAAGGAAGCCATGAGGCAGGGTTGAAAGATCGGTGTGGTTGAGCTCTACAGAAAGGGTTCCGCCTTCAGGGGTAATTGTCAGCGCTTTATCGAGGCGACCATGGCTGACCCGCAGATCATCCAGGGCACGCAAAGCAGCGCGGGCAAAGTAGCCCAATTCAGGGTGATCACGCTTGGTTTCTAGCTCTCCGATAACTGCGATCGGGATGATGACTTCATGTTCGGCAAATCTATAAAGCGCTCCGGGGTCTGCGAGCAAAACGCTGGTATCTAAAACAAAGGTTTTCTTAGCTTTTTGACCCTTAGCAGCCAATGAATGCTCCTAGATTTAATTGTTGTCGCCGGAAAGTGCTTCGGATAAGTAAAAAGGTAGAACCGCCGGCGGGCAATTGTGCGCAGACACGCGAGATTGAAAAGTTAAATCTTGGTATCGATTTATGAACCGAAGCGACGCTGTCTTTCAGAGTAAGAGCGAAGGGCGCGCAGAAAATCGACCCGACGGAAATCTGGCCAATAGGCCTCGCAGAAGTAAAACTCTGACAGGGCGCTTTGCCATAACAAGAAGCCACCCAGTCGTTGTTCGCCAGAGGTGCGGATCAATAGCTCGGGATCTGGCTGACCTGCGGTGTATAAAAACTTTGAAATATCTTCAGTTGTTAACTTCTCTTGTGCATCCTTGATGGAATGCCCAGCGGCTTCTTCCTCATTTAAGTAACTCTTGACCGCATCTACGATTTCGCGGCGACCGCCATAACTGATGGCCACATTGACTTCGACGCCATCCTTGCGGGTCGGCTTGAGCGAACTGAGTTTTTCTTCAAGCCATGGCGGAAGTAAATCCATCGCACCCACCGCTTTGATATTCCAACGACCAGTAGCGGCTAACTCATCAACTGTATCGCCAATAATCTTGAGCAGCTCATCGATCTCATCTTGCGATCGCTTGAAGTTATCGGTTGAAAGCAACCATAAAGTTACAACCTTGACCTGAGCTTCATCACACCAGCCTAGGAATTCAATGATCTTGCTGGCACCTGCTTTGTGGCCGTGGGGATCATTGTTGGTTGGATTTGATTTAGCCCAGCGACGATTTCCATCAAGAATTACACCAACATGGTGTGGGGTCTTTGAAAAATCAAGTGATCCAACCAAGCGCCGCTCGTACAGCGGGTAGATCAGAGCTTTAATTACTTTACGAATATTGGCGAACAACTCTGCGCTCCGCAGCGATGGATGCGATCGGAAGGGTGCCGGCCAAGATAAGCCAGATGATCTTCTTCATCGGCCAGCGGGCTTTGACCGAGAATTGAATAGCAACCAAAACGTAGGCGGCGTAAATCCAACCATGTACAAAGGGAATCCAGGCAACCGCTTCCTTCCATTCGGGATTGTTAAATAGATACACCACAGGTAGATCTACAAACCACAAGAGAAGGGACATAACTCCGGCTACTAGCGCCATAAATCGGTACCGCTTGATTGCTCCGCTCATGGGGTAACTCTACGGCGATAGAAGGGTAGAAACACCACAACAGCGGCCATGAGCCACCAAATGACTACATAAGAAAGGTGCTGCCAATAGAAGCCAGGGATCTTGGGGTTCAACTTTTCTTCAGAAATACGGGTGCGCTCTAGTTCGATGCCTCGCACCGATTCAGATCGAGCCTGGATGTATCCATCATATAAATCTAGATCTGTCAGCCCAACAACCACGGCGCTATCTAATCTAGAGATGATTCCTGGGGTGTTATCTGCGCGATCTGTAAATTGGCTGGCAACTAAAACACCTTCGATATCAATATTCATTGATTGCTGAATATCTGGATTTTTCAATCGCTCTGACCATAAGCCTCGCACAACCAAAATTGCAGAGCCTTCATCAACTTGGGCTAATGCGACCTCCCAATCTGCGACTACTCCATCACTATCAATTTGGTTTGGTGCCCTGAAATTAGCGATGTACTTTCCAGTTAAGGAAACGGTTCGATTGAGCGCTTGCGCATCTAGAGCTATACGGGGTTGTGCCACCGATTGCAAGGTAACAACATTTGTATCAATTGTTCGCGCGACCTTTAAACTTGCCTTTAAATCCGCAGCGCGTTCTAGCTGCCAAAAACCTAAACCAAAAAACAATGCAGCGATAGCAACAACTGCAATTGCTTGAAAAAACTTGTAAAGAAGATTATTCGGTTGTGTCATCGCTTCGATCTATGGCCATGAAGCGCTTATAAAAATTGCGCAACAAAAGGGCGACCGCAATTACTAAAAGGCTAACTGTTACTGAGCCAGCTGCTCCCATGAAGATTTCTTCTTGTTCCATGAGATAATCATGTCATGCAATCACCAGAGCCGTTCAGCTACGAAGAGCGATACGGCGGTTCAAAGGCCACTCGCTGGCCTGTTATCGCCCTAGTTGTTGCGATTCTGGGAGTTTCTTGGTTGATGTGGACCGCTTTGTATCACTCCAATCCGCCGCTTCGCTCTCAACTGATCTCTTTCACAATTCCCAATGATCGTGAAGCTTCGGTTCGCTACTCCATTGAAAGAAGTGATGGACAGCGAGTTGTGGTCTGCACCTTGATCGCTCGGGACTTTGATAAAAGTATTGTGGGACAGATTGATCATGAAATCCCCGCAGGTCAATCAAAGGTTGAACTGGTCACCATTGTTCCTACGCGTAGCCAAGCGGTAAATGCTGATGTATCCAGTTGTCGCCTTGTGTAATTAGCCAGTACCGTTATCTCTTATGACACAGACATGGTTAACCCAAGAAGCCGCTGATCGGTTGCGTGCTGAGCTGGAGCAACTAGAAGGCCCTGGTCGCAAAGATGTCACAGCAAAGATTGAAGCTGCACGTGCTGAAGGTGACCTCAAGGAAAATGGTGGATACCACGCAGCTCGTGATGAGCAAGGCAAAATGGAGGCGCGCATTCGCCAGTTAAAGCAGATGCTAGAAAACGCCCACATCGGAACTCCACCAGCAAGTGCCGATGGCAAGGTTGGTGCAGGAATGGTTGTCACAGCGATCATTGCAGGCGATGAGATGAAGTTTTTAATTGGTTCACGTGAAATCTCTTCAGGTGATCTAGATGTGTACAGCGAGAAATCGCCCCTAGGCTCAGCGGTGATTGGACAGGAAATCGGAATGAAGGTTTCCTATACAGCACCTAATGGTCGCGAGATCTCAGTAGAGATTGTTGCAGCTGAGTTTTACGCTTAAATATCTAAAGCAAAAACCAGGTATTAGCTAGAGTAGTTTTTATACTTACGGATACTTAGCGGAATAAAGATCGCCATCAAGATCACCATGTAGAGCAATGATGTCTCTAATGGATGCTGACTTGGCCATGAATTAGCTGTTGCACCAAACTCATTTTCTAGACCAAACAATTGACGACAAGCTGCAACCATCGTTGAAACTGGGTTCCATTCAGCAAAGTACTGCAATGCTCGAGGCATTCCGGTAGTTGGCGCGAAAGCATTTGATAAGAAGGTCAATGGAAAGGTAACCAAGAATCCAACGCTTTGAACGGTACGAGCCTCTTTGACTGACAGACCAACCAAAATTCCAATCCATGAAAGCGCGTAGCCAAACATAAAGAGGAATAAGAAGGCCAAGGTAGTTTGAAGGATTCCTGAAGTTGGACGCCAACCCACTGCAAAACCAGCAAGTGCCATAACAACTAGGACCAAGATATTCAGTAGTGCATCACCAAAGGTACGACCAATGATTACCGCGCCACGTGAGATCGGAAGTGATCTAAAGCGATCAATCAATCCCTTCTTCATATCTTCAGCTAATCCAATGGCGGTCGATGCCAAGGTAAATGCAACTGTCTGCACAAAGATTCCGGGCATTAATAGCTGCACATACCCGCCAGGCTGACCTGTATCAATTGAGCCACCAAATACATAGCGGAACAACAACACAAACATAACAGGCTGAATCGTTGAGAAAACAAGTAGCTCTGGCACACGGGCTAACTGAAGTAATTGGCGCTTGGTGATGACCATTGCATCGTTCATTGCATTTTTCACTTCTTGCCCCCTCTCTTCTTCTTAACCACTGGTTCATCAACTGTTTCTTCGGCAACATGGCCAGTCAATGACAGAAACACATCATCTAAAGATGGTCGCTTTAAACCAATATCTAATGGGTGGATCTTGGCATCATCCATTTGTCGCAAAGCATCCATCAAATCCTTGGATCCGTGAAGCACGGGTGCGCTTACAGTTCGCAAATCAACATGTGTTGCCTGGCCACTGATCTTTGCCACAATTTCTTTTGTCTTATCTAAATCTTCTGGCTCGACAGTAATTTCTAGGCGTTCTCCGCCAACCTGCTTCTTCAAGGCATCTGATGTACCGCGAGCGATTACAGTTCCGCGATCAATTACCGCGATCTCATCAGCTAACTGATCAGCTTCTTCCAAATACTGAGTTGTTAAAAGCAAGGTAACGCCACCCTTTACGAGCTCTTGAATTACCTGCCACATATCTTGGCGTCCACGAGGATCAAGACCAGTTGTTGGCTCATCTAAAAAGAGAATCTTTGGCTTAACAATCAATGATGCCGCTAAATCAAGGCGACGACGCATTCCACCTGAGTAAGTCTTGATTGGGCGGCGAGCAGCTTCAGTTAAATCAAACCGTTCTAATAACTCATTTGCACGATCAATAGAGCTTTGTCGACCTAAGTGATACAAACGACCAAACATCACCAAGTTATCCCAGCCAGTTAATGTCTCATCAACAGCTGCATACTGACCTGATAAACCAATTTGCTCACGAACCTTGTCAGGATGCTTGATGACATCAATACCTGCAACGGTTGCTGATCCAGAATCAGGCTTTAACAAGGTTGCGAGAATTCTCACAGTTGTTGTCTTGCCTGCACCATTAGGTCCAAGTACGCCTAAAACAGTGCCTTCTTCGACATCTAATGACAAATCATTGAGAGCTTTGACCTCGCCATTGCGATAGGTCTTAACTAAGTGTTCGGCTATAACTGATTTCACAGAGTAACCTTACCTTCATGTCTACTGAGAAGCCCGTAACTGAAGGTACAAATCAACTCACTCACAAAGAAATTATGGTCATCCTGGGTGGGTTGATGATGGGAATGTTCTTGGCAGCCCTTGATCAAACCATCGTTTCGACCGCGCTGAAAAGCATTGTTGAAGAGTTTGATGGTTTGAATCACTACACCTGGGTAGTAACCGCCTACCTATTAACTTCAACCGCGTCTACTCCGTTGTACGGAAAGATTTCAGATATCTATGGGCGTCGGGTTGTTTTTCAATTTGCAATCGTAGTTTTTTTGATCGGTTCATTTCTAGCAGGTGCATCACAAAACATGGAGCAGCTCATTGCTACTCGTGCTTTGCAGGGGCTTGGAGCGGGTGGATTAATGGCGCTGACATTTGTCATCATCGGCGACATTATTTCTCCACGTGAACGTGGCCGTTATCAGGGCTACTTTGGCGCAGTCTGGGGCTTGTCCTCAGTTGCAGGACCACTCCTGGGTGGATTTTTCTCTGACCGTGGAGAAATTCTAGGTGTCAGCGGTTGGCGCTGGATCTTCTATATCAATATTCCGCTTGGAATTGCAGCGCTTGTAATTACATCGGCGGTGCTTCACCTTCCAAAGATTAAGCGTGAGCACTCAATTGATTATCTAGGTGCATTTTTGATGGTATCTGCAGTTACCTTGGTCCTGCTCTCATTAGCTGTGTACGGGCCACAAGATGGCTGGGGAGATTCTCGAACAATTTCATATCTAATAATTGGAACGATCCTTACCGTTTTCTTTCTTATGTGGGAAAAGCGTGCAAAAGAGCCAATCCTCCCACTTCACTTGTTCAAGAATCACACCTTTTCTCTGACATCTTTGCTCGGTGCGGTTATTGG
The DNA here is from genome assembly GCA_041303575.1 of Actinomycetes bacterium. Lineage (GTDB taxonomy): Bacteria > Actinomycetota > Actinomycetes > Nanopelagicales > Nanopelagicaceae > Planktophila. Next base: position 9,272 of record JBFYOY010000005.1, read on the forward strand.
TGCCGGAATGTTTGGCGCGATTGTGATGCTTCCTTTGTATCTTCAAGTTGTAAAGGGAGATACCGCAACTTCAGCTGGACTGAAATTGATTCCTTTGATGCTCGGAATCGTTACTGCATCAATTATTTCAGGAAAGCTTATTTCTAAGCATGGACATTACAAGCGCTTTCCAATTGCGGGCACCGCCTTAATGACAGTTGGAATCTTGCTGATGACTCGTTTGCAGATTGATACACCGTTTTGGCAGATCGCAATCTATGCAATCTTTGTTGGCGCAGGTTTAGGCCTTTCGATGCAGACAATTGTTATCGCCCTTCAAAACTCAATTGATTACAAGGACATGGGTGTGGCGACAAGCTCCAATACCTTCTTCCGTTCATTGGGTTCTGTATTTGGTACAGCCATATTTGGAAGTATCTTGACTAATCGTGTGGGTCATTACCTTCAAAGCAACTTTGATGAACTGGCAACAAGTAATCCTGATGCGCTCAAGGGCTTTGATATGACAAAGCTTGAGGGCATAAGCAACAACACAGCGGTTTTGAAGACACTTCCTCCAGAGATTCAGGCAACTGCGCTCAATGCCTTTGTTAACTCATTCCATATTGTGTTCTGGGCTGCAGCCCCAATTACTGCGATCGGCTTCTTCTTGGCTCTCAAGCTTCGCGAGACTCCACTTCGCACTAACCAGGAGTATGCAGCGGCACGTGATGAAGCGGCAGGAGAATCACTAGGTTGATCCGTTCACCATTTCGAGATCTACCACGCGAGGTTTCATCTCTTATCGCCGCATCATTTTTTGTTGCCGTTGGCTTCGGAATCGTTATGCCAGCGATTCCAGTTTTTGCAAAATCCTTTGGGGTAAATAACGCTGCTATCGGATTAATGGTTTCAGCATTTGCTATCACTCGTTTTGCATCAGGGTTGATCTCTGGAGTTCTAGTCGACAAATTTGGCGAAAGAGCTGTCTTTTCCTCTGGAATTTTTATGGTCTCTGCATTTACATTTTTAGCGGGCATTTCTCAAAGCTATGAGCAACTCCTGTTCTTTAGAGCAGCAGGTGGTCTTGGTTCATCGATGTTTTCGGTGGCGGCAAGTTCAGTTATTTTGCGATCTGTTAGCGATGACCAGCGCGGACATGCTCAATCTGTCTATCAAGGTTCATTCATAGTTGGTGGTATCGCAGGACCTGCAGTTGGTGGAGTCCTATCTGTTATCTCACTTCGAGCACCATTTTTTGTTTACTCAGTTTTGTTACTCTGCTCTGGATTAGTTGCTCTCTTTTTCCTCAAGGGAGATTCAATTGGTGCGAAGAATAAAACCGCTTCCAATGATGAAGCCACAACCGTAAAGGAAGCACTTGCAATGCGTCCCTACCGCATCGCTTTGGTTCTGGCATTTATCGGAACCTGGGTCTTCTTTGGAATGCGTGCATCGATTCTGCCCGTCTTTGTTACTGAAGAGCTAGGGTCAACAACTGCAATCGTGGGTTATGGATTAGCAATTTCTGCAATGGT
>JBFYOY010000006.1:0-27547 GCA_041303575.1 Actinomycetes bacterium
ACTGCTAGCCACAACCCTCCGCAAGACAATGGCTACAAGGTTTACCTTGGTGGAACCGTTGATGGAATTCATTACAGAGGATCGCAAATAGTTTCACCAACTGACGAAGCTATTGCTCAAAAGATTGATGCAATCCTTACTTTGAAAACACAACCTCGCGGAAAAGTGTGGGAGGTTTTAGGCGAAGAGATCATTGAGAAGTACATCGATCGAACAGCTTCGTTAGCTGGCAACCGTGGCTCGCTACGAATTGTTTATACCGCGATGCATGGTGTCGGAACTGAAACTATTCAAAGGGTCTTTCATAAAGCAGGTTTCCCAGCACCGATTCTTGTGCAATCACAAGCAGCACCAGATCCAGATTTTCCAACTGTTGCATTTCCAAATCCCGAAGAGCCAGGAGCTATTGATCTAGCTTTGGAAACTGCGAAAAGCAATGATGCGCACCTTGTTATTGCAAATGATCCTGATGCCGATAGATGTGCAGCTGCGGTCAATGATCCAAAAACTGGTTGGCGAATGCTTCGCGGAGATGAATTAGGTGCGATTTTCGCTGAATCTATCGCGAGAAAGATCGACTCTGGAATCTTTGCAAACTCCATTGTTTCCTCATCAATCGTCAAGAAAATTGCCGCACATTACAACCTCGAGTTCAAAGAGACTCTGACTGGTTTTAAGTGGTTGGCAAAGATTGAAAACCTTACCTTCGGGTATGAGGAAGCACTTGGTTACGCCGTAGATTCAATAACTGTTAATGATAAGGATGGAATCTCTGCGGCAATTACCTTGGCGCAAATTGCAACTGACTTGGCCGCTGAAGGAAAAACAGTTCTGGATTTATTAGATGAGGTGTGGCAGCGACATGGTTTCCACGCAACAGAGCAGATCTCAATTCGATTGAGTGATCTTTCAAAGGTTGGTGTAATTCTGGGCGGTCTGCGTAATCAACCACCTAAAGAGATCGCAGGTCGAGCGGTAACAAGTATCGATGATTTGGCATCACCAACTGATGCTCTGCCACCTACTGATGGAGTACGAATCTGGCTTGATGGTGGTGTGCGCATCATCATCCGCCCAAGTGGCACTGAGGCAAAGATGAAGTGTTACATTGAGGCAATAGAAAAGGATTCACAGGCTGCTCAGGTAGTTTTGGATCAACTACGTCCACCGCTTAAGGAATTGTTATCGTGAGTTTTTACGGTTTAGTCGATGGCACAGATGCCTCACTAAAGAGCTACCTCAACAATCTGTCTGGTGTCGATCAGGTTGGCGCTGAAGCTCGCGCATCAATGCTGGCTACTCGAAGCATAAAAACAACATCAAAGCGCTGGGCGATCGAAACTGCGATCACCATGGTTGATCTAACAACCCTTGAGGGTGCGGACACCCCTGGCAAGGTTAAAGCCTTGTGCACTAAAGCGGTACGTCCAGATCCAACTGATTCAACGGTTCCAAGTGTTGGCGCAGTGTGTGTCTATAACGACATGGTTTCAGTTGCCAGAACACATCTAGATTTAATTGGCGGGCAGCATGTTCCAGTTGCTGCCGTATCTACGGCCTTTCCATCTGGTCGTGCATCAATGGCGGTAAAGATTCAAGATACCCAGGATGCAATTGATGCAGGAGCCGCTGAAATCGACATGGTGATTGACCGTGGAGCATTTCTTGCTGGTCGGTACATCGATGTTTTTAATGAGATCGTTCAGATCAAACAAGTTTGTGGCGATAAGGCTCATTTGAAGGTCATCTTTGAAACTGGCGAGCTTGTTACATATGACAATGTTCGTAAAGCATCTTTCTTGGCTATGGCAGCGGGTGCGGATTTCATTAAAACATCAACAGGTAAGGTGGCACCGGCCGCAACTCCCCCAGTTGTTTTGGTGATGCTTGAAGCGGTGCGTGATTTTTATGAAATGACCAATACACGTATCGGGGTAAAGCCTGCAGGTGGAATCAGAAACACCAAGGATGCGATTAAACAATTGGTTTTGGTCAATGAAACTGTTGGACCAGATTGGCTCAATCCGAAGCTATTTCGTATTGGCGCTAGTGCTTTGCTCAACGATCTGTTGATGCAGCGCATGAAGATGGATGAAGGTTATTACTCAAGCCCTCAGTATGTGACGATGGATTAGTGGAGACAACTATGAGCTTCGAATACGCCCCAGCACCTGAATCACGCGCAGTGGTTTCAATCAAACCTAAGTATGGCCACTTCATCGGTGGAAAGTTTGTTGCCGGAAGCAAGCACTTTCCGACAATTAACCCAGCAACTGAAGAGGTCTTGAGTCAGATCGCACTTGCTGGAAAGGCAGAGGTTGATGCAGCGGTTAAGGCTGCTCGTAAGGCGTACACAACAACCTGGTCAAAGATGTCTGGCAAAGAGCGTGGAAAGTACCTGTACCGCATCGCTCGCATCATGCAAGAACGTGCACGTGAATTTGCAGTACTAGAGACCCTTGATAACGGTAAGCCAATCCGCGAATCTCGCGATACAGATATTCCATTAGCTGCAGCACACTTTTTCTATCACGCAGGCTGGGCAGACAAACTTGAGTACGCCGGCCTTGGTACATCACCAAAACCTTTGGGTGTTGCAGGCCAAATCATTCCGTGGAACTTTCCACTATTGATGTTGGCGTGGAAGGTAGCACCAGCGCTAGCAGCAGGAAATACAGTTGTTTTAAAGCCAGCTGAATCAACGCCGCTAACAGCTTTGTTGTTTGCCGAAGTGTGCCAACAGGCAGAGCTTCCGGCAGGAGTCGTCAACATCCTTACTGGTGATGGATCAACTGGAGCGCTGATTGTTAATCATCCTGGAATCGACAAGATTGCTTTTACGGGATCAACAGAGGTCGGAAAGATTATTGCTCGTGCAGTTGCTCCAACCAAGAAGAGCGTCACTTTAGAGCTTGGTGGCAAGGCTGCAAATATCGTCTTTGAAGATGCAGCGATTGATGAAACCGTTGAAGGAATCGTTAACGGAATCTTTTTCAATCAAGGACATGTGTGTTGCGCCGGTTCTCGTTTGCTGTTGCAAGAAAACGTTGCTGAAGAGGTACTTCACAAGTTGAAGAATCGTATGGAAAAGATCCGTGTCGGTGATCCAATGGATAAGAACACCGATGTTGGTGCGATCAATAGCAAGGAACAACTTGCAAAGATCATCGAACTTGCAGCTGTAGGTGATGCAGAAGGTGCTGAACGTTGGAGCGCAGCTTGTGATCTACCGGGTAAGGGTTTCTGGTTTGCACCAACAATCTTTACCGGCGTTACCCAAGCGCATCGAATTGCACGAGAAGAGATCTTTGGTCCAGTGCTATCTGTTCTAACCTTTAGAACTCCACAAGAGGCGATTGAAAAGGCCAATAACACTCCATTTGGCTTGTCCGCCGGCATCTGGAGCGAGAAGGGTTCACGTACCTTGTGGGCTTCTCAACAGCTTCGGGCTGGAGTTATCTGGGCAAATACCTTCAATAAGTTTGATCCAACATCACCATTTGGTGGATACAAGGAATCGGGGTGGGGCCGCGAAGGCGGACGCCACGGACTGTCTGCATATTTGAAGGGAGTTAGCCATGAGTAATCGAATTGATGTGAAGAAGACTTACAAGCTATATATCAATGGCGCATTCCCACGTACCGAATCTGGACGCACATATGAGGTGAAGAGCGCTAAAGGTGTATTTATTGCTAACCCATGTCTAGCATCTCGTAAGGATTTGCGTGATGCAGTTGTTGCAGCACGCGCTGCACATGCAGGATGGAATAAAGCTACCGCCTATAACCGTGGACAAATTCTTTACCGAATTGCAGAGATGCTTGAAGGCCGTCGTGCACAGTTTGTAGATGAGATTGTTGCCGTTACTGGCGTTACAAAAGTAAAGGCTGACAAAGAGGTTACCGATTCAGTTGATCGTTTAGTTTGGTATGCGGGCTGGACAGATAAGATCGCATCTCTTGCAGGATCAACCAACCCTGTTGCAGGACCTTTCTATAACTTTACAATTCCAGAGAGCATGGGAGTTGTTGCAGCGATTGCTCCTGAGACACCTTCCTTGCTTGGCTTCATTGATGTTGTTGCTCCGATCATCACATCTGGAAATACAGTTGTAATTCTTGCAAGCACTGATGCACCGCTTTCCGCGATGACCTTTGCTGAAGTTTTAGCAACTAGTGATCTGCCACATGGCGTTATCAACATCTTGACCGGAAAGAAGAAGGAGATCGCTCCATGGATGGCGTCGCACATGGATATTGATGCGATGGACATCTCAGGTCTTCCGGCGAAGATGCATTCAGAGATCAAGGTTGCAGGAGCTGAAAATCTAAAGCGAATTCACTCATTCAAATCAGCAGATCCTGGTCGCATCATCGCATTCATGGAGGCCAAGACTGTCTGGCATCCAATTGGTTTGTAGGCCACTAAAGCATTAAGAATTAATGGTTTTTAGCCACAAATCTTGAACGCCTTCAACATCTAGGTCCAGGGTTACTCGCACCTTTGCTGAGTCTTCAAGGTCTAGCGGCTCAAGCTCTTTTAGGAATGCATCACGTCGATCAACAATTGTTTGTCCACGTGCAGGACCTGCAGATGTATCTACGACGACATCAAACATCTCTGTTGTAAACAAATCTGGGCGGATAACGCTAGCAACTGCGCCGTAATCTCCTAAAGTTACTGGTGATACTCCTAGGCGCTCCATAAATGCCAAAGCAAGCGAGCCCCCAAATTGGGCAGCTGGATTACTTGAACTCTGCATTTCGGTGGCTTGTTCGCGATTGATCCCAGGACGCATAAAGACATCTAAGCCGTACATCGTTATTGGGACTCCACTTTGGAAAACAATTGCGGCAGCTTCTGGATCATGCCAAACATTGAACTCTGCAGCCGCGGTTGCATTACCAGCTGATGCTGAACCACCCATCAAAACAATGCGATGAACCTTTTTAGCTGATTCAGGAAATGCGCGTAAGAACAATGCAATATTGGTTAAAGGTGCCAAGGGAACAATCGTGACAGGTTCCTTTGATTGCTCGACTAGATCTCGCAGCAACTCAACCGCTGAACGAGAATCAACTTTTCGCGATGATGGAGCGATGCCTAAATCTCCCATGCCATCTGCACCATGCACATACTCGGCGTACTGACTCTTTCCCAAAAGCGGCTTGATCGCACCGCGTGCAACTGGAACATCTCCAGCACCAGCAGCGTCGAGAACTTTAAAGGTATTTGCGACAACTTGATCAACGTTGGTATTTCCATCAACACATGTAATGCCCAACAAGTTGATCTCTGGATGACGTGCAGCAAAAAGCACTGCAAATGCATCATCGACGCCAGTATCTACATCCAGAATGATTGAAGTTTTTGTCATAACCGCTAGCCTAGTGGAATGAGCGCACCAGTAATCGCAGTTGTAGGCAGTGCAATGATGGATTTAACCGCCTACGCCGATGTACTTCCGGAGCCGGGTCAAACCCTAGCGGGGCAGCTTTTTACTACTGGCTTTGGCGGAAAAGGGGCTAATCAGGCTGTCATGGCCGCCCTCTGCGGTGCACAGGTTCACTTCATCGGAAAGCTTGGTAAAGATGTTTTCGGAGATGCAATTGCAGAAAACTTTGAGAAGGTTGGAATTCATTCAGAGTTTGTAGATCGCAGTGATACTCCCAATGGTGTTGCCCATATTTGGGTTGATGGTCATGGTGAAAACCGAATCATCATTATTCCGGGTGCAAATCATGAGATTGAGATTGCAAAGGCTGTGAGGGCAATTGAGTCAGTCGCTGATTTATCGATCGTTGTTGCACAGTGCGAAATCAAGCAAGAAGTAACTTTGGCTGCCTTTAAAGCTGCAAAAGCCCGTGGGTGCATAACGATCTTGAACCCAGCGCCATACCAAGAGCTCTCTGCAGAGCTACTAGATCTGTGCGACTGGATCATCCCCAATGAAACAGAGTTTCGCGAACTTCATGGAGAACAACCAAGTGGTGATGCGATCCTAAAATCCTTTAGACCTGGAAAGAGTTCAATCGTAACTTTGGGAAGCCAAGGTGCGGTTTATATATCTGCTGATGGTGGGATTCATCATGCTGCTGCTCCCTTCGTTACCGCGGTAGATACAACAGGTGCTGGCGATGCTTTTGTGGGCAGCTTTGCTTATGGGTTGGCTAGCGGAAAAGATCCAGTAGAAGCTATGAAGCTTGGTATTTCAATCGCATCCTTGAGCGTAACTAGAAAAGGCGCGCAATCCTCATACCCAGATCAAAGTGAGATTGCGACGCTCTCGTAACCTCGTAATACAAATGTAGGTCGGCGAACGGGTTCTGAGGCTAGCTGCATCGTTGGGTACTTTTCCCACAACGCTGGAAGCGAGACGCTCATTTCTAATCGAGCAAGCGGTGCACCTAAACAGAAGTGGATTCCTGCACCAAAGCCAATGTGAGGGTTTGGATCACGGGTTAAATCCATTGTTTCAGGGGCTGAAAACACTGTTTCATCACGGTTTGCCGAGCCAATCAGGGCTGCAATCTTTTGCCCTTCCTTGATCTGCACTCCCCCGATTTCAGTATCTGCGGTGGCGGTTCGTTCAAAGAGATGCAGAGGTGCATCAAAACGCATGAACTCTTCAAGCGCTGTCTCTGTAATCTCGCGAGGAGTCTCGCGCAATAGCTTTACTTGATCTGGGCGTTGAAGCGCTGCAACCATTCCATTTCCGAAGGCGTTCACACTTGCTTCATGGCCTGCGTTAAGAAGCAAGATACATGTTGCAACTAGCTCCTGCATATTGAGCTTCTCGCCATTTTCTTCAACACTTGCCAAATCTGAGATTAAATCTTGTCCAGGGTTTTTCTTACGACTAATCGCAAGATCACGGACATATTCGGCAAACTCTTTTCCAGCAAGCTTTGCCTCATTTTGATACTGAACGCTTGGGTTTACCTCGTACATCTTTACGATTGCTTGTGACCAAGGACGAAGCAGGTGTTCTTCAGACTCTGGAAAGCCCAACAAATCAGCGATGATCTTTACCGGTAATGGCTCGGCATAATCTGCGATCAAATCAAAACTTTCGCCAGCCTTTACCTTTTGATCAATCGCATCCAACAATTGGTCTGTGATTCGGGCGACGGCCGGGCGCATGCCTTCAATTTTTTGACGGTTAAAAGCTTTTGCAACTAAGGAACGTAAACGGGTGTGCTTAGGGGGCTCGCTATCTAAAATTGAATCAGCGTGTAGCCAGTTAAAGATCTCCCACTCAAACTCGGGGGTTTTCTCTTTGAAAATTCTGCCAAGTGACTTGTTGCGAAAAACATCATTAGCATCACTATGTCGGGCAGCCAGAAATATCTGCATTCCGTCATGCCAAACCGGTCCTGGTGCTTCCCGTAATTGCTTAAGTGCTGGATAAGGATCAGCTACAAATTGAGGATCGTTGAAATCAATCATGAGGATGATGAAACCTTGGCATACCCCGGCTTGATGATGGAATCGATGATCTGCAAACGCTCCTGGTAAGGGATAAAGGCGCTCTTCATAGCGTTAATTGTGACCCTCTGGAGCTCGGCAAAATCCCAATTAAAGGCCTTTACCGCCTCTTCCATCTCGAAGGACATCGATGTTTGGCTCATCAAACGATTATCGGTATTTATGGTGACGCGGAAACGTAACTTTGCCAAAGCACCGATTGGATGTTCCGCGTAACTTGCCGCTGCACCTGTTTGTAGATTTGATGTTGGGCAAAGCTCTAATGGGATCCGTCGATCACGAACATATGATGCAAGTCGACCTAACTTTGGTTCAGGTCCAGAAAAGTCAATGTCATCGATAATACGAACACCGTGACCTAACCGTTCGGCTCCGCAGAGTTGGATCGCTTCCCAGATGGACGGGAGTCCATACGCTTCACCAGCATGGATAGTAAAATGGGCATTTTCTTGACGAAGATAGTCAAAAGTATCTTTTTGATCAGATGGCGGGAAACCATCCTCAGGACCAGCGATATCAAAACCTACAACCCCCTTGTCGCGATATTTAACAACTAACTCTGCTACCTCTTGAGAATTCTTGTTTTGACGCATTCCACACAACAATGAACGAACCACAATAGTGAAACCTTCATCTCTAGCTTCCTGCATTCCTAACTCAAATCCTTCTAATGTTGCTTCAACAACATCAGCCATAGATAGGCCTTTTTCTGTAAACAGTTCGGGTGCACCGCGAACTTCAGCGTAGACAACACCATCCCGTGCAAGATCAAGTGCGCACTCTCTAGCGACACGAACAATGTCCTCTTTGCGCTGCATAACTGCGATTGTGTGAGAAAAGGTTTCAAGGTAACGAACTAAAGAACCAGAGTCACACGCTTCGCGGAACCAGGTTGCAAGCTCTGCTGCATCATGGGTCGGAAGTGCTGTGTAACCAATCTCTTGGGCGATATCGATGATTGTCTGAGGTCGCAATCCGCCATCTAAATGATCATGCAGCAACACTTTAGGAACAACTTTGATCTGATCCTTTGTTGGAATGCTGTTCATTGCCATGGTGTTTGCCCCTTAATCAACGATACGTTCAACAATAAGTGGAAGGCGATCTATCCCGCCAGCTGGCATCTCACCGATGGTTACTGAATCCTCGAGTGACTCCAAAGCTCGCGTAAAGGCCGCTGGAGTGTCTGTATGGAGCGTATAAAGCGGTGCTCCAGCGGTCACGGTGTCGCCAGGCTTAGCATGAATCTCGATACCCGCCCCTGCCTGAACCGCTTCTCCTTGGCGGGATCGACCAGCGCCTAAGCGCCAAGCAGCCATGCCAACCTTCATCGCATCCATAGAAAGAATTGTTCCGCTGCTTTGCGCAGTTACAACTGTGTTCTCTCGAGCAACCGGAAGTTTTGCATCTGGATCTCCACCTTGAGCCGAAATCATCTGACGCCAAACATCCATTGCTTTTCCATTTTTCAATGCAGCTGCAGGATCTGTGCCCTTGATCCCTGCAAGTTCTAGCATCTCTTGCGCAAGCAAAACTGTTAACTCGACAATATCTGATGGTCCCCCACCGGCAAGAACCTCTACAGATTCACGTACTTCTAGCGCATTACCAGCGGTTAAACCAAGAGGAACATCCATTGCGGTTACTAGTGCAAGAGTTTTTACACCTGCACGCTTTCCAAGCCCTACCATCACATGCGCGAGCTCTTTTGCTTTTGCAGGATCGCTCATAAAAGCACCTGCTCCTGTCTTTACATCCAAAACAAGTGCACTGGTTCCTTCAGCGATCTTCTTACTCATGATTGATGAAGCAATTAGAGGGATCGCTTCTACGGTTGCTGTGACATCGCGAAGTGCGTACAACTTTTTATCTGCAGGTGCTAACCCAGCTCCTGCTGCGCAAATTACTGCTCCACAATCTTGCAAAACCTTGAGCATCTCTTCATTTGATAGAGATGCACGCCAGCCCGGAATTGATTCCAGTTTGTCTAAAGTTCCACCGGTATGGCCTAAGCCGCGTCCTGAAAGTTGAGGAACCGCTGCACCACAAGCAGCCACTAATGGCGCTAAAGGCAAGGTGATTTTGTCGCCAACACCACCAGTTGAGTGCTTATCAACTGTTGGTCGAGAAAGTGCAGACCAATTCATTCGCTCGCCGCTATTGATCATCGCATCTGTCCACCGCGAAATCTCGCGGTTTTCCATGCCGTTGAGCAAGATCGCCATGAGTAGCGCCGACATCTGCTCATCAGCAACCGCCCCACGTGTGTAGGCGTCAATTACCCAATCGATCTGAGAGTCGGTTAGAGAGCGATGATCACGCTTTGCTGCGATGATTTCAGCGGCGGAGAAGGCTTCAATCATCTTTAACGCTCGTTGCGATCGAGATCCTCGGGACCAAAGGCCCACGGAAGCATCGCAGACATTTTTTGTGGTCCATCATCTGTCATTAGCAAGGCTTCAGGGCCTCCATGTTCAAAGAGCAGCTGACGGCAACGTCCACAAGGTGCAAGGAAATCTCCTTGGCCATCAACACAAACAATTGCCACTAAACGACCGCCACCAGTTGAACATAGATTTGAAACCAATCCACATTCAGCACATAGGCCAACGCCGTAACTCGCGTTTTCAACGTTGCAACCAGTAACGATACGCCCATCATTTACTAAAGCTGCTACACCTACCGGAAACTTTGAATACGGCGCATACGCCATCTTCATCGCACCGATAGCGGATTGATGAATCGTTTCCCAATTAATTGTTGTCATCGAAGTCCACCACGTCGGTATGGAACTCCATCAGCTGCCGGCATACGCAGACGTTGCGATGCAAGTGCCATAACCAGAAGAGTTGCTATGTACGGTGTCATTGTTACCAGCTGACCTGGAAGCTCTTCAACCGCCAGGAAGAACCACAATGTCAGAGCTGCTGTAACAAGACTTATAACTGCAGGAAGTTGCTTTCCACTCTTGAACTTTCTAAATGCAACAAAAAGCAAAATAACAACTATGAATAGCAGTAGTGCACGAATTGCAGCGGAGTCACGTAACTGCAAAGCGTCGGCAAATCCAAACAATCCGGCACCGGCAAGTAATCCACCTGGGCGGTAATTTCCAAAGAGCAGCGCTGCAAGACCAATGTATCCACGACCTGCAACTTGATTTTCTTGATAGTTACTTGCCGCAACGATGGCCAAGAAACCGCCACCTAATCCAGCAAGACCACCAGAAATCAAAACACCCGCATACTTCATGGCATAAACATTTACACCTAGAGATTCAGCTGCAACTGGTGCTTCTCCAGCGCTACGCAAGCGTAATCCAAAGGCGGTGCGCCATAGGATGAAGTAAGAGATCGGAACAAAGGCGATCGCCACCATGGTCACATAGGAAACATCTCCAGTTAAGCCACGAAGAATTGATGCCAAATCAGAGATAAAGAACCAGTTGAGATTTGCGATTGAGCCTAATAAATCTGGGCTCTTCCAACCAAAGTAGGAACCGCCAGATAGAACCGGCAAGCCATTGAGTGGAATAGTTTCAATGCCTGGAGATTGAGATGGACCTGGCCATGCACCATTTTTGTACATTAAGGTCGACAAGTAACGAACTAAGCCAGCTGCGATGATGTTGATAGCAACACCAGACACAACATGGTCTACCCCAAATGAAACAGTTGCAATTGCATGTACCAACGCACCGACTGATCCAAAGATCATCGCCGCCAACAATCCAACCCATGGACCGTGCTGAGAGCCGATATAGCCACCAGCCCAAGCGCCCATGATCATCATGCCTTCTAGGCCAATATTTACAACACCTGAACGCTCTGAGAAGAGACCACCAAGGGCTGCAAGAACAATAGGAACAGAAAGCAGCAGAGCCGCTGAAGCGGTACCAGTGCTAGTTAAATCTGATGCACCAGTGATGACGCGAATAGATGCCAATACAAAAACTAGCATTACTGCATAGCGCAAGAGTTTCATTGTTTTCATGCCTGCACCACCTTTGCCAGCTCTTTGCTTTGCAGAGTTAATTTGAAACGTCTGACAACCTCGTAGGCGATAACAGCGCTAAGAAGAATTGAACCCTGCATGATCACATAGGTTTCAGGTGCGATATCAATGAGCTCTAGGGATCTCGAGCTAACTTCGAGAAATCCAAATAGCAATGCGCTAATGGCCATTCCTCCAGCTGAGTTACGTCCAAGCAATGCAACAGCGATCGCAGAGAATCCGATACCTGCGCGGAAACCCAAGTTATAGGAGTGGGTCTGACCTAAAACTTCAGGCAGTCCAGCTAAACCAGCGATTGCTCCTGAAATTACAAGTGCCAAAAAGGTCATCTTCTTGGAGTTAACTCCGCTGACCCGGGCTGCGATTGGATTTAATCCAGAAGCACGAAGTTCAAAACCAAAACGAGTACGGTTAACGACAAACCAGAAAATTAGACCTAGCGCGACAGCAACAAAGAACATTCCATATACGCCGCCACCTGGTTGATCTTCAACACCAAACTTACGTAACAGAGGCATCAGATCTGGAATCTGCGCAGATGCTGGAAGCTCCTTAGTCTGAAGGTTGTTAGAGCCTTCTTCTACCAATGCAAAGTGCTTTGACAAGAGATATGCAGATAATCCACCAGCCAATGCGTTGAGCATGATTGTGGAGATAACCTCATTAACTCCGCGCTTTACCTTGAGATATGCCGCAATCGCTGCCCACAAACCACCAAAGGTCATGGCAACGATAAACACCGCAGCAACGTGCAAAACAGGAGGTAGGACAAACATCGCGCCGATGTAACAGCTAAAGAGCGCACCTAGACGTAGTTGGCCCTCAACACCGATGTTAAATAATCCAGCTCTGAAGGTAACTGCAATTGCAATGGCCGCGATGTAATAAGGAGTAGCGGTATTTACTACCTCCATAAGAGATCCGGTTTCTGTGCCGTAATCCCACATCGTTTTAAAGGCTTCAATAGGTGATTTCTTACTTGCAATAACTGCAAGGCTTGAAATCAGGATAGAGAAGATGGCTGCAGCCAATGGAGCAGCTACAGCTAATCCAATCTTTGATGGGGAGAGCTTGTTTGTCAGCGCGTTACTCATGCTGCACCTGTCATCGCTGAACCTAGTTGCTCTGGGGTTGTCTTTGCAGGATCTAATTCAGCTGTAATTGTGCCGCGCAACATAACCAGCAATCGATCTGACATTCCAATGAGCTCTTCTAAATCTGCAGAAATCAAAACGATCGCCATTCCCTTTTCACGTGCTTTACGAAGCACATCCCAAATCGCACCTTGCGCGCCAACATCTACACCGCGGGTTGGATGAGAAGCAACCAACAACGCTGGCGCCTTACTCATTTCACGACCAACAATAAACTTTTGCTGATTTCCTCCAGATAAGGCTGCAGCCAATGTATCTGGACCTGGTGCTCGAACATCAAACTCCTGCATGATTGTGCGGGTGCTATCAATTGTGGCTTTCTTATCAATAACAAAACCACGCATCACAGGCTTGCCACGCTGGTGGCCCAGAATTCGGTTCTCCCACAATGAAGAAGTCATCATTAATGCCTGGCGTTGACGATCTTCAGGGATTAAGCCGATACCTAAATCGTGACGATCTGCAACGCTTAAATCATTCATAGATGAGCCCTGGAAATGAATCGATCCGGTGTAATCACGAAGCCCCATGATCGCCTCGACTAACTCTGCTTGGCCATTTCCTTCAACCCCTGCAATACCTACAACCTCACCTGCATGCAGATTAAAGGTGATATTTGAGATCAAATCACGGCTACCTGTCGCTGTCGGAATAGACACTTCCTTGAGAGCCAAGGTGATTTCATCTCGACGAGTGTGACCAACAGTTGCAGGCTTTGGAAGCTCGCTACCAACCATGAGCTCTGCTAACTGTCGAGCTGTTACATCCTTTGACTTCACCTCTGCAACGGTTGCACCCTGTCGTACAACTGTGACCTCATCGGCAACACGCAAAACCTCATCTAGCTTGTGAGAGATAAAGATGACCGCCATGCCTTGAGCTCGAAGCCCTTCAAGTGCTTTGAAAAGATCATCCACCTCTTGGGGAACCAACACAGCTGTTGGCTCATCAAAGATCAAAATATTTGCACCTCTGAATAAAACCTTCAGGATTTCTACACGTTGGCGTTGACCAACACCAAGCTCTTCAACCAAAACATCCGGATCGATATTAAGGCCATACTGCGCAGCCATCTCAACAATTTTCTTACGTGCTGCTGCAAAATCAATTGTCGCGCCATGCTTTGGCTCTGAACCTAAAATTATGTTTTCTAGGACTGTGAAGTTATCTGCCAACATAAAGTGTTGGTGGACCATTCCGATTCCTGCATCAATAGCATCATTGGGATTCTTGAAATTAACGGCGGTGCCATTAACTAAGATTTCGCCACTATCTGGACGTTGCATGCCATACAAAATCTTCATAACAGTTGACTTGCCTGCACCATTTTCACCAACAAGTGCATGCACAGTTCCTGTTTCAACCTTTATTGAGACATCTTTATTTGCAATAACGCCGGGAAAGCGCTTTGTTATGTGCCGCAGTTCTACTGCTACAGACACTTGGGGTCTCCTTTGACTGGTTAAAAACATTTGGCCCAACAAGGAGATTTAACTCCATTGTTGGGCCAAACGCCACTTACATGAGCGAGATTATGGCTTTGTTGGAACCTTGATCTTGCCTGACTTGATTGCAGCTGCAGCCTTGTTGATCTGAGCCTTGTACTTGTTGATGTATCCACCTGAGTAAGAAACGCCAACGCCATCAAGTGCGAGGTTGTAGACACGACCGTAGATACCTGACTCATCAAGGATGTCATTTACAGATGAACCTGCAACAGCTGTTGCGATTACATCGTAAACAGCACGGTCAACGCGCTTGATCATTGATGTGAGCATGTTCTTCTTCTCTGCCTTTGATGCTGATAGGTACTGATCAGAGTCAACTCCGATAGTCCAAACCTTCTTGCCAGCCTTTGCAGCATCTGTAGCAGCTGCGAAGTTACCCGCACCTGATCCACCTGCTGCTGAGTAGATAACGTCGACACCCTTATCGATCATTCCCTTTGCAATAACCTTTGCCTTAGCTGGGTCATTGAATCCACCGAAATCAGGTGGCTCTGTGACGTACTTGACGTCAACAGTTACTGACTTCTTTGTTGCCTTAACACCAGCAACGAATCCTGCTTCAAACTTCTGTAGTAGAGGAATACGAACTCCACCGATGTAACCAACCTTGCCTGACTTTGTAGCAAGTGCTGCTGCAACGCCAGCTAGGTATGAACCCTGCTCTTCAGCGAATACAAGACCTGCAACGTTAAGTAGATCTACTGACGCATCATCGATGATTCCAAATTGAACCTTTGGGTAATCTGATGCAACAGCCTTGATTGGTCCTGCGTATAGGAAACCAACAGCAATAATTGGGTTGTATCCAGCCTTCGCTAGCAAGCGGAGCTTGTCTTCGCGCTCTGAATCTGAACCAGTTGTAACTGTTACTTCACGAGCAGTAACACCAAACTTCTTCTTTGCAAGATCAAGACCTGCTGCTGCTGAGTCGTTGAATGACTTATCGCCACGACCACCGATGTCATAAGCAAGGCCTACTTTTACCTTTGTTGCTGCTGTTGCTGGAGCAACAAAAGCTGTTGCAGCCATAACAGTTGCAGCAACAACTGCTACTAGACGAAATACTTTCTTCAATTTTCCTCCAAGGATTCAAGGGGATCTTCAATAACTCACTTTTACAAGGTAATTAAAGAAGCTTTGTGTAATCGCGAGCCTATTACTTACGCAGGAATAAACTCAACACGCCAGGGGCGTTTTTGGTGTCAGGGGTGTAACGTTTTGGAAAACTCTCAACCCAGGGTTGAGGCAAATGGGAAAGTTACTTAACCAATCCGAGATTCTTATAGGTATCTGAGAGGGTCGAGCTAGCCACCGTACGAGCCTTTTCAGCACCTTCATGCAAAAGTTTAATTAGGTGGTTCTCATCTTCAAGAAGCTCTAACGCCTTTGCCCTGATTGGGCGGAGGTACTCAACAACAACCTCGGCCACAGCACCCTTGAAATCACCATATCCCTTGCCCTCAAACTCATTTTCAAGCTCTGCGATTGAGCGGCCTGAAAGAGATGAGTGAATAGTAAGTAAATTACTAATACCGGGCTTTTCTTTTTCATCAAACTTAACTTCACGTCCCGCATCTGTTGCCGCGCTCTTAATCTTCTTAGTATTTGCCTCTGGCGTATCCATGATTTCCAGGACTCCAGTAACTGAACCTGAAGATTTACTCATCTTTGATGTTGGCTCTTGAAGATCATAAATCTTTGCGCCAGCCTTCAAAATATAACCTTCGGGCAATCTAAAGGTTTCGCCAAATCGAGAGTTAAAGCGAGTAGCTAAATCACGGGTTAATTCAATGTGTTGACGTTGATCTTCGCCAACCGGAACAAAGTGTGCTTGATACAAAAGAATGTCGGCAGCTTGCAACATTGGATAAGTGAAAAGCCCAACACGTGCACTATCTGCGCCACCCTTTGCCGATTTATCTTTGAACTGAGTCATTCGGCTTGCTTCACCAAACCCGGCAAGGCACTCCATGACCCAGCCCAATTGATTATGCTCTGCAACATGTGATTGAACAAAGAGAGTTGATTTCTCTGGTGAAATTCCAAGAGCGATTAACTGCGCCGCTGATGCCAAGGTGCGCTTTCTAAACAGTGCTGGTTCGATCTCACCGGTCAACGCGTGCAGATCCACGATGCAGTAAAAAGCATCATTGCCATCTTGAAGCTCAACCCACTGCTTAAGTGCGCCTAGGTAATTGCCCAGATGGAAGGAGTCACTTGTTGGCTGAATGCCTGAAAGAACTCGCTTCTGTGTCATAAGCGTAATTCTTTCACACAGATGGTGTTCGCGAGATCAATAACTGCCCCGCGCGCTTGCCTTCCATGGTTAAAACGGTGATCCGTAGCCCATTGACGTTAACAACATCATTGACCTGCGGGATTCGACCCAAGAAGTGCATGACAAATCCACTAGCCGTCTCGTATGGACCTTCGGGAATATCCAGTTTGGTCTCTTCAATCAAATCCTCAATTGAAATAAGGCCATCGACCTCAAAATCACCAGTGCGCTCTTCGACTGAAACTTCGCTTTCATCCACGTCATACTCATCGCGGATATCGCCAATAAGTACTTCTACAAGGTCTTCAAGGGTCACGATTCCATCGGTTCCACCGTACTCGTCAAGAACAATTGCTAGGTGCTGGCCTTGTGTGCGCATCTCAGATAGTGCAGGCAAGACACCCTTTGTTCCAGGTAAGTACATGATGTTGCGAGCAAGTTCAACAATCTTGGTGCTCTTATTTGCAAGAGATGTATCCAATAAATCGCGGACATGGATAAAGCCCACAACCTCATCAGATGATCCACGAACAACTGGGTAACGTGAATGCGCCTTATCTACCGCTAGCTCAATAGCTTTACCAACGGTCAAGGAAGCATCCATGAAATCAACTTCGGTGCGAGGAACCATAACCTCGTGGACCTGACGTTCAGATGCGTTAAATACCTCTTCGACGATGTCACGCTCTTCTTCAGATAACGCTGCGTGGCCAGTGACAAGATCCAGTAACTCTTCTTCAGACATTTGACTGCGCTGAACCTTTGGGTCAACTCCAAATGCACGCAAAACAAAATCTGTTGATTTAGATAACAGCCAAATAATTGGGCGGAAGATATTTGCAACGATGTTGATGATCCCTGCAGTACGCATCGCGATTTCTTCAGCGTTAAATAGCGCTAATCGCTTCGGAACTAACTCACCAAAGACAAGCGAGAAGTAAGCGATCACCAAGGTCACGCCAATAAGCGAGATCGTTGTGCTCCAGCCATTGGAGATTCCCAGGGATTCAAGCCAAGGAATTACATAATCGCCGAGCTGGTCTGCACCCAAAGCGGCAGAGAGAAAGCCGCTGACAGTTACACCGATTTGGACGGCGGCTAAAAGGCGGTTGGGATGTGCGGCAAGGGCTGCAACGCGAGCGCCACGTTTGCCGCGGGTAGCAATATCTCGGACCTGGCTATCTCGAAGTGAGATCAGGGCGATTTCTGCTGCTACAAAGAATGAGGCCAGGACAATCAGGCCACCGATAGTTGCTAGATCGGTAAATAGTGAAGCCAACGAGGGAGGTTCCATTATGGGAAAAGTATACGACCTCTTGCCCCCAGCGAAAAGTGGGGTCGTGCCCTTTGGCTAGATCTTCCCTTACGCGGGGTTTAGCCGTAATCTTGCGCCGTTGGCCAACCGGCCATCACCTTCATCCTCGGACCGTCGGGCACGTACCTGCCCGGAGAAGGAGAGCAATCTCATGGCATCAGTAGTTTTTGATGGCGCATCACGTATCTATCCAGGAACAACAGCACCTGCAGTCGACAAGCTAAACCTCACCGTTAATGATGGAGAGTTCTTAGTTCTTGTTGGTCCATCAGGTTGCGGTAAGTCGACATCACTTCGTATGTTGGCAGGACTTGAAGAGATCGATGGTGGACGTATTCTTATTGGCGATCGCGATGTAACTCATGTTGCACCAAAGGATCGCGACATTGCGATGGTGTTCCAGTCTTACGCACTGTATCCACACATGACAGTTGCAGAGAACATGGGCTTCGCACTAAAGATCGCAGGAACTCCAAAGGAAGAGCGCGATCGTCGCGTGCTAGAAGCAGCAAAGTTGCTTGACCTTGAGCCATACCTAGAGCGCAAGCCAAAGGCTCTATCTGGTGGACAGCGTCAACGTGTTGCTATGGGTCGCGCGATTGTTCGCGAGCCTCAGGTATTCCTTATGGATGAACCTCTATCAAACCTTGATGCGAAGTTGCGTGTAGCAACTCGTACACAGATCGCTGCATTGCAGCGTCGCCTAGGAATCACAACTGTTTATGTAACGCACGACCAGGTTGAAGCTATGACCATGGGTGATCGCGTTGCAGTATTGAAGGATGGATTGCTACAGCAGGTTGATACACCACGTAACCTGTATGACAACCCAGCAAATGCTTTCGTTGCAGGTTTCATCGGCTCACCAGCTATGAACCTACTTATTGCACCAGTTGAAGGTGGCAAGGCAAAGCTTGGAGATCTATCAATTGATGTTCCTGCAGCTGCTGGTTCATCTGTAACAGTTGGTGTTCGCCCAGAAGGCTTTACCCCATCATCTAAGGGCTTCCATGTTCTTGTTGAAGTTGTTGAAGAGCTTGGTTCAGATGCTTTCGTTTACGGAAAGCCAGCTGACACCAATGTTAAGTTCGCAAATGCAACTGATGAAGGTGCACAAGTAATTGTTCGCTGGGATCCAAAGAACCCTCCAAAGCCTGGTGACACAATCACCGTTGAGGCTGTTAAGGGCGCAGTTCACCTGTTTAACTCAACAACGGGTGAGCGCATCTAATACGCATTAATTAAAAAACCCGCGGGAGCCATTGGCGCCCGCGGGTTTTTTATTACTTATTTGTAATGCTTTACGCCATTGCCTTCTTTAGGTTCTCGTCAATTGAGTTCAAGAACTGCTGTGTTGTTTGGTAAGGCGCATCCTTTGAAATAAGCAATGCAAGATCCTTAGTCATCTTGCCCTGCTCAACTGTTTCGATACATACGCGCTCAAGAGTTGCACAGAACTTTGCAAGCTCAGCGTTGTTATCTAGCTTTGCACGGTGTGCAAGACCTTGTGTCCACGCAAAGATGGATGCGATTGGGTTTGTTGAAGTCTCTTTACCTGCTTGGTGATCACGGTAGTGACGTGTCACGGTTCCGTGCGCAGCCTCTGATTCGCAGACCTTTCCATCTGGTGTCATCAAAACAGATGTCATCAAACCAAGTGAGCCATAACCCTGTGCAACGGTGTCAGATTGAACATCGCCGTCATAGTTCTTACATGCCCAAACGTAGCCACCCTCCATGCGCAATGACATAGCAACCATGTCATCGATCAAGCGGTGCTCGTACCAAATGCCTGCAGCATCAAATTGGGCCTTGAACTCTGCTTGGTAGATCTCTTCAAAGATGTCCTTGAAGCGACCATCGTAAGCCTTAAGAATTGTGTTCTTTGTTGAAAGGTAAACAGGGAACTTGCGCAGTAATCCGTAGTTCAAAGATGCACGAGCAAAGTCGCGGATTGAATCATCTACGTTGTACATCGCCATCGCCACACCTGAGGACTCAAAGTTGTAAACCTCTGAGTTAATTGGAGCGCTGCCATCTTCTGGAACAAATGAGATTGTCAGCTTTCCTGGGCCCGGAACCTTGAAATCTGTTGCGCGGTACTGGTCACCAAATGCGTGACGGCCAATAACGATTGGCTGAGTCCAATGAGGGACCAAACGTGGAACATTGCTGATGATGATCGGCTCACGGAAGATAACTCCACCAAGGATGTTGCGGATAGTTCCGTTAGGAGACTTCCACATCTTCTTTAGACCAAACTCTTCTACGCGAGCCTCATCAGGAGTAATAGTTGCGCACTTAATACCAACGCCATGCTTTTGGATTGCGCGAGCTGAATCAATAGTTACCTGATCATCAGTTGCATCGCGGTGCTCCATGCCCAAGTCGTAGTACTCGAGGTTCACATCTAAGTAAGGCAGGATCAAAGAATCCTTAATGAACTGCCACATGATGCGTGTCATTTCATCGCCATCGAGTTCGACGACTGTGCCTGTTACCTTGATCTTGCTCATTGTCTCTCCTTATTTAGAGTGTCTCGTCAATTAAAGTGTTTGGACATCTGCTTGCTTAGCACGAACCGCTTCTGCTGCCTCTTTGAGAGCTGCAACTTCAGTGTCGGTAAGTGCGCCTTCAACAACCTTCTTTACACCGGTGCGACCGATCTCGGCTTCTACGCCAAGGTACACACCAGTAATTCCGTACTCGCCATCAACCCATGCACAAACAGGCATTACTGCACCTGAATCTTCAATGACAGCCTTTGCCATGCGGGCAGCTGCTGCAGATGGTGCGTAGTAAGCAGAACCTGTCTTTAGCAATGCAACAACTTCTGCTCCGCCGTTGCGTGTGCGATCAACAAGGTCAGCGATCTCTTCTTGTGAAAGTAGATCACTCAGTGGCTTGCCATCAACTGTGCAACGACTTGGAACTGGAACCATTGTGTCGCCATGTGAACCAAGTGTCAGAGTCTTAACTGATGAAACCTTTACGCCAAGCTTTTCAGCGACAAAGTTTGTGAAACGTGCTGTGTCTAGCATTCCAGCCTGACCCATTACGCGATTCTTTGGAAAGTTTGTTGCAATCTGTGCCAAGGCGGTCATCTCATCAAGTGGGTTTGAAACCACGATGATGACGGCGTTTGGAGAATGCTTTGCAATATTTTCTGCAACACCACGTACGATGCCAGCGTTGACGCCGATTAGATCCATGCGGCTCATACCTGGCTTGCGAGGAAGTCCAGCGGTGATTACAACTACATCTGAATTAGCTGTTGCTTCATAACCAGCACCTTCTGGTGTTGTTGTAGCTCCAACGATCTTTGTCTCAAATCCTTCGATTGAACGGGATTGATTCATATCTAGAGCCAAACCTTCTGACTTTCCTTCAAGGATGTCAGTTAAAACAACGGTGTCAAAAACATCATATTCAGCTAAACGAAGAGCTGTTGTTGATCCGTAGAAACCTGCACCGACTACTGTGACTTTGCCACCCATTGTGACTCCATTCATGGCTGATTGCGAATAGGGAAACTCTACCTGCCCCGAGGTAGGGCGATTGCCAGCGCAAAAAGGGCTATCGCTGTAGCAAGGGGAATATAAAACTCAATGCGGCGGAAATCTCGTAATTTGAGAGCTACGCCAGCGGTTCCAGTGGCGATAAATAGTGATCCGGCTCGCACAAAACCCAAGACCCCTAGAACCACGCCGGTCAGGACTAATCCATAGCTAACAAGGCTCAGCAGTCGATTGTTTAGCTGCATGCATCAACCACATTTGTAAGCAGCATTGCACGCGTCATGGGTCCTACTCCCCCAGGCATCGGCGAAACATATGAAGCTTTCTCGTATACACCTGGGCAAACATCTCCATCTAAACCATGTTCAGTTCTAGATATTCCAACATCAATTACAACAGCACCCTCTTTAATCATTTCAGCTTTTAAGAAATGAGATTGACCAATTGCTGCAACAACGATGTCGGCGCTCATTGTGTGTGCAGTTAAATCCTTGGTGCCTGTGTGAGTCAAAGTAACTGTGGCATTTTCTTGCTTGCGAGTAAGCAGTAATCCCAATGGGCGACCAACTGTTAAGCCGCGGCCAATGACAGTTACGTTGGCACCCTTTGTTGAAATTTTATAATGATCTAATAGCGCAACAATTGCACGTGGAGTACATGGCAATGGGGCTTCATAACCTGAAACTAATCGTCCTAAATTAAGTGGGTGTAAACCATCTGCATCTTTGGCGGGGTCAATCGCTTCAAGGACTCTTTGAGTATTTATGCCCTTGGGCAAGGGAAGCTGAACTATGTAACCGGTGCATTCATTGGAGGCGTTGAGATCTGCAATTGCTGCTAAAACATCCTTCTCTGTTGCAGTTGCAGGCAGATCAATTCTTATTGAGTTGATACCAACCTCTTGGCAATCACGGTGCTTTCCACCAACATACGAGTGGGAACCAGGATCATCTCCCACCAGAATGGTTCCAAGTCCAGGTGTAACTCCCTTTAACAGAAGAGCGGCTACCCGGGTTGCAAGCTCAGCTTTTATAGCTGAGGCAACCGCCTTGCCATCTAGTATCTGCGCGCTCATGTTCTAAGCCTACCGAGTTAATTAAGCGTGAGAGAAATGTCGGGTATTGGTGAAAAACATTGCGATTCCTGCCGATTGTGCTGCGGCAATAACCTCTTCATCACGCACACTTCCGCCTGGTTGAACAACAGCGGTGATGCCTGCATCTATAAGAATCTGAAGCCCATCGGCAAATGGGAAGAATGCATCACTTGCTGCAACACATCCCTTGGCACGATCACCTGCACGCGAAACCGCCAAACGTGCCGAATCAACCCTGCTTACCTGACCCATTCCAATTCCAACGGATGTGGTCATTGAAGCAAGGATGATCGCATTGCTTTTTACTGATCGAATACTTCTCCAAGCAAACTCAAGATCTTTCATAGCTTGTTCATCTATCTGCGGACCGCAAACCTGTTTCCAGTGTGCAGGTGAATCTCCATCTGCATCAATCAAGTCACTCTCTTGCAACAAGACTCCACCTGAAACTGGACGAAGCTCAAACTTATCTAGGGGTGTTACCTCGGCCTTCAAGATTCGTATCGAAGGTTTTTTCATCAGTAATTCAAGTGCATCTTGATCATAATCTGGAGCGATAACAACTTCGGTAAAGACCTTTGATAATGGCTCTGCCATTGCAAGATCAACCTTTCTATTTGCCGCAACAACACCACCAAAAGCAGATACAGGATCACACTCGTGGGCATGTTGGTAAGCAACTGCAACACCCAAGGCGCATACAGCGATTCCGCATGGATTGGCATGTTTCATGATGGCAACTGCAGGATCACGATGATCTCTCACCGCACGCCATGCGGCATCTGCATCGGTGTAGTTATTGAAAGACATCTCTTTTCCGTGCAGCTGGTGTGCATTAACTACCCCTGAACCAGTGCCCGCATAAATCGCTGCATCTTGATGCGGATTCTCGCCATAGCGAAGTGCGTTCTTTCGGCTCCAGATTTGGCCAAACCATTCAGGAAGTTGTTGTGAATCTGAAGCGCCGAGCCATGTAGCGATAGCTAGATCGTATTGCGCGGTAACACGAAATACATCTAGCGCTAATTGACGTCGTTCATCCTGAGTAAATCCCCCAGCAGAGATAGCTTCTAGTAAAAGGTCATACTGAGATGGGTCTGAAATCACCGCAACTGAGCTGTGATTCTTGGCTGCCGCCCGAAGCATTGCAGGGCCACCAATATCAATCTGTTCGATGCTCTCTTCAAAGGTTGCACCTGATGCAACAGTTCCGGCAAAGGGATAGAGATTGATGATTACTAAATCAAATGGAGCGATATCTAGCTCAGAGATCGCAGATAAATGCTCTGGGTTATTTTGATCAGCCAAAATTCCTGCATGAATACGTGGGTGCAAACTCTTCACGCGGCCATTCATGATTTCCGGAAAACCTGTGTAAGCACTTACCTCGGTGACCGAGACTCCGGCTGCCATTAATGTTTGTGCGGTCGATCCCGTTGAAACAATTTCGACACCAGCTGCTTGAAGCGCTTTTCCTACTTCTAGTAACCGATCCTTCTCATAGACGCTGATAAGCGCTCTGCGGATAGCTTTTTTCATCCGCGCTTTAGCAATCTCGGTAAGTAAAGTGCAAGCAACGCCCCAACACCTAGCTCAGTTCCAATCGCCAGCGTAAATTTCCAGGGCGAGACGCCAACGGCAGACATCGCATCTGTGATTAATGCACCGCTTCCTGAATAACCTACAAATGCTGCAAGCAAGATGGCAACGATCAAACTCTGCACTAGTACACGTTGATTAAGAGAGATAGTCCAAGTAACAAGCAAGGCACCTGCCGCCACAATAACCACAATTCCAATTAAGGAAATCAATGATTTATCCTCTGGAAGTGCGCCAAGTAATGGCATCGCTGGAATCTTATTTAATCTAAAGGAGGTTGGAGAGACCAAGGTGCCGGAACCAACAGCAAAACCAACACCTGAAAAGTATGCCAGGGTTGAAACTATTGCATTAGGAATATACAAAATATTGAGCAAGAGCAGGAGCAAGCCACCAAAGATTCCTGGTTGTAGCACCGTGGTTAAGTTCTTGACCATAGAGATATTAACCAGAAGCAAGATGCCAAAGACAATGGATGAGACACCCAACAGCAATGCGATTATTCGCGAGCCGTAGAGAAAGCCTTGCCCTAATGCAACCCTTCTTCCAACAGTTGCAGCACATAGCAATGTAAAGGGAAGAACATAAATCAATGCAAAGTACCAAACCGGTCGAATTGATTCAGTCTTTGAAAAGAATGAGGCCGCTAAAGCAAAGAGTGTGTACCCAATTGCAAATACCGCACGTGCTGGGGCAATAAGTGAAGTGTCATGATCCAAACGTTCGATTGTGCGAGCTACACCATTTCGAATCGCCAAGATTGGAAATATCAATGCTCCCAAGGGAAGGTAGGACAAATACCCAGGTAATCCCGAAGGTGGTAGCGAAAGATCAAATGGAATCGAGTGTGCACCGATCCAAATCCACAACGCTGCGCGTAAGGGATCCCCGGTATTACCCGTTGCACTGCCGGCGGTAGCCCAAGCCAGCAAGGCGATGAAAGAGGTTGGAAGTAAAAGCCAAGCAACGCTACGCAAGACTTGGGGCAATGCAGCTCCAAGTACTCGCGTCATCATTGTTATCGACCCATGATTGCGCGTAACAAACGCGCGGTTTCGCTTGGTGTTTGGCCAACCTTTACGCCAGCAGCTTCCAATGCATCCTTCTTTGCTTGCGCAGTTCCTGATGAACCAGAAACGATCGCACCTGCGTGACCCATTGTCTTACCTTCTGGCGCTGTAAAGCCTGCAACATAACCAACAACTGGCTTTGTTACATACTCAGCGATAAATGCAGCTGCACGCTCTTCAGCATCTCCACCGATTTCACCGATCATGACGATCGCTGTTGTCTCTGGATCATCCTGGAATGCACGTAGACAATCGATGTGTGTTGTTCCGATAACTGGATCTCCACCAATACCGACCGCGGTGCTAAATCCGATATCACGAAGCTCGTACATCATTTGGTATGTAAGGGTTCCTGATTTTGAAACCAAACCAATTGGACCAGAACCAGTGATATCTGAAGGAATGATTCCTACATTTGATTTTCCTGGGCTAATCAAACCTGGGCAGTTTGGTCCGATGATCTGTGTTGTTCCCTTTGTCTGCGCATAAGTGTAGAAGCTTGCTGAGTCGTGAACTGGAATACCTTCAGTGATGACAACTACAAGTGGCATCGCAGCATCAATCGCATCGATAACCGCTGCCTTTGCAAACTTAGGTGGAACAAAAACTACTGAAACATTTGCACCGGTTGCAGACATTGCTTCTGCAACTGTGTTGAACACTGGAAGTTGGTGACCGTCGATATCGACAACCTGTCCACCCTTACCTGGCGTTACTCCACCAACAACCTTTGTGCCTGAAGCCAACATACGACGGGTGTGCTTGGTTCCTTCAGAACCTGTCATACCCTGAACAATTACCTTGCTTGCATCATTGATGAAAATAGACATTACTTCGCCGCCAATTCTGCAGCGCGATTTGCTGCTCCATCCATTGTGTCTGCCTGCTCAACCAGTGGGTGTGCAGCCTTTGCCAAAATTGCTCGACCTTCAACAACATTGTTTCCATCAAGACGAACCACGATTGGCTTTGTTGCCTGAGAACCAAGTAGTTCAAGGGCTTGAACGATTCCGTTGGCAACAGCATCACAAGCTGTGATTCCACCAAATACATTTACAAATACGCTCTTTACATCCTTGTCACCAAGAATGATTGAAAGACCATCGGCCATGATCTGAGCAGATGCTCCGCCACCGATATCCAAGAAGTTAGCTGGGCGTACTCCGCCATGCTTTTCTCCTGCGTAAGCAACAACATCCAATGTGCTCATTACAAGACCAGCACCATTTCCGATGATTCCTACTTCGCCTTCAAGCTTGACGTAGTTAAGACCCTTTTCCTTAGCTGCTGCTTCCAAAGGATTTTCAGCGGCTTGGTCAACTAGAGCTTCGTGATCTGGTTGACGGAAATCTGCGTTGTCATCAAGAGTTACCTTGCCATCTAGTGCGATGACCTTGCCATCCTTTGTCTTAACCAATGGATTAACTTCAACAAGTGTTGCATCTTCACCCTGGAAAACATCCCACAGCTTCAAAAGAACATCAGCAACCTGGTCAGCAACATCTGCTGGGAACTGCGCTGCTGCAACAATCTCCTTTGCCTTAGCAAGTGAGATTCCATCAACGGCAGATACAGGAATCTTTGCAAGCTTTTCTGGTGCAGTGTGTGCAACCTCTTCGATATCCATTCCGCCTGAAACAGATGCCATAACTAAAAATGTGCGGTTTGAACGATCAAGCAAAATCGCTAGGTAGTACTCAGCTTCGATTGGAGCAGCTGCAGCGATCATCACTTTATGAACTGTGTGCCCCTTGATATCCATTCCAAGAATTGCTCCAGCTTTTTCGCGAGCATCCTGTGGGTTTTCAGCAAGCTTTACTCCGCCAGCTTTTCCACGTCCTCCAACTTTGACCTGTGCCTTAACGACAACCTTTCCGCCAATAGTTGCTGCAGCTTTTTCCGCCTCATCCGCGGTTGTTGCAACGCTTGCGGCTAATACAGGTACGCCATGCTTTTCAAAGATGTCTCGGGCTTGGTATTCAAAGAGATCCACTGGGCTTCCAATCAGTTCAGTTCTGATGCGCTAATGAGGGTAATCCTAGAGCTTCTCAACAGGTGCATAACGCAGCAGCAAACGCTTCTCGCCATATTGGCCGAAGTTAATGGTCGCTTCCGCCTTATCCCCTGCGCCTGCAACCGCCACCACGGTGCCTAAACCAAATGTGTCATGTGACACACGCTCCCCCACGGCAAGCTCCATCGCAACACTCTTCTTACCAGTTGCCCGAGGTGGTGGCGCTGAAACTGTTTTTGATTTGCGAACCAATGATGGGGATAGCGATGTACGAGATTGATTTCGCCATTCAATGACATCTTCAGGAATCTCATCAAGAAAACGTGAAGGCGGGTTGTAATTAGGCGCTCCCCACGTTGAACGATATTCAGCACGAGAAATATAAAGGCGTTGACGAGCACGGGTTAAGCCAACGTAGGCAAGACGACGTTCTTCTTCAATCTCATCCTTTTCTCCCAATGTGCGAGAGTGAGGAAAAATTCCATCCTCCAT
>JBFYOY010000007.1:0-6081 GCA_041303575.1 Actinomycetes bacterium
CAACCTCACGAACCTGTGTTACTCCACCAGGTGCACCATCTGCTGCTGAACTTCCAATTGTTTGAACAGAGTCGATAATCAAAAGTTGTGGTTTAACCGCATCAATATGTGCAATAACTGCGCCAAGATCTGTTTCAGATGCTAAAAACAATTGCGGATCAACGGCGTTAATTCTTTCAGCGCGAAGTCTTACCTGTGATGCTGACTCTTCACCGCTGATGTACAGCGCTGGAATTCCCTTTGATGCGGTTTGTGCAGCAACTGAAAGCAAGAGGGTTGATTTACCAACACCTGGCTCGCCAGCAAGCAAAATCGCAGCACCTGGTACTAATCCGCCACCAAGAACACGATCAAGTTCTGAAACACCTGTAGCACGTGCATGAGCTGCAGATAGATCTACATCTCCAATAGGGGTTGCTTTAGCGGTGACATTTCCGGCAACAAGTGAGAGCTTCTTAGGTGCAGCGATCTCTTCGACAGAGCCCCATGCTTGGCATTCGCCGCAGCGACCAACCCATTTTTGGGATGTCCAACCACACTCAGTGCAGCGGAATGGATCCTTCTCAACCTTGGCCATGAGGTAACCCTATGACAAGGGGCTGACTATTTCTTCTGGGCAGCCAATGTCGCTGGATGCTGAATGATAAATAGCGGAAGGTTGCGCGCAGCAGAGTCGCGAATGTGTTGCATTCGGACATCACACAAGCGTGCCAGCTCGGCGTAAGCATCCTTACCCATCAATAGTTCAAGTTCATACTTGTTAGAGACGTAAACAGGCTCTGTTCCAACGTGAGCATCGCTATTGCTGGTGCAGTACCAATCAAAATCTTCACCACCATCGCCCCATGCAAGGCGCTCGTACTCACCAATTACTGTGACTGAGTATTCGCGCTCGCCGTATTCGCGGGTTTCAAAGCTACGTCGCAATGGCAATTGCCAACAAACATCAGGCTTGGTATCTGCAAAGTGCTTTCCATCTCGCTGTGCAACATGGTGCAGAACGCAACCAAAAGATCCTGTGAAACCTTCAGCTTCATAACCTTTACGGTTTAAGAAGATACAACCATCTTCAACGCGACGCGTCTTGCGCTCGCCATCCTCATCTTTTTCTGAGATTCGTAATGCACCGCCAGGCTTCTTTGGTCGAGCCTCACCATAGAACTGCCACATCTCAGGAGTTAGATAAGCAGCAGCTTTCAGTGTGCGCTCTTCATCAGCCTCATCGGTGTACATCGCACCTTCGGTACAACACCCTGAATTTGGCTGGCTCTTAAAAACACCTTGGCAACCATCGCCATAGATACAAGTCCAATATGAAGTTAACCAAGTGAGATCGCATTTAAAGATTGTCTCTGCATCATTGGGATCAAAGAATTCAACCCAATCACGCGCAAATCCTGCTTTAACTTCTGACATAGTCGCAGAGCCTACAGGCATAAAGGCTAGACTTGATACATGAATCAGCAATCAAAGGTTGCCGTTATCGGTGCCGGTGTTATGGGTGAGGCCCTTATCGCTGCTTTGATTTCATCTGGTGTTAAGCCAGATCGCATTACTATCTCTGAAAAGCGAGAAGAGCGTGCACAAGAGCTGATCACTCGATACTCAATCAAGCAAGCAGCTTTGTCATCAAATGTTGCTGATGCCGATGCATTGTTATTAGTTGTTAAACCACAAGATATGGCCTCTGTTTTAGAAGATGTAAAGGGATCGATCAATCCAAGTGCGGTAGTAATTACCTTTGCTGCCGGTAAGACAATCTCCTTCATTACAAATGGACTTGGTACCACGAATCCTGTGGTTCGAGTTATGCCAAATACACCAACACTTGTCGGAGAAGGCATGGCAGCAGCTTCAATGGGATCCGGTGTAACAGCTGCGCAACGTGAGTTTGTTCTTGGTTTCCTTGGTGCAACTGGCAAGGTGATCGAAGTAAGTGAAGAGTTACAGGATGCAGTTACTGCAACTAGCGGTTCAGGTCCTGCTTACTTCTTTGCATTTGTTGAAGCCATGGTTGCAGGAGCACAAGAGCTTGGGCTTTCACAGGAGGATGCAACGACTCTTACATTGCAAACAATTGTGGGGGCTGCAAAGCTGCTGGATCAATCAGGTAAGAGTGCAACTACTTTGCGTGAAAATGTCACCAGTCCCAATGGAACGACAGCTGCTGCGCTTGCCTCATTTGGAGATGACAAGATGAGTTCTATGGTTGCCAAAGCTATGAAGGCAGCTCGCGATCGTTCGCAGGAATTAGCGTGAAACGCTTACTTTCACTCGCTGTAATTGCATCACTGTTGTTTTCTCCCCTTGCTCAGGCTGCACCTAAAAAGATCTCTGTAAAACCATTGCAGTTGATTACTTCTGTTGGAACCCCCGATGAGGTTAGCGGGGTAGTTGCATCAGGTAGTTCACTGATTGTCTTTGGTAGTAAAGCTTCTAAAGCTTATGCACGTGCAGTTGATACAACCGGCAAAGAGTTGTGGAACCTTTCACTGGATCAATCTGCAGTGTCTATCGCTACTGCAGCATCAGTTGATCAAGCAGGTGATATCTGGATCGCTGGAGCAACACCTTTGGCCATGGGTTTAATCGCACCTACACCATCTCCAACACCGGTTAATCCAGATAACGCCGCAGTACCGCCTGCAACTATTGGTAATTTGCAGGCAATCACAATCTGGAAGATATCTGCATCAGGTGTCTTGTCCTTTACCAACACCTTGCCAACAAGTTCAGTTGTGCTTCCAACAGCAATTGTTGCAGATCGAAACGGGGCATCAATTGTAGGAATCACCGGCAATGAAAAAGGCAGCGCGGGCTTTCTTGCCAACGCTGACAAAGCTGGAACCTTTGGAACACTTGTTCAGATCGGCTCAGCATCAACAACTGCAGATTCTGTTGTGCGTCACACCGATGGAAGTTTCACAGTTGTTGGTTCCAGTAGCGAGACCTTGTTAGGCAAAAAGGTTGCTGGCATCACCGATGGAGTGATTATCAAGATCTCAAAGGGTTTGAAGATTACAAATGTTGTTCGCAGCTCTGCCGTAAAAGGAAAGCGAATTTGGAATAGTAGTTCATCAACATTATTGCTGGGTGGCGAAGTTGTTGTTGGCAAGAAGATTGAATCCGCAATCACAAAGTTTTCTTCATCCTATGCACCCACATGGACATATCGTTTTCCATCAACTGGGCCAACAAGGACAGCCGGATCAACATATGCCGCATTTATTTCTACTGGTGTATCGCCATTGCTTAATTGGAATCCCAAGAGCCCAACACCTTTGCTTTTGAGCTTTGATGCCAAGGGCGCTCTCACTGGGGCTGCAAGTGGTCCTGTGGGGCAGAAGGAAGTGCTTGGAGCCCTCATATCTAAGGAGTTAGGGGTTTTGGTGGTCACATCAAGCGCAGCAGCTGTTTCGATTTTTACCCTGATTCCGCGGTAACCTAAACCCCCGCACACACAGTGCGTACTTTAGAAATGAGAGCGTGACATATGGGTTCCGTAATTAAGAAGCGACGCAAGCGCATGGCGAAGAAGAAGCACAAGAAGCTTCTAAAGAAGACTCGCATTCAGCGCCGTAACGCTAAGTAAAAATTACGGTTTTAGAAGTGCAAGCTTGCCATTAATTGTGGCAAGCAAGAATTTAACTTTGTTAACAGTCACCCAAGCGCTCTGAGTAGGTTCAGGGCCTTGGGTGCTGCTAACTAAACGTATTGCAGATTGGCCAAGATCTTTCTTGCTGGTATCTAAAGCACATAATCTCTCTTGGCAGTTGAAAATAATTGTTCTTCCATCAGTTGTCATAAATGCACCAGGTGTACCAAAGTTTTCAGTAGTTAACTTATTGATCTTGGTTGGCGCACTAAGAGATGCCCATCGCACCTGATCAGGCTTTGGCGCGCTAGCAGCTGAAGCTGCTAGCCAAGTTGCAAAGACTCCCGATGTGGTTCGTGCCAATGCAACATCAAAGCCAAAGATCAAAGCATCATCAGTTGAGATATCTAATGTTTGATACTGCCACGATTGTGGTTCTATCCCTTTACGAGTTGCAACTCGGATAGCTCCAGCGGTCATCTCTTTCTTTTGGTTCATCGAAACAACAGAGTCGTATACAACATATGTTGTTGAGCCATCAAATATTGCTTGCAAGTGAAAACCAACATCACCAGTTGTGCGACCATCAGTTTTTCGATCGCCATCCACTAACTCGTACTTCCAGGCAGCACCTTTTGTGTGGACCGCTGCGAGCAAGACACCTTGGCTCTCATCACGATAGAAAACCTGGACAGAACTTGATGTAGCCACACAAGCGTTAGAGACGCTTACATCACTAGAAGTTCTAACTCTTACTGGATCCTCATAATCATTAACAGCTGGACCATTGCCATCTACTGTTTCAAAGGTAAAGCTCTTGCCGTTAAAGGCTGCGTAGCGAAGATCTTTTTCAGTCGCATCGCTATAGAAGATATGCAAAGTTTGCTTTACTCCGCTGCCGTTCACACACATGGAAATCGCGCCGGAAATTGTGTGGTTGGTTCGTCCAGCAGATCCTCCAGCGCCATCCACCGTAATCTTGTTCCAAGTTTTGCCATTAAAGGTTGCAAGCTTTAAATCACCTTTTTTAGTATCGGTGTAGGCAATGGCGGGTTTTCCATTGAAGTTAATGCTTGCAACACTCTTTCCATCCGCTGATGAATCTAAGACACTGCTCTTCCAACCTGCTTGCGGAATAACCGGCTTTGTTACAACGGGGTCTGATACACCAAGCGCATTTTTTGCCGCAACACTAAATGTGTATGAGGTTCCATTTTTTAGGCCAGTTATTAGGACTGGGCTAGTTAAGGATCTTTTCTCGATGCCAGTCTTTGGGTTTTTAATAACATATTCAGTTATCTGTGCGGTGCGCAGATTTACTGGCGGATCAAAGGAAACAAGCACAGAGGAATTTCCAGTGAATGCTTGTGCATTACGTGGCGATTGCGGAAGCTCTGTTGCAACTCCAGCAGGAGGCTTGTTACGTAAATCCTCCATCATTGCAAGCAGTAATGTTCCAGGTTCTGTAAATACCTCACCCGGGTCAAGGTTTGGCGTCATAACTGAATTAACTCCAGAAGATGAAAAAGTCGCTTCATCTAAATGAGATACAGATGAACCTGATTCATAACGAGCAGGTGTATACATCTTTGGCTTTTCGCCGCCATTGGCTTTGATTGCATTAGCGCCAGACCAAACAAGAGAGGTTGTAAGGGCAACGCCTAGCTCCTTTGAAGGTGTTGGTAAATCAGCTAAGCGTTTCCCATCAATTGTTTGGAGGTAAGCATCAAATGGTGTTGGTTGATCCAAGCTTCCAAGACCAAAGAATGGATCGTAAGCATCATTGGAGAGAAAGCCCAAACCATGTGCCATCTCATGTAAGAAAACAGATCGAAGGTCATACTCCGAAGTTGATGGCACTCCATCTCCTCGAGAGTTCCAAGGCGCTGCAGAGTTAACCTGAATAACCATTTCGGGATTGGCTTTATCTAAATCCTTGCCAGCTAAAGCGTTTGCAAGAGCTGATGCGTACCAAAGAGATGGATCCGGTGCACCTGAAAATGCTGAGAAGAAACTTCCGGGTCTTGCACTTCCTAAAACGCCCCATGAACTTGAACGACCCCAGGATGCATCAACGGTAATTACGACAGAGGATTTGAAGTTAGCCGACCAAATATCTACTGCAGCCTGTACCTCTTTTTTAGCCCAATCAGGAAAGTTGCTGTACTTAACATCAAACTTAGATTTGATCTCTAAATTTTTACTCTTACTAGGTGCCGCTTGAGTTACAGTCGCATCAGTTCCTGCATAGATATGTCCCCAGTTAGTTGCGGGTATTTGTTTGAAGGATAAGGCGGGCGCAGCTGGTGTTGTTAAGAGCGCCAGAATCAGTGCGCCAGCAAGGGCAAAAGGCCCCATTCTCTTTATGCGCATCATGCCCAAACGCTATCAGGGCTGCGCGTGTGGTTTAAGGTCAGCGGTAGGAAATCTCATTTCTCTATGCAAATTAACAGGCGGAAAGGGCTAATAAATGACCAAGGTGACTA
>JBFYOY010000008.1:0-4083 GCA_041303575.1 Actinomycetes bacterium
CTGACTGGGCAACGGGAGCGTTAGGTCCACGCTCACCTTCATACCAACGCTTTGCTGCCTGGTCACGGCCTTCAATTGAAAGAACACGTGCGCGACCTAAACCAAGTTCAATCGCCATCGCGGTATCAAGATCTTCATCTTGTGGAAGTGCTTGTTGTCCAGGCACTAAACGAGTGTCATCAAGTGCGCTTGGAACAATATCGCCAACGCCAACATCGCCCGGCAAAATTCTGTCGCGATATGGAATCCATTCAGGTGCACGTAGCGCATCTGGACCTGGAAGAACTACAACATCGCAAATTGTTGGTTGTGAATCCTCATCAACCTTTGCAATGGTGATGCACCAACGCCAACCTTTGTATCCAGCAAGGTTTGCTTCAAATAAATATGTTGCGACGCGGTTGTCATCATCAAAATCAACTGAAACAAATCCGCCAACTTGATCCTTCTTTTCTGCCTGATCAAGTGCGGCGTTGCGGGCAAGATCCTGTGCATCAAAGGCAACAGCGGTGCTCTTCTTGTTCTTGGCCATGGTCTAAGGGTAAAGCAGAACGCCGCCTCTGTGTTAATCAGAGACGGCGTTACGCTTAATTGAATGGTTTAGAAGTCCATATCTCCGCCACCTTGTGGGGCAGCTGCTGCCTTCTCAGGCTTATCTGCAATAACCGCTTCTGTTGTAATAAACAGCGCAGCGATTGATGCAGCGTTTTGTAATGCAGAACGTGTCACCTTTGCTGGATCGATGATTCCAGATTTGATCATGTCTACATACTCGCCTGTTGCAGCGTTAAGACCTTGTCCTGCTGGAAGGTGACGTACCTTCTCAACAACAACTCCGCCTTCGAGTCCTGCGTTAACTGCGATCTGCTTGATTGGAGCTTCGATTGCGTATTCAACAATCTTTGCACCAGTTGCTTCATCACCAGTTAATCCAGTTAGCTTCTTGAATGCTGCAGTTCCTGCTTGCAGAAGTGCAACGCCACCACCGGCAACGATTCCTTCTTCTACTGCAGCCTTTGCATTGCGAACCGCGTCTTCAATGCGGTGCTTGCGCTCCTTGAGTTCTACCTCAGTTGCAGCACCTGCCTTGATAACAGCTACGCCACCAGCAAGCTTTGCAAGACGTTCTTGCAACTTCTCGCGGTCGTAATCTGAATCTGAACTCTCGATCTCGTTACGGATCTGCTGTACGCGACCCTTGATCTGTGCGTCATCTCCAGCGCCTTCAACGATTGTTGTCTCTTCCTTGCTGATAACAACCTTGCGAGCCTTACCTAATAGATCAAGCTCTGCTGCATCTAGACGAAGTCCAACTTCCTCTGAGATAACAGTTGCACCTGTAAGAATTGCAATGTCCTGAAGCATCGCCTTGCGACGATCTCCAAAGCCAGGTGCCTTAACAGCTGCTGAACGGAATGTTCCGCGAATCTTGTTAACAACTAATGTTGCGAGCGCTTCACCTTCGACATCTTCAGCGATGATCAAAAGTGGCTTGCCTGATTGCATAACCTTTTCAAGTACTGGAACTAGATCCTTAATGTTTGCAATCTTTGAGTTAGCGATCAATACATATGCATCCTCAAGAACAACTTCCATGCGATCCTGATCAGTTACAAAGTATGGAGAGATGTAACCCTTATCAAAGCGCATACCTTCAGTGAGCTCTAGCTCTAGACCAAAGGTATTTGACTCTTCTACTGTGATTACGCCTTCTTTTCCAACCTTGTCCATCGCCTCAGCGATCATCTCGCCGATAGTCGCATCTGCTGCAGAGATAGATGCGGTCGCAGCGATCTGCTCCTTTGAGTCAACAGCTTTAGCCATTGAGAGAAGCTCAGCAACGATTTCAGCGACAGCCTTTTCAATTCCTCGCTTTAGCGCCATTGGGTTTGATCCGGCTGCAACGTTACGTAGACCTTCACGTACTAGTGCCTGAGCCAAAACAGTTGCAGTTGTTGTTCCGTCACCGGCAACATCATCAGTCTTCTTTGCAACTTCCTTTACTAGCTCTGCGCCGATCTTTTCCCATGGATCATCAAGTTCAATTTCCTTTGCAATGGAAACGCCATCATTAGTAATTGTTGGGGCGCCCCACTTCTTCTCGAGAACGACGTTACGTCCACGAGGTCCAAGGGTTACCTTGACCGCATCGGCCAAGATATTCATGCCGCGCTCTAGACCGCGACGTGCTTCTTCATTAAAGGCAATCTGCTTTGCCATGAGTTGTGCTCCTTGTGTTTAGTCCTGCGTTAAGCGGGGGGCTTTATCACTCGCACCCCGAGAGTGCTAACGCCAAATCTAGAGCCTTTATTTCCGAGGCGCAAAACGAAGGCGGTAAAGCGCCCAAGCCCCGATCCCCAGCAGCGCCCCTGCCCCCTGGAGCACATGGGTTAGGTGTAAATGCCAGAAACCATGCCCCTGATCGGTTGTGGCTGCAGGCAAAGGTTGGGCCTCTTCTCCGGTCGAAACCGCAAAGCTGTAGCTACCCGAGACTCCATGGCCATCAGTTGAAACGACGCGATAACGAACTGTGTAGACGCCTGCAACCGGGTTGCTTGTATTGATTGGAACAGAGATAACGGCACCATCAACCGTTGCATCCTGAAGAGCCACAGATTTCTTATTGGGATTTAGCACTGTGATTGTGTTGGGATTTTTTGAACCCAAAACCACAAGCGGTGAACTAAAGGTAATTGTGATCTGCGATGGTAACTCTTCAATCGTTGATTGGTATTGAGGAACAGTTTTGATCACACTGACATGTGCTTGCGCTACAGGAAGCGAACCTAAAGAGAATAGAGCGATAGATAACACAGAAACCGCTATCAGTAATCGCCTCACCTAAAGTATTCTACCCGAATGAAGCTGGCGCGCGGAATAGTTGCCTATTGCGGCTTGTTGGCTTCCGTCTTAGTTAGCCACGCAATCGGTGGCGGAGACTTCATTTCAATTCCAAACATCATTGTTTTCTCAATACTCATTGTCGGCGGAGTATCGATCTCATTTCCAACTGAATTAGAGGGACCGCGTTTAGCGTTTCTTGCTTTAATTGCGCAGATCTTTGGCCACTTTCTCTTTGGTGGTGGGTCAACAGGTAACTCCATGATCTTCTCGCACTTGATTGGCGGGTTGATTGGATACCAGCTGGTTGCACGCTTTGATCAGATTGTTCTGCATCTGACTTCATTGATTGAATCAGTTCTTGTCCCGGTGGTTATTCAACAATTTGCCCTGGTTGTCACCCCTGAAACTGGTTTGGTCTTTGTCTTTGTTGCCCGTGTTAAAGAGTTCTTTTTATCGGCCTCGTATTTCTTACGAGGGCCACCGCTTTCAATACTTAATTAATTAACACATTCAGCCAACGGGGCTGCATGTGAATTTAAGTATCTATGAAAGAGGAAAAATGAAATTCAAGAAGTTGGCTGCTGCATTGGCAGCTTTTGTATCGGTATTTGCCTTGTCGGCTTGTTCAAGCGCCGAAGAAGGCCCTGCTATCGCTATGTCTGATCCTGTTGTTCGCGCTATTGATGAGATTTCATTCATCAATGCTGAAACTGGCAAGGCCATGACTGGATCATTTATGACACTCACAAACGGCTCCGACGAGGATGTAACCCTTGTTGGTGGATCAAGTCCGGTAGCCGGAATAGTCGAAATCCATGAAGTCATTGATGGGGTCATGAAAGCCGCTGAAGATGGTCTGACTATTCCAGCTAACGGAACAGTTGAACTTCGCATGGGTGGATGGCATGTCATGCTTATGGAACTTAATCAGGCACTTAATGCTGGCGATGAGGTTGATATGACCCTCGAATTCAGTAACGGCGAAACTCTCACATTCAAGGCACCTGTAAAAGCAATTGCAATGGATGATGAAAAGTACGGCGCAAAGGGTGGCATGTAATACATGAGTAATCGCAAGAAGTTACTTGCGGTTGTGGTCGCCAGCGGCATCTTTGCCGCTGGCGGCTTCACAGCCATCACGCTGCAGCAACCGCCAAATATCGCTGCTGCTGTCGAGCCCTTTTATGGTGAAAACCAAAACGGAATAGAGGTTGAGCGACAAGCACATGGAACTTACTT
>JBFYOY010000009.1:0-11020 GCA_041303575.1 Actinomycetes bacterium
TTTGCAGCCTCTGCAACAACTGACTCCATAAAGGAGTTAGAGGATCCTGCGCGTTGATAATCAGCAGGAGTATCAATAAGTACACGAGGAACATTTGGCGCGTGCTTAATCAACGCAGCTTCAATCAGCATGCGATCGGCACCGATGAGCAACGCCGCTTTGAT
Organism: Actinomycetes bacterium; assembly: GCA_041303575.1. Taxonomy (GTDB): domain Bacteria; phylum Actinomycetota; class Actinomycetes; order Nanopelagicales; family Nanopelagicaceae; genus Planktophila. The sequence goes on from JBFYOY010000009.1 coordinate 165, forward strand.
TCGTGGAGCACAACGTTGAACGACTGGTTCGATATCAGCGCCCTTTGCTAACCCACCAGCAATCCACACAACAGATAGATGTGACATCAAAGAAGCAGCCGCTGCATGTGGGTTTGTGGCCTTTGAATCATCAACCCATGTGACGCCATCTGATTCATGAATAGTTTCGATGCGGTGGCGACCAGGGCGAAACTGCTTGAGCGCTCTTTGAATATCTTCATGGGACACATTGATTGCACGTGCCAAAGCTGCGGCGGCCAGAGCGTTTGAAACGTTATGCGGGACGGTGGGAACTATGTCTACTAGCTCGCAAATCATCGCTGCCTCTTGAGAATCGGCTACAAATGCACGATCAACCAAGAGCTCTTCTACAACACCTATTTCGCCAGGCGCAGGAGTATTTAGGGAGAAGAAGACTTTGCGGCCCTTAAATCGATTAGCTCGTACAACTACAGGACCATCATCAGCGTTGAGAATGGCGTTCTCGGCCCGTTCCAAAATAGAAAACTTCGCATCTGCATAAGCATCAAAACTTCCGTGCCAATCCAAGTGATCATCGGCGATGTTTAGAATTGCTGCAGCCTCAAAACAGGCTTGCTTCGCCCAATGCAACTGGAAGCTAGAAAGCTCTAAAACCAAAACATCATATGCATCATCACGATCAACCGCGTCAATTACGGTATCGCCAACATTTCCACAAGCTACAGCTTTGATCCCAGCGGCTTGCAAAATAGCAGCGGTCATTTCAACGGTTGTAGTTTTCCCATTTGTCCCGGTTATCGCAATCCACTTTTGATGCGGAGCACGTTTGCTTCGCAAATCCCAAGCGATATCTACTTCATTGAGTAAATCAATACCGCTCTTGAGAATCTGCTGGACCAGCGGGTGGTCTTGTCTCCACCCTGGAGAAATCACAACACCGTCAAAGTTATCTAACTTTACATCTGCCGGCTTTGTCGCACCTGCCGCGTTATCGTCCACCAATGTGATCTTTGCACCACAAGATTCAAGAAAGCGTGCAACTGAAGTTCCAGTTACCCCAGCGCCAAGAACCAGAATATTTTTGTGAGCAAAATCAGTTGTCATGAATTATTTGGCGACCCATTGCGCATAGAAAAGTCCAAGGCCTACAGCCACGCAAAGTCCGGCGATGATCCAGAAACGGATGACGATTGTTATCTGCTCCCAACCAACTAACTCAAAGTGGTGATGTAGCGGTGCCATCTTAAAGATGCGCTTGCCACCAGTGGCCTTGAAGTAAAGAGTTTGAATCAAAACAGACATTGTGATGATTACAAATAAACCACCCAATGGAATCAGTAGAAGTTCCACACGTAAAGTGGCTGCAAGCCCTGCAATTGCGCCACCTAGAGCAAGAGAACCTGTGTCACCCATAAAGATCTTTGCTGGCGGTGTGTTCCACCACAAGAAGCCTGTGCATGCTGCAGCAAAGGCTGCTGCAAGCACTGCAAGGTCTAGCGGATCGCGAACCGCATAACATCCTGCTGCAGCGTTAAGTGAACAGCTTTGTCCAAACTCCCACACGCCAATTAATACAAAGGCCAGGAATGTCATGATGGAAGCACCGGTTGCAAGTCCATCCAAACCATCTGTCAGGTTTACGCCGTTACTGGCCGACATCACCATGATGATGATAAAGATGATGACAAGTGCAGGTCCAAGGTAAATTGTTGTCTCGCGAACCCCTGATAGGTATTCAGAGATAGGAGTGAGCGAATCATTGTCGGCAAACTGCAGGCCGAGGTATCCAAATACACCTGCTGCAATTGCTTGACCTAAAAGCTTGTAACGCCCCGGCAATCCTCGAGAGTTTTGGCGTGAAACCTTGAGCCAATCATCAAGAAAACCAATAAATCCCAAAGCTACAACTAGACCCATTACCAGAAGCGCAGAGACCGTAACCGCATTGCCCGTGACCAAGTGAGCGGCAAGGTATCCAAGAATTGCTGCAACGATAAAGATGATTCCGCCCATTGTCGGAGTACCACGTTTGATGTGATGAGTGCTTGGACCATCATCACGAATAATCTGACCGTAACCCTTTTTGGCCAATGCACCAATCAAAACCTTGGTTCCAAAAAGTGAAAAGATCAGAGAGAAAGCTCCCGCGATAAGAATCTGTCTCAACTTTCAACTCCACTCTTGTCCAACCAAATACTTTCTAACTTTTGGGCCAATACTTCAAAACTTTCAGAACGCGACGCCTTTACCAAAACAACATCACCGGCGGAGAAATGCTCTGCAATACTCAGAGCCTCTTCAATGCTGGCGAAGTGATGGATGATCATCTCTGCTTGGGTAGTTCCGTATTCAGGAGCCCCGATAGCTACAAGGTGATCGATTCCAATCTCTTGGGCAAGGGTGCCAATGGATGCATGGCGGGCAGCGCTTGACTCGCCGAGTTCATGCATTTTTCCTAAGAATGCCCAGGACAATCCCCCGCGCTCCTGTGCAAAGTGCACCAATGAGCGAAGAGCCGCACTCATAGATTCAGGGTTAGCGTTGTAAGCATCATTGATCAATAAAAGCCCAAAGAGATCGTGGAGCTCCATGCGCCATTTACTTGCATTCTCAGCTGTCGATAATGCGTTTGCAATGATCTCGATTGGTAAATCTAAAGCTGTACCTACAGCTGCTGCTGCAAGCGCGTTAGCGATGTGGTGCTCGCCAACAATTCTCATACCAACTGGATTGCGTCCCGAAGGAGTAACTAAATCAAAGTGCGGTCTTCCTTCTCGGATCTCAACCTCAGCCGCCCGAACCTCACAGCCATTTCCGAAGCTAATGACTCTGCCTGAATGCAAAGCTGCCATAGCAATTGTGTGTTTGTCATAGCTACCCAAAATTGCAATTCCATCTGACTTTAGGGTTTGAATAAGTTCAGATTTGGTTTCAGCAATTGCTTCAACAGATCCAAACTCGCCTAGGTGCGCGGTTCCAACGGTAAGAACCACACCAATATCCTGTTGTGCAATCTCGCATAGTCGGGCGATATCACCTTTATGGCGTGCGCCCATTTCAAGAACACAGAACTGAGTTTTTTCATCACATTCCAACAAGGTAATTGGTAAACCTAAATCATTGTTAAAGGAGCCTGCAGGTGAGACCGTTGGACCCACCTGAGTCAACATATGCGTCAATAAATCCTTGGTGCTTGTCTTGCCTTGTGAGCCAGTGATGCCAATAACTTTTAGGTTGGTCAAACGTTTGCGCACGAAAGCGGCCAAGATCGAAAGTGCTTCGATAACATCCTTCACGACTATGCAAGGACCATCGATTCGTTTGGTAGTAATCGAAAACATTGCACCTGCTCGATATGCATCAGCTGCATAATCATGTCCATCAGCAAACTCGCCCTGTAATGCAAGAAAGATGCAACCCGGAGTTGCTTTACGAGAGTCAAAAACTGGGGCCTTTGAAACCAGCAAGTCTTTATCGCAATGGAGCTCTCCACCGATCAAAAGTGCGATTTCTCCCGCAGTTAAGGTGATCATTTCTTATCCTCGATAGCTCTTGCTAGTTCTACGCGATCATCAAATGGGTGAACGACTCCATTGATTTCCTGACCTTTTTCATGGCCCTTTCCTAAAACAATGACCAAATCTCCATCTTTTGCTTCATTGACAGCAGCCTTAATTGCCTCTGCTCTGTCCTGAATAACCGCACTAGGTTCGGTGATATCTAAACCAAGGGTCATTTGCACCAAGATCGCTTCGGGTTTTTCGCTGCGTGGGTTATCGCTTGTAAAGATAGCTACATCTGCACCTTCATGTAATGCTTTACCCATAAGCGCTCTCTTTGATGCATCTCGATCTCCGCCACACCCCAGCACCGCAATAACGCGACCATCGCTAATTTCATGTGCAGTCTCAAGAACCCGTGCCACCGCATCGGGAGAATGTGCATAATCAACTAGCGCTGTGAAGTTTTGCCCCAGGCGCACAGATTCAAGACGACCAGCTGCTCCTGTTAACTGCGGAAAAATTGCAGCAATATCAATGGGATCGATTCCGCTTTCAGTTGCAATCGCCACAGCCATTAATAGATTGTCGAAGTTATATCCCCCATGCAGGTGGACCTTGCCTTCTATAAGAATTCCACCGCTGCCTCTGATTGCAACATGTGCCCCGACATAATCCTTTGAGATTGTTACGTAGTGCCAGGTGGCTTCGTGGTTGTGACGCGAAACAGTCATGACGGGCAGTTCAGTTAGCTCCTTGAGCTTCTGGCCATAAGAATCATCGATGTTGATAACCGCCAAGTCGGCAAACTCGTATGTAAAAAGTTTTGCCTTTGCTTCAAAGTAGGCCTGCATTGTTTTATGAAAATCCAAGTGATCTTGTGAGAGATTTGTAAATGCGACAAGTGCAAAGTGGCTGCCGCGAATTCTTTCAAGTGAAATGGCATGGCTTGAAACCTCCATCACGAGGTTTCGCATATGGCGCTCACGCATTACCGCTGACAGCGCCTGTAGATCGCTGCTTTCAGGGGTGGTTCGCTTGCTCGCAATTATCTCTTGCCCGATACGAGTTTCGACGGTGCCGATGAGCCCACTTTCACGTCCTGCAGCAGACATAATCTGATGCAGCAGCGTTGTAACTGTCGTCTTGCCATTTGTACCTGTAACACCTACAGAGTAAAGATCTCGCATTGGTTCTCTGTAAAACCATGCACTAATTACCCCAGCTGCACGGCGGGGATTGCTACTAACAATTGTCGGAACTCCCTGTGCCTTCAATGCACCTGCTGCATCGGTTAAAACTGCAACGGCTCCCCTAGACAACGCATCTGCAATGAACTCTGCTCCGTGGGTCTTTTCGCCAGGCAAAGCGATGAATAGATCGCCTTCTTGTACATCCTTGCTTGAAAGCGTTAATCCAGTAATTACGACAGATGCATCACCAATCAGATCTGCGCTTGCAATTGCCGCTGCAGATTCAACAGTTCTATTGAACTCCTCAATTGGTCTTGTCACTTGCTGCCTTCTTTTTTTCAATCAACTTTCTTTCAGCTATGAGCTGCTTTTCAGTCAATGGGATTGGATCTACTACTGCACCAGTTGGTGCAATTCCCTTGGATTGAAGAACAAAAGACATCACCTTTTTGAAAACTGGCCCTCCAAGATATCCACCCCAGTGCAAACCCTTTGGATCTTGGATTGTCACTGAGATTACATATGCTGGTTTGTCAGCTGGTGCAAAACCAATAAATGATGCTGTGTAGCCTCGGTAGCAGCCACATGTGTCATCAATGCGCTGGGCGGTACCTGTCTTACCAGCTACGCGATACCCAGGAATTGCTGCAGATGGCGCGGTTCCATTTGCCGATACAACGCTCTCCATCATCAGTCGCATATTTGCAGCGGTATCAGCGCTGATGACACGTACATTTTCACGGGCTGCAGATGGTGTGTAATTGCCACTTGAGTCACTTGTTCCAGCAATTACTGTTGGAGAAACTCGAACTCCATCATTTGCAATCGTTGCAAAGACGCTTGTCGCTTGCATCGCTGTTACTGAATAACCCTGACCGAATGCAACTGTTGGAGCTGTTGTTCCAGACCAATCCGCTACCTTAGGAAGGATTCCGCGAGATTCACCCGGCAAGCCAGAACCTGTTTTGGTTCCAATTCCAAACTTTGTTAGGTAGTCGTATAGCTTGTCATTAGAGATCATCTCACCGATCTTGATTGATCCTGTGTTACTTGAAACAGCAAGAATTCCTGAAGTAGTCAATCGCTGAGTTGGATGCGGATCATGATCGCTAAAGACCTTCACTGAGCGCTTGAGTTTGTCAGGTACAGTCAAAACCGTTGTTGGTGTGATTTTCTTTTCTTCCATCGCAGCTGCGACAGTCATAACCTTGCCGGTCGAACCTGGCTCGTAAACATCCAGTACAGATGGATTGCGCATCGCAACCAAGGAAACCTTTGTTGTGTCATTTGGATCAAAGGTTGGCGCAGTTGCATGGGCCAAGATGTGACCTGTCTTTGGATCCATAACAATTACAGTTCCGCTTAAAGCGCGAGATGATTTAACAGCATCTGCAATCGCCTTCGAGGCTACCCATTGAATATCTCGATCAACGGTCAGACGTACTGAGGTTCCAGATTGTGCGGGGATAATTTCAGATTGCGACCCAGGGATTTCAGCCTTATAACCATTTGCATACGAGTACTTGCCATCGATGCCCTTGATGGTTGAGTTCATACTTGATTCAAGTCCTGTCGCACCCACGCCATCGTGATTTACAAAACCAATCAGCGAAGCGATCAAACTGCCCGATGGATACTCGCGGACATAACTGCGCTCTGGAAAGAATCCAATAATGCGCTCTGGGCTCATGGCCTTAAATTGTGCGTTGTACTGATCAATTGCTGAGGTCAGCTTTAACCATGTGGCTGGCTTTGCATTTCTAGCCACCATGCTCCACTTGCGTGTTCCAGTTAAAGACTCTTGAACCTCTGAAACCTTCATGCCAAGAATTGGAGCAACAAAGGCTGCAACCTTTGCTGGATCAGTAATCTGTGTTTGATCGACAACGATGCTTGTTGCAGCAACGCTGCGGGCAAAAGGCACACCATTAATATCGGTGATATCTCCGCGTGGTGCCTGAAGAGTCTTTACCTTTTCCATCTCATTGACTGCACGCTCGCGATAACTGCCTGCCTGTAGCGCTTGGACCTGCACAAGGCGTAATCCAAAGAGAAACATGACAACCGCAAGGATAAGAACCAAAACTCTGATTCTTGTGTGCGCTAAAGAGAAATTACCCATTCTTCACCGGAACCTCAATAACTGTCTTATCAAGTGATAAGAAAGTTGGATTTTCAGAAGGCTTCATGCCTAATGCTGTTGCAGAGTTTGCAAGAGCTTCTGGGGAAGAGATCTTGTCTATTTGCCGTGCGATTGCTTCGCGTTCATCACTTACTAGCTTTGCCTCTAGCTTGAGATTTGTTAACTCAAATGCATCTTGTGCCAGCAAGGTATTGATCAGGAGAAGAAGCATGAGACCAATACCGCCAACAACAGAGACAAAGATTGCAAAGAACTTACGATCGGCTTGCTTTCCGTCGGAAAGATCGGGCACAAGCTTGAGAGCAACTTGTGATGTCTTCTCGGCGAAAATTTCTTTAGAGCGAGTAATCGCTGGAGCTAGCGCTGTCATAGCCATTACGCGGCCACCCTTTCGATTGCGCGAAGACGTACTGATTGAGAACGTGAGTTCTCTTCGAGCTCGGCATCGGTTGGCGTCTCGCTTCCGCGAGTGATCATTGAAAACTTTGCGGCAAATTCAGGAAGATCAAATGGAAGATCGCGCGGAGTTCCTGATGTTGTAGATGCAACAAAGAGCTGCTTAACAATGCGATCTTCGAGAGATTGGAATGACATGACAACTAAACGAGCACCGACATTGAGCAGCTCTAGCGCTGCAGGAAGTGCGCGGGTAATCGTGCCGAGTTCGTCATTGGTTTCGATACGAAGCGCTTGGAAAGTGCGCTTTGCAGGGTTGCCACCAGTGCGACGAGTAGCAGCAGGAATAGCCTCTTTTACTAGGGTTGCTAGCTGCGCTGTTGAATTCATAGGAGCGATTGCACGTTGCTTAACAATTGATTCGACGATGCGTGTAGCAAACTTTTCTTCACCGTAGGTGCGAAGGATGCGAACCAATTGACCTGGCTCGTAAGTATTGATGATCTCCCCCGCTGTGAGCGATTGAGTGCGATCCATGCGCATATCAAGGGGTGCGTCTTGTGAGTAAGAGAAACCACGTTCTGCTTGATCAAGCTGCATCGATGAAACACCTAGATCGAAAAGTGCCCCATCGATCTTTGTGTAACCAAAGCGAGCAACTACATCTGCAATGCCATCGAAGGTTGAGTGTGCAACCTTGAGACGATCTGCAAATGGCGCAAGGCGCTCTGTGGCCTTTGCAATCGCATCTAAGTCACGATCAATTCCGATAACAGTAAGGTGTGGAAACTTTTGAAGTAGAGCCTCTGTATGTCCGCCTAGACCTAAGGTTGCATCCACAACAACTGGATTGCTTGAGGCGGCAATTGCTGGAGACAAGAGATCGACACATCGGTCGCGCATTACAGATATATGTTCAGTCGTGCTTGTCATCTCTTCCCCCTTTACCTCTAGTTGATGCATTACTTGCTTCTTTCCTTGCGACTCTCATCTCTGGTCACTGCCGGCCGACGGATCTTTGTGTTGCAACGGCGCCGGGGAAGGGGCGTCGCTACGTTCGAAGGGTCGGCAGTGGCCACAAATGAGAGTTAGAACAAACCTGGAAAGACCTCCTCTGAAACATCTGCGAAGCTCTTTTCACGATCTGTTAAATATTCATTCCATGCAGTTGCGTCCCAAATTTCAACGCGAGTATTTGCACCAATAACAACGCACTCTTTTTCTAATCCTGCATAAGTGCGAAGTGATTGAGGAATTGTTACGCGACCTTGACGATCAGGAATTTCATCGTGTGCGCCAGCAAACATCACACGGCTGTAATCACGTGCTGATTTTGCAGTGACTGGCGCTTGTTTTAGCGTCTCTGTAATTACTGAAAACTCTTGTGAAGGAAAAACATAAAGGCAACGTTCTTGTCCTTTAGTAATAACTAAACCTGCAGCAAGCTCTTCGCGGAATTTCGCGGGAAGGATCAAGCGACCTTTGTCATCAAGACGTGGCTCGTGGGTGCCTAGAAACATTTTCAGCGCCCCCTTCCCCAGGTTCGCCGCGGACTTCCGTGCCCGCTTAATTCCCCACTTTACTCCACTTTTCCCCTTTTTCAACCACCTTTTCCCACTTTTTACCCATTTCCGCCCCACCTCTCCCCACCCGGCGAGCATGAAAAAAGCCCCTCACAAGGAGGGGCCTAGGTGAAGCTTTTAGCTGGATTTACTCCTCGTTGGAGCGGTTATCCCAACGCTGCTCAAGGCGAGCGCTCAAATTTGTCCGTGATGAAGGCTTGCGAACCCCACGCACCATAGGTGAGATCGATGAGATTGCGGTGATTACCCCGCCCAGAGCGATCACAAAGCCAAGGATTCCGATTGGTGTTACCTGAGAGATAAGGCCACCAAAGAGGGTAATCAGACCCAAAAGGATTAACCCTGCACCAGCCATAATGCGGTTACGGGATGGTGAAACCGGCGCCTTTGAAGAGAGAGCTGAAACGAGGCGTGGATCCTCAGTTAAAAGGGCAGCCTCCATCTCTTCTAGGAGGCGCTTTTCACGATCTGATAAAGGCATGACCCCACAATAGAACAGATTGTGATTGCCCGCTACTTCTTTTACTACTCCTCAGCATCTTCTGCAGATGGCTTAATCAAACGCGCAGGACGCACAGAGCCATGGCCAAAGCGCTCGCGGGCCTTATCCATGGCACCTTCTGCCTCACGCCACCCCTTTTCGCGCTCGCCCAGGATCATTTGAACTGGTGCGCCCTCACTTAAGTTTTCAAGGGATACGCCAACTAAACGTAGGCGGGCTCGTTCAATGCGCAGCGCTTCATACAAGCCCTTTACAACCTCGTACACATCATGGGTGCTATCGATTGGCAGTGGCAAGGTCTTTGAACGATTGATCGTAGAGAAATCTCCAAAGCGAACCTTGATTGAAATCGTCTTGGCAAACAACCCTTTATCCCGCAGCCTTGATGTTGCACGTTCACATAGCCGTAAATATTCGCGAAGAATCTCTTCGGGGTTATCTAGATCTGTTGGAAAGGTTTCGGCGGCGCTAATACTTTTTTCTGCATCTTGCGGTGCAACATCGCGATAATCACGGCCCCAAGAAAGTTCATGCAAGGTTGCACCAGCTGCTTCCCCTACTGCGCGAATCAAAGTTGTTCGAGGAAGTTTTGCAATATCTTCAATGGTGCGTAGACCTAAACGCTCTAGTACCTCTGCCGTCTTTGGCCCTACTCCCCACATTGCTGAGATTGGTAGTGGATGCAGAAACTCAAGAATGCGATCGCTGGTGATTTCAAGCATTCCATTAGGTTTGCAATGAGTAGAAGCCAGCTTTGCAATGAACTTTGATGGCGCTATTCCAACAGAACAGGTAATTCCCTCTTGCGCCTCAACCTTGGCACGGATCGCAGCTGCAATCTCGCGACCGGTACCCAATAACTTCTTTGCACCGGTTACATCAAGAAAGGCTTCATCAACTGATACCGGCTCAACATTGGGAGTAAAGCTTTCAAAGATCTCCATGATGTGCCCTGAAACCTCTTGGTACCGCGCCATATCAACCGGCAAGAAGATTGCATGCGGTGCTAAGCGACGTGCTTGTCCCACCGGCATCGCAGAGTGAACACCAAATTTGCGCGCTTCATAATTTGCCGCAGATACAACTCCGCGTGCACCCATTCCGATAACAACAGCTTTTCCCTTTAGTGATGGATCATCTTTTTCTGCAACTGATGCGAAGAATGCATCCATATCGACATGCAGAATCGTTGCCTGGGTTGGCGCGCTTTCTGTTGTCATATTGCGAGCGTACTTTGTTTAGCGCTCCAACTTTCGTAAGCGGCACGTAAATCCCATGCCCCAGTGGCCCTGATAGAGATGCCTCTGGCACCTGTTCTGCGGGTTACGCCCCTGACAAGTAGCAGCGATGTCGAATACAAGACATTGGCGTACTCGCCCTGAACATCTGTAAAAAATGTTGAATCGCTTAGTCCATATCCATCATCAAGGGTTAGGAAAATGACACGTTTACCTGAACGCACCGGTGGGGTCTGCATCGCAACCTTGATCCCTGCGACCAATACCGATGATTGCGATCGTTGTTTCAGTAGATCACTGGAACGAACAGCACCGATTG
>JBFYOY010000010.1:0-12606 GCA_041303575.1 Actinomycetes bacterium
CGTGCTGCAGCCATCATCATTCCTGGAAGTGATTTATCGCAACCTGCAAAGGTCACCATTCCATCCAAGCGCTCTGCCTGCATTACACATTCAACAGAGTCTGCAATCACTTCACGGGATACAAGAGAAAAGTGCATACCCTCGTGACCCATTGAGATTCCATCAGAAACTGAAATAGTTCCAAACTGCATTGGGAATCCACCTGCATCAATTACACCTTGCTTTGATGCCTTGGCTAGACGATCTAAAGAGAGATTGCATGGAGTGATTTCATTCCATGAAGATGCAATACCAATTTGAGGCTTTACCCAATCCTCATCACCCATGCCAACTGCGCGCAACATTCCGCGGGCTGGCGCTCTTTCAAGTCCATCAGTGACCACATTAGAGCGCGGCTTCATGTTAGGCATGAGAGAATTCTACCCTCTTGATAACTTATTTATCAGTCGAATAATTGGAGTCTTAACGTGTCACAGTCCTCATCTGCCCAAACCCTAGATCCAACAAGATGGCGAACTTTGTTTGTCGTCGCAACCGCACAGTTAATGATTGTTCTGGACAGCTCGATCATGAATATCGCGATCCCAAGCGCAAAGGTTGACCTAGGAATCTCAGATGCTAATCAGCATTGGGTCATTACCGCATACACCTTGGCCTTCGGTTCATTGTTGCTACTGGGTGGACGTATCGGTGATTACATGGGCCGTAGAAAGATCTTCTTAATCGGATTAATTGGATTTGCGGCAGCATCTGCTCTTGGTGGTATCGCCTCAAATCAGGGATTACTTTTCGCATCCCGCGCACTTCAAGGTGTTTTTGGTGCATTACTTGCACCGGCTGCTCTATCGATCATCTCAGTTACCTTTACAGTTCCAAAGGAGCGAGCAAAGGCCTTTGGTGTGATTGGTGCGATTTCTGGTGGAGGCGCAGCAATTGGTCTGATCTTGGGTGGCGCGCTAACTGAGTTCTTCTCCTGGCGTTGGTGTCTTGGAGTAAATACTCCAATCGCAATCTTGGTTGCAATCTTGGCAATTAAATTTGTTAAGGAGTCAAAGGCGCAGGGAGATAACACCTACGATATTCCGGGCGTCATTACCGCAACTGCAGGTTTATTCTCACTGACATATGGTTTCAATGAGGCTGCACTGAAGGGTTGGTCTGATCCACTCACAATCACATTCTTGATTGTGGCCGTTGTGCTTCTTGTTGTCTTCGTGGCAATTGAAATGCGCGTTAAGAATCCACTAATGCCACTTCGCGTAGTAACAGAGCGCAACCGTGGTGGTTCATACCTAGGTTCACTTGTTGTAGGTGCGGGATTGTTCTCAATGTTCTTGTTCCTAGGTTTATACCTTCAGGTCATTTTGGGATACAGCCCACTTAAGTCAGGCTTTGCATTCCTTCCATTTACGGCAGGAATTATTGTCTTTGCCGGAATCGCATCCACATTGCTTCCAAAGGTTGGACCTAAGCCTTTGATGGTTCCAGGCTTATTAGCGGCAAGCGTTGGTCTATTACTGATGACCCGTATTACCCCTGAAACCTCATATACAACACATGTTTTACCATCATTGTTAATCATGTCTAGCGGTATGGCGTTAGTCTTTATTCCACTTACTTCTACATCACTTCATGGAGTTTCAAACCATGACACAGGTGTTGCAAGTGCGATGGTTAACACCAGCCAGCAGATTGGTGGCTCGCTCGGAACCGCGCTGCTCAACACAATTGCTGCCTCAGCTACAACCACATTTGCCGCTGCAAATACTCAACTCGGTGAAAAGGTAATGCCATATGCAATGACACATGGCTTTACAGTTGCATTTAAGTTCAGCGCAGCGCTTCTGTTTATAGGCGCGATTGTGCTGTTCTTCTTTATCAATATTGGTAAAGAGTCACTAGTTGAAACAGAAGGCGCAGGCTTTCACTAACTAGAAATTAGTTACCTTGACCAAGGTGGCCAAGTAGAAGCTCTCGTACGCGAGCAGCATCTGCTTGGCCCTTTGTCTCTTTCATGACCGCACCAATCAAAGCACCTGCTGCAGGCAAATGTCCGTTGCGAACCTTCTCTGCAGTTTCTGCTTGATCAGCACAAACCTTTTCAATAGCTGCCATAAGTGCGCCGTCATCATTTACAACTTTAATACCGCGCTTTGCCACAACTTCTGATGGCTTACCTTCACCAGCGATAACACCTTCGACTACTTGACGGGCAAGCTTGTCGGTAAGTTCTCCCGCATTAACAAGTGCCACGATCTCTGCCACATCTTGTGGAGTGATCGCAAGGTCTGCAATTGCAACATCCTTATCATTTGCAATTCTTGAGATCTCACCAAGCCACCAACTGCGTGCCTTTGACGGATCTGAACCAAGAAGCACTGTTGCTTCAACAATATCTAGAACATCTGCGTTGATCATCGCAGCCATTTCCTTTTCAGGAACAGCCCATGCCTCTTGCAAACGCTTACGACGAATTGATGGACGCTCTGGCAATCCTGCGCGCAGTGTTTCGATCCATGCAGCATCTGGTGCAACTGGCACTAGATCAGGCTCTGGGAAGTAACGATAATCCTCGGCTTGTTCCTTGGATCGACCTGAACGAGTTAGCCCTGTGTCCTCTTGGAAGTGACGGGTCTCTTGAACTACTCGCCCACCTGCGTTTAGCAACTCTGCATGGCGAATCATCTCGCCGCGAACTGCGCGCTCTACTGAACGCAAAGAGTTCACATTCTTAGTCTCGCTACGGGTACCTAGCTTTTCAGCACCAATTAAACGTAAGGAAACATTTGCATCACAACGCAACGATCCTTGCTCCATCTTCACATCGCTGACACCTAGAGCGCGCAAAATATCGCGAAGTTCAGCTACATAAGCCTTAGCAACCTCTGGCGCATACTTGCCTGTGCCTGGAACGATCTTGGTAACGATTTCAACCAATGGAATACCTGCACGGTTGTAATCAAGCAATGAGTACTCGGCACCATGGATACGTCCAGTTGCTCCACCTACGTGCAAAGACTTACCGGTGTCCTCTTCCATGTGAACTCTTTCAACCTCAACACGGAACTTCTTTGGACCTTCATCGGTCTCAATTTCAACATCTACATAACCATCGACACAAATTGGCTCGTCATACTGAGAGATCTGAAAGTTCTTTGGCATATCTGGGTAGAAGTAATTCTTGCGAGCAAAACGTGAAAATGGTGCGATTGAACAGTTAAGCGCCAAGCCGATTTTGATTGTTGATTCAATCGCCTTTTCATTGACGACAGGCAAAGCACCAGGCAGAGCTAGACAGACCGGACAGGTTTGAGTATTTGGTTCTGCACCAAAAACGGTGCTGCAACCACAAAACATCTTTGAGTTTGTATTGAGTTCAACATGTACCTCAAGACCAAGTACTGGCTCGTACTTAGCAACTACATCATCATATGAAAGCGTCATCGCGCACCTCCTAGAAGTGGAGCCTTATCCAGTAATGGCGCACCCCACTTAGTAAGCAAGGCAGCTTCAAGGGCAGCACCTACTGAGTACATGCGTTCATCCTTCATAACAGGTGACATGATCTGGAAACCAACAGGTAATCCATCCTCATCTGCCAAACCTGAAGGAAGTGACATTCCACCGATGCCGGCCATATTGACCGGAATCGTTGCGATGTCATTGAGGTACATAGCAAGCGGATCATTTGCCTTTTCACCGATCTTAAATGCGGTTGTAGGGCATGTTGGAGAAACTAAAACATCAGCTTTTTCAAAAGCCTTTGTAAAATCTTGAGTAATAAGTGTGCGAACCTTTTGTGCACTGCCGTAATAGGCATCGTAGTAACCAGATGACAATGCATAAGTTCCCAAGATAATGCGGCGCTTTACCTCTTTACCAAATCCAACTTCACGGGTCAGATTCATTACTGATTCAGCTGATGCTCCATCTACATCACCAACACGCAAGCCATAACGCATCGCGTCAAAACGTGCCAAGTTAGAAGAGCACTCCGATGGTGCAATTAAGTAGTACGCAGCCAGAGCGTATTCAAAGTTAGGTGCAGAAACTTCAACAATTTCAGCGCCAGCCTTAGCTAATAACTCGAGTGATTCCTCAAATCGTGCACGAACTCCTGGCTGATATCCATCACCATTGAGTTCCTTTACAACACCAATCTTCATTCCCTTTACATCGCCAGATTTTGCAGCAGCGACTACTTGTGGAACCGGCGCATTAATACTTGTTGCATCCTTTGGATCATGTCCTGCAATAGCTTCGTGTAAGAGCGCTGTATCTAAAACTGTTCGCGCACAAGGACCTGCTTGATCAAGAGATGATGAGAAGGCAACTAAACCAAAGCGGGAAACTCCACCATATGTTGGCTTTACTCCAACAGTTCCGGTAACGGCAGCTGGTTGGCGAATTGATCCACCTGTATCTGTACCAATTGCAAGCGGTGCTTCAAAGGCTGCAAGGGCAGCAGATGATCCACCACCTGAACCACCAGGAATACGAGTTAAATCCCAAGGGTTATGGGTTGGGCCGTAGGCAGAGTTTTCAGTTGATGAACCCATTGCAAACTCATCCATATTAGTCTTACCCAAGATAACAACATCATTTTTCTTAAGGTTTGTTACAACTGTTGAGTCATAGGGTGGGCGCCAGCCTTCAAGAATCTTTGAACCGCATGTAGTTGGAACACCCTTTTGTGCCATTACATCTTTAAGTGCAAGTGGTATTCCTGCAAGTGGGGACAACTTTTCGCCCTTTGCGCGCTTTGCATCAACCGTTGCCGCTTGCGCTAATGCGCCTTCAGTATCTACATAGAGAAATGCATGTACATCGGTATCGACTGCAGCGATGCGATCTAAGTGCGCCTGAGTTAATGCGACAGAAGTAATTTCGCCTGCAGCAAGCTTTGCTGCCATCTCGGATGCTGAGTTACGAATCATTCTTCACCCAAAATCTGAGGAACGCGGAAACGCTGCTCCTCTTGAGCTGGCGCACCTGAGAGCGCTTCTTCTGGAGTAAGACTTGGAACAACTACATCTGCACGGAACACATTGCGCAGTGGCAATGGGTGCGAGGTTGGCTCGACATCTGCTCCGGCAACTTCCTGCACACGCGCGACCGCATCCAAAATAACTGTGAACTCATTAGAGAGATTGATTAACTCTTCTTCGCTCATTTCGATGCGGGCTAGGCCTGCAAGTTTTGCGACATCATCGCGTGAAAGGCTGCTCATGAGGCCAGTCTAATTAAATCTGCGATTAACTGCGAATTTGCCCGTTTCCGGTAACGATCCAAGTAGTAGTTGTCATCGCCTCTAGCCCCATAGGTCCTCGAGCATGCAGCTTTTGGTTTGAGATTCCGATTTCAGCCCCAAATCCCATCTGTTCACCATCAGTAAATCGGGTTGATGTATTGACCATGACCGCAGCGCAATCAGCCAGCGCGATAAATCTCTTAACAACATCCTTGTTCTCAGAGATGATCGCCTCTGTGTGCTGAGTGCCGTACTTGGCAATATGCGCACTCGCAGCATCGACAGAGTCAACTACTGCCACATTCATCTCTAGGGTTCCATACTCCGTGCAAAAGTTCTCATCTGTTGCTTGATTTGCTGGGATGCCTGCCTTGTTGGCAATTGCCAAAGCGCGAGTATCGCAATGCAAAACAACACCAGCCTCATGAAGCGCCTTGAGCGCCATTGGCATAAAGCCCTCTGCCACCGCTGAATGCACTAACAAGGTTTCTGCAGCGTTGCACACACTTGGTCGTTGGACCTTTGAGTTAATAATGATTGGGACCGCTTTGCTTAAATCTGCATACTCATCGATGTAGACGTGGCAAACACCTGCGCCTGTTTCGATAGTTGGAACTGATGATTCATCGACAACCATTCGAATTAGTGCTGCACTTCCGCGTGGAATCACAAGATCTACTTTTCCACGGGCATTTAATAAAGCTTTCACTGTTTCGCGATCTTCAGATGGCACTAGCTGAATTACATCTGGTGAAATCAAAGTAGAGGCTAATGCATCGCGCATCACGCGAACTAAAATCTCATTACTGTTAGCAGCGCTAGATGATCCGCGGAGCAATGCAGCATTTCCGGACATCAGTAAAATTACTGCAGCATCTACAGTGACATTGGGACGAGCCTCATAAACCATTCCGATTACACCAAATGGAACAGAGATTTGTTCTAACTCAATTCCATTAGGCAAGGTTGATTTCCGTAAAGTGTTTCCAAGAGGATCAGGAAGCTGACTTACTTGGCGTGCTCCGTTAGCAATTCCTTTAACTCGATCTGGGGTGAGTAAAAGTCGGTCAAGGAGTGATGAGTTCAATCCAGCTGCACGGCCAGCTTCCATATCCTTTTCATTGGCAGCAAGGATCTCTGCGCTTCTGGCTTCAATCGCATCAGCAATCGCACTCAAGGCAGATTTGCGCTGCTCGCCCGTCGAAATACTTAAGGTTTTTCCGGCAGCGCGTGCAGAGTCAGCAAGCTGCGAAATTAATCCCTTGGCATCCATAGGTTCAAGCCTATCGGCAGATACCCTGTTGCTGTGTTCAAATTAATCCGCAGAGTCGCAACCGTTCTCGTCATTCTCTATGTCGCATTATTTGCCCTGACCAAGGTAATTCATTACCCCGAGCCGATCGCAGCTATTCGACTTGGCTTAGCACCTGCATCAAAGACTCCAGATTTAATGCCAGCACACACCATCACCGCTAAGCCTGGTGCCCCATGGACTGTTGGAACGCCTGAAGAGATAACAGCGGTTACATGGAATGGGAAGTCAGTTCCTTTTGAGCAGTTCATGGAAGAAACCGACACCAACGCTTTTCTCGTAATCCGTAAAGGGAAAATTACTTACGAGAAGTACCTCAACGGCAAAACCGCATCGACAGTCCTTCCCTCTTACTCTGTCGCAAAGACAATGACATCTCTTGTGATCGGTCAGCTCATCGATGAAGGCGCAATTAAAGAGAGCAACACCTTTGTAAGCGTTCTTCCTGAATTCACAGCTGGAACATCCTTCGACAAGGTAACTATCAAAGATTTACTCGATATGAACTCTGGCATCGGTGTCTCTGACAACTATCCTTCTGGTCCTTCTGGTTGGGGCGTTGCCATTGCGCAGATGTATGCATCTACAGATGTTAATTGGTTCTTAAAAAACAATAGAAAGATGCGAGAAGAGCCAGGAACATTCTCTGAGTACCGCTCTGTCAATACACAGATGTTGGGATTAATCGTTCAGAAAATTACTGGTCAGAAACTGGCCGATGCTTTCAGTGAGCGGGTATGGCAAAAAGTCGGTGCCGATTTCAACGCAACGTGGAATGTTGATCGAGTTGGTGGGTATGAGAAAGCATTTTGTTGCTTCAATGCGACCGCTCGTGATTATGCCCGTGTAGGACAAGCTTTAATGAGTGGTGATCCTAAGATCGCAAGCACATCTTGGAAGGCTCGTCTTTCGACATCTGCAGTTACCTTGGACTATGGATGGGGATATGGCGCACAAATGTGGCACCCATACTCAGGAATCAACTTGATGATGGGTCTGCATGGTCAATACATCTATATGGATGCACTTCATGACACCGTGATTGTGAAACTTTCCGATATGCCGACTAGTTCAGATGGAATCAGCGTCAAGGTTGCAGCTGTTTTGAGAGAAATAGCAGAAAAGAACTAGTCAGAGAAGTACTAGGTCGTCGCGGTGTACTAGTTCGCGTTCGTACTCTGCACCTAATGCAGCGGCAAGCTCTTTTGTCGAGCGTCCAAGCATTTGTGGAAGATCCTCGGAATCAAAGGCAACCAAACCTCGTGCAATAACCGCGCCATCAGGACCTACTAGCTCAACCGCATCTCCTGCAATGAACTCGCCTTCAACTGCAGTTACCCCCGCTGGCAATAATGAAACACCGCGCTCAAGAATTGCAGTCACAGCTCCTGCATCGAGAATCAATCTTCCTTGTGACTTTGTTGCGTGCGCTAACCACAAAAGTCGCGATGTAGTTTTGCTTGCCTGGGCATGAAAATGTGTGCCTAAATTTTCACCGGCAAGTGATTTATCTGAATCCTCAAGTGATGTGAGCAGCATCGGGATACCTGCAGAGGTTGCGATTCGTGCAGCCTCAACCTTGGTAACCATTCCCCCGCTGCCAACACCTGCAGCGCCAGCACCACCAAGGGTTACAGCTTCAATTTCGGAAATAGATGAGACTTCGTGAATCTTTTTCGCGCCGACCTGAGTTGGTGGAGCGTCATATAGAGCGTCAATATCAGAGACAAGAACAAGCAAATCCGCACCGATCAACAGTGCAACTAAAGCAGCTAATCGATCATTATCGCCAAAGCGAATCTCTTGGGTTCCAACTGAGTCATTCTCATTAATGATTGGAACAACACCTAATTGAAGCAACTTGTACAGGGTACGTTGGGCGTTTTGATAATGAGAGCGACGAACAACATCTTCTGTTGTAAGCAAAACCTGTGATGCGGTAATCGAATAGCGCGCAAAGCTCTGTGTGTATTGAGCAACTAACAAACCTTGCCCAACTGAAGCAGCTGCTTGCTGCGTTGCTAGATCCTTTGGGCGGGTAGTTAAACCAAGTGGTGCAAGTCCTGCAGCAATAGCACCAGATGAGACAACAACAACCTCTGCGCCACGCTTTTTGCACGCCGCAACAACATCTACAAGTTTGTTAACTGCTTTTGCATCAAGTGCTGATCCGGCTTTACCGGTGAGAGAGGATGAGCCAATCTTGATGACGATGCGCTTTGCAGAGGTAATCTGCTCTCGGCTCACTTGTCATCTCCATCCTCAAGATCTGCATCACTAATTATCGGCGCTGAAAGTTTAGGCGTGTGAGGGTCAACAACGTTGTATTCCCACTGCTTTGCGATTTCATCATCACTCAAAATATCTTCAACACGCTCAGGCATATTCCATGTCGATTCCAATCGAGAATCCTCGCCTCGACGGTGAAGGTGGCCTGCAAGTTGTTCTGCACCAGCCTCGATTGTTGGCTCCCAATCAAATACAACTTCGGTGTCGCCATCGCCAATACGGACCTCGCTACCAGCGACTGCACCCTTCTTGTACAGCTCCTTTTCAACACCGAGCTGTGCCAAACGATCTGCAAGGTATCCAATTGCTTCAGCGTTCTTAAAGTTGGTCTGGCGAACCCAACGCTCAACCTTCTTGCCTCGAATTGTGAATGACTCGTCTGCATTTGCGCGAACAGTAAATCCAGAATCATCTACTGCAACTGGTCGCAAAATAATTCGTGTGCGCTCTGGAACTCCAGCTTCAACTCGGTTCTTGTGAACCAAACGCCCCATCGCATAGATGAGCTCCTGTAAGCCTTCACGAGATGCTGCAGAGACTGCATAAACCTCGTAACCCTTTTCACGTAGCTCTTGCTCGACCATTTCTGCCATAGCTTTTCCATCTGGCAAATCGATTTTATTAAGCGCCACAATACGAACGCGATCTTCTAGACCACCATAAAGTGCAAGTTCGTTTTCAATCGCTTCTAGATCTGCAACTGGGTTGCGATCCGTCTCTAGCGTTCCACAATCAAGAACATGCACCAAAGCAACGCAACGTTCTACATGGCGAAGAAATTCAAGACCTAAGCCTTTTCCTTGTGAAGCTCCAGGAATCAACCCTGGAACATCTGCAACGGTGAAGCGAGTTTCGCCGGCCTGAACTACGCCAAGGTTTGGCACCAAAGTTGTAAATGGATAATCAGCGATCTTTGGACGCGCAGCAGAAACCGCTGCGATCAAAGATGATTTACCTGCACTTGGGAAACCTACGAGAGCAATATCTGCAACACTCTTTAACTCTAGAACTAATGTGCGCTCTTCACCTGGTTCACCAAGTAAAGCAAAGCCTGGTGCACGGCGCTTTGATGAAGACAGTGCAAGGTTTCCAAGTCCACCAAAGCCACCTTGAGCTGCAACAAATGTTGTTCCATTGCCAATGAGATCTGCAATTTGTTCGCCGCTTTGATCGTAAATAACTGTTCCATTTGGAACACCAAGAATTAAATCTTCTCCTTGGTGGCCATCTTTACGATCGCCATAACCCTGGTGACCAGAGGTTGCTTTGCGGTGTGGGGAATGGTGAAAATCAAGCAGAGTTGTGACATTTGGATCGACGATAAGGATTACATCTCCACCGCGTCCGCCATTTCCACCATCTGGCCCGCCTAGTGGCTTGAACTTTTCACGCTTTACAGAAACACAACCATCGCCGCCTTTTCCGGCAGCGGCGTAGAGAGTTACACGATCAACAAATGTTGTCATTGATTAACTCCCTTCATTTCTATTCATTCCTAAAATTCTTTACTCTAGCTAGTGCAATAAAAAAGCGAGCCGCATGATTACGGCTCGCTCTTTTACAAGAAACCTAAAATTAAGCTACCGGAGCCACATTCACTACACGGCGACCGCGAGCGCGACCGAATTCAACAACGCCTGCAGCTAGTGCAAACAAAGTGTCATCCTTACCGCGTCCTACATTCTTGCCTGGGTGAAAATGTGTTCCGCGCTGGCGAACTAGAATTTCGCCTGCATTAACTTCTTGTCCGCCGAAACGCTTGATACCAAGGTACTGTGGATTGGAATCGCGACCGTTTCGTGTCGAGGAGACACCCTTCTTACTTGCCATTTACTTCGTCTCCCTTACTTCGCGCCGTTGATGGCGGTAATTTTTACACGAGTCAGTTGCGCACGGAATCCCTGGCGACGACGGTGACCTGTCTTGTTCTTGTAACGCAAAATATCGATCTTTGGTCCCTTGAGCTCTTCAATAACTTCGCCAGTTACCTTTACACCTGACAAGACCTTTGGGTCTGTAGTAACTGCTGCACCATCTACGACGAGCAAGGCAGGGAATGAAACAGTTGCACCAGCAGCAGCGTCGATACGATCAACGATTACTGTGTCGCCAACTGCGACCTTCTCCTGGCGTCCGCCAGCTTTAACGATTGCGTACACGTGTTACTCCAGTTCAGTTTCTAAGCCATGGCCTAATTGAGGCTCGTGGGCAGAGGGTAAGCGTACGCAAGCGTGAGGTTAACGGTCAAATTGCCCAGAGACGATCCTGGTCACAGCCTTTTCAAGCGCATAAATAGGGTCGCTGGCCGCTCCCTTTACTTCAGCATCGGCCTGGGCGATAGCCCCAACAGCATCTGCAATCTGGGCTGGGCTCCAGCGTGCCAGCTGCCTACGAGCCTTATCGATCTGCCATGGAGCCATTCCCAACTGGCCAGCTAGTTCAAAGGATTTCTGGTTGCGATTGGTACCTGCAACCTTTGCCAAAGAGCGCAGTGAAGAAGCAATGGCGCTAGTGATCATCACGGGATCGGTTCCAGTCTCTAACGCACTTCTTAGAGAGATAAGCGCGGCAGAGAGGTTGCCATCAAGGGTTGCATCTGCAACATCAAAACCTGTTGTCTCTACTCGTCCTTGGTGATACTTATCAATCATCGCTTCATCAATTAATCCTGATGGTGCGTCGGCTGCGATCTGTCCTACCGCACCCTGAAGTTCACGTAAATCATTTCCGAGCGCACCAACTAATGCAGAAACCGCGCCGGTTGATGCCTTGCGACCGAGATCTAGAAATAGAGATTTAACAAACTCCTCTTTTTCCGCCTCTTTTTTCAAAGGATCACAAGGAATTAACTCTGGCTTAATTTTCTTGATCGCATCTAAGAGTGCTTTGCCTTTTACTCCACCCTTATGAACAAAAATTACCGTTGTCGAAGGATCGGGCTGATCTAAATAACGAGCGATCTCTTCCTTGTTATCTTCTGGTAAATCTTGAAGATCGCGAATGATCAGCGCTCGTCTTTCCGAGAACAATGATGGCGCTAGTGCATCTGCGATGTCGCCAACAATTGTGTCAGCTGCAAACAATGTGGTGATCTCGCACTTTTCTTCTTTGAGTTGAGCGTTGAGTTTTGCCAATGCGCGATCTGCAAGTGCTGATTCGGAGCCAAGGATGAGATAGAAATGATTCATCTCAAACGCCCCCTAACTCCAATAAAACAGCTTTAGCCTGCCATTACTTTTTCTAAGATGTAATTGATGCGCCGAAGCCGATATCGACACTGCGCCATCTACATCTGTTCGAAAAACTTGTGTCCCGAGTCTAGTCAATGACTCGATGGTTTCTGCTGCGGGGTGACCGTAAGGATTGCTCGCCCCCACGCTGATTAAGGCGATTTGGGGCGACAAGGCCTTGGTCAACCCTTCATCCTGATAGCGAGAACCATGATGTGAAACCTTGTACACATCCACTGGCCCTACCAAGTTAATGAGCTCTCTTTGTGCGGGTGGTTCAAGATCACCTGCTGAAAATAAAGACCAATCCGATGTTGTTGCCATAAGGGCAATGCTTGAGTTGTTAATGGCAGAGCCTTCGCCGGGCAGCTCCTCAAAGCTTCTATTGGATGCTTCAGGCCACAAAACATGCAATCTCACATCACCTATTTGAGTAATCAAATTCTTTTGTACGGTGATGATCTTTGAACCCTTCAAGGCATCAAAAGCTCGCTGGCTCTCCTGGCGCGGTTCTAGGTTGTTGC
>JBFYOY010000011.1:0-13392 GCA_041303575.1 Actinomycetes bacterium
TGGTGCATCACATTACCCAGTTAGCTAAGGGTGAAGGCGCTAAGGCTGTTTGTAAAGAGTGCAACTAATTTTTAAGCGCTTCAACTAATCTCTTAGGATTCTTGCTAGAAATAAGCCAGTAGGGCGTCGCATCCCTTGAATCCTTAACCTCAACTTTGACAGCCTTGCCTGACCAAAAGCGAATCGCAAGAAATGCAGATGGATCAGCATCACGGGTTCGAACCAATCTCAACTCAGCTGTACTGAGCGCGGCAACATCTCCTATGTATAGATGCTCGAGCTTTGCCTTTCCTACGCGCAGATACTTCTCGTCTACCTCAATTGTTAAAGCGGTTCGAAAGTACAGAGCGACAATCCAGAGGGTTAAGAGAGTAAAAGAGATCAGCGCTGAAGTGTTTCCTAGCGCTGCCCATAGCGATAGGACTATTGAGAGAAAGAGAAAGTACACAAAGGCGATAAGCCACAGTGGTGCACGCAACACCTCTTTATATCTCAACGTATTCTCAAGCATAGGGATTACCGTATCGGATATTGAAGGAGTAAAGTTCAGGTATGGCACGTATTCCAAGTACGACCGCCCCTGAAGGGGCAATGATCCCGGATCGCCACCCTTTGGCCCCAACCGCGGGAAGCAAAATCCCTTCTCACTTCGGTCATTGTTTTGGTTGTGGGGAGTTACATCCAACTGGTTTACATCTAGTTGCATATGCCGGACATGGACTAGATATCACCGCTGAATTTACTGTGACGGAAAATCACCAAGGCGCACCTGGACTTGCACATGGCGGACTTTTATCGCTTGCATTTGATGAGGCGCTAGGGAAGTTGATGTGGTTGCTCAGAGCACCTGCAGTAACAGGCCGATTGGAAACTGATTTCCTTAAACCAGTACCAATGGGGTCAACCCTGCACATCACCGCCGAGATAACAGGCCAAGAAGGTCGCAAGGTTTATACCAGCGCAGTTGGTCGTCTCAACTCTCCTGATGGTGAAATCGCAGTTAAAGCAGCTGCTTTGTATATCGTTGTTCCGATGGATCACTTCATGAATAACGCTCCTAAGGAGTACCTCGAAGAGCTTTCAAAAACCCCTGAACTAATGGCATTTGTCGATCCAAACTTTGGAGTAAATCCATAATTATGAAAAATCTTCAGGTTTTAATTACCCGCTTAGATGAATCGATCCCGCTGCCAAAGTATGCAAAGGGCGGAGATGCAGGTGCAGATATTGTCTCTCGCATTGACATCACCTTAAAGCCGGGGGAGCGCGCACTTGTTCCAACTGGTATCTCAATCGCTCTGCCAGATGGTTATGCCGCCTTTGTGCATCCACGTTCAGGATTAGCCATTAAGCATGGCGTGACTATGGTGAATGCGCCCGGCACCGTTGATGCAGGATTCAGAGGAGAGCTCCAATGCATCATGATTAATCATGATCCGCATGAGTCCATCACCTTTAAAAAGGGGGATCGGATCGCTCAACTAGTAATTCAAAAGGTAGAACGTGCAGAGTTTGTTGAAGTACGCGACCTTCCGGGCTCTGGCCGTGGAACAGATGGCTTTGGATCGACGGGACGCTCATGAGTCAACATGATGAGGATCGTGACAAGGTTGTAAATGCTTTAGGAGGCAAGAAGGGGCTCATTGATTCTGGCCTTCCTTCAGTTGTTTTTTTGGTGGTCTTTAACTTTACCCAAGAGGTTAATACCGCAATTTGGGCGGCGCTTTCACTCTCAATCACCTTAGCCATCTTTAGATTGATTAAAAAGGACACAATTCAGCACTCCTTATCTGGCGTAATTGGAGTTTTGATTTGCGCATACTTCGCCAATCGAAGTGGAAATGCATCTGATTTTTACATTCCTAAATTACTGACCAACCTTGGTTACGGAACTGTGTATCTGATTGCAAACTTAGTGGGTTGGCCAATTTTGGGATTGGTACTTGGACCTTTGCTGGGTGAGAACTTCACCTGGCGCAATCATCCTGCTCGAAAGAAGATGTACATCAAAGCAAGTTGGATCTGGGTCGGGATGTTCTTCCTAAGAATCGCTGTGCAGTATCCGATTTACCTGAGCGGCAATGTAAATCTCTTAGGAACAGTTAACTTAGCGATGGGTTATCCATTATTTTTTGCAGCTGCTTATGGAACCTGGCGAGTGATTAAAGCTGGACCGCCAGCGGTAAAGGTTATTGATTAAGAGATAAAGCAGGCTTTAATCTGGGATTCAGCATCGGCTGAGGCAACAAAGAGAAGCTCATCACCGGCAGCAAAGACATCATGTGCTTTTGCAGTAATCACGCGACCGTCTCGAACAATGGCGGCAAGTGCTGCATTTTCAGGTAGTTCAATCTCTTCAACCGTCTTGCCTATGCATGCAGATCCATCGGGAAGTGTGAGTTCAACTAGATTTGCTTGGCCTTTTCTAAATGAGAAGAGTCGAACCACATCTCCAACACTTACAGCCTCTTCAACAAGGGCAGAGATTATTCTTGGAGTAGATACAGCAACATCTACGCCCCATGAAGAGTCAAAAAGCCACTCATTCTTTGGGTGGTTGATGCGTGCAACAACTCTTGGGACTCCGTACTCAGTCTTTCCTAAAAGAGAGGTAACAAGGTTTGCCTTGTCATCTCCTGTTGCTGCAACCAAGACCTGACAATTATTTAAATGTGCATTATCGAGAGATGTAATCTCGCAGGCATCAGCCATGAGCCATTCAGCGTCTGGCACGCTCTCAAGCTTGAGCGCCTTTGGATCCTTATCAATGAGTAAAACTTGGTGACCGTTGTCCAAAAGCTCTCGTGCGATCGCTCTTCCAACATTTCCGGCGCCTGCAATAGCAATTCTCATCCACGTTCTCCTTCTGGAGTACTTGCGAGGATCTCTTCGGTACGAGCAACATCTGCATCAGAGACCATTACATGGATCAGATCTCCCTGCTGAAGAACGGTGTGCTCATCAGGGATAAGTCCTTCACCCAAGCGGGTAATAAAAGCGATTCGAGCTGGAGTTAACTCATCAATCAGCAAAATGGGACGTCCGTACCAATCTTCATGAGGATGAACCTCGCACAACTGAACCATTCCTGTCGCATCTCTCCATTCAGAGCGAGAGCCTTCAGGGGCTAGACGACGCAAAATCTGATCTGTTGCCCATAAGACGGTGGCCACAGTTGGAATCCCTAAGCGCTGATAAATCTCGGCACGTCCTGGATCGTAGATACGTGCAACTACATTTTGAACACCATATGTTTCCCGGGCTACGCGAGCTGCCAAGATATTTGAGTTATCACCATTACTTACTGCAGCAAATGCATCGGCATCTTGAATGCCAGCCTCAAGAAGTGTGTCTCTATCAAAACCAACACCTGTAACTGTGCGACCTTTAAAGTTTGGACCTAGGCGGCGGAAAGCTTCACGTGCCTGATCGATAACTGAAACTGTGTGTCCTGCGGCTTCGAGTTCTGTGGCCAATGAAGATCCAACTCGACCGCAACCCATGATGACTACGTGCACAGGATGTAACTTACACCCATAAACTTGGCTTTATGGCATCAGAGAAGAGTTCAGCCCTAAAAATCGGTGAATTGATCGATGTAAGTATTGAAAAGGTGGCCCATGGCGGCCATTTCATCGCTCGACATAATGGAGCTGTTATCTTCGTTCGCCATGCAATTCCGGGTGAGAAGTGCACAGTTGAAATCACGAGCGCCGGCTCATCATTTAACCGTGGCGATGTTGTTTCTGTGTCCCAACCTTCAGAGTACAGAGTTGAAGCTCCTTGTAAGTATGCCCATCGTGCTGGTTGTGGGGGTTGCGACTTTCAGCATATTTCTACAAGCTATCAACGCCAATTGAAATCAGATGTGATTACCGAACAGTTTTCTCGTATTGCCAAGAAGGAAGTCAAGGTGCAGGTAGAAGAGGTTGGTTCAGCAATTGGATGGCGAACCCGTGCGATTGCAACAACTAATCGAAATGGAAAACTAGGGTTTTATAAATCCCGATCCCATTCTGTAGCGCCGGTGGATGATTGCATTATTTGCGTAGACGCAATGAATTTTTCTGAACTCGCATCACGGGATCTGAAAGGTGACATGCGGCTGGAAATCAGCGCCTCCAACACAGGAGAGCGCACTATCGCCCTTGCTCCGACTAGAGGTGAAGAAAAATCCAGAATCACTGAAGGCCCTGCCGTGTTACATGAAAAGGTAGGGAGCAAGATCCTTGAAGTTAGTAAAGATTCTTTCTGGCAAAGTCATGTCAAGGCACCTGAGATATTGACCAGCGCGGTTTTGGAGTTTGCTCAACTAAAAACCGGAGAGCATGTGCTTGATCTCTATGGCGGTGTTGGTCTCTTTACCGCAGCGATTGTTGATGTTGTTGGCTCAGAGGGGCATGTTGATCTGATTGAAGGAAGCAAGAGCGCAACTGAAGATGCCCGACGAAATTTCTCCGACCTCAAAAATGTAACTGTCGCTACTGGTGATGTTGCCAAACTTCTTTCGCGAATTACATCGGCAGATGTTGTTGTTCTAGATCCACCTCGTGAAGGGGCTGGAAAGGATGTTATCTCTCAGATTGCAGCTTTAAATCCTCGGGCGATTGTTTATGTCGCTTGTGACCCAGCCGCCCTGGCCAGAGATACCGGATATCTCGAAGATCACAGTTATTCACTAGCGGGGTTACGTGCCTTTGATCTCTTTCCGATGACACATCACATCGAATGTGTTGCCCTGTATGAGCGTGCTGAGGTATCTTGAGCGCCTGTTAAGCGCATCGACGAAAGGCTGATAATGAGTAAGAACTCTTTCAACGCAAAAAAGAATCTAGAAGTTGCGGGTAAGAGTTTCGAGATCTTTGATATCTCGCAGATCGATGGCGCATCAAACCTCCCATATAGCCTCAAGGTCCTTCTTGAAAACCTTTTGCGCACAGAAGATGGTGCCAACATCACCGCCGATCACATCAGCGCCCTTGCTAAGTGGGATCCTTCAGTTGAGCCAGATACAGAGATTCAATTTACGCCAGCTCGTGTGATCATGCAGGACTTCACAGGTGTTCCTTGCGTTGTTGATCTAGCGACAATGCGCGAAGCGATCGTTGATCTTGGGGGAGATCCTTCAAAGGTCAACCCACTTGCTCCTGCTGAACTAGTGATCGACCACTCTGTTATCGCAGATAAGTTTGGAACAAAAGATTCTTTTGAACAGAACACAGATATCGAGTACGAGCGCAACCAAGAGCGGTACCGCTTCCTGCGTTGGGGTCAGACCGCATTTGATGAGTTCAAGGTTGTTCCACCAGGAACGGGAATTGTTCACCAGGTAAATATCGAGTATCTCGCTCGCGTGGTAATGACACGTACAGTTGAAGGCACCCTTCGTGCATACCCTGACACCGTTGTCGGTACAGACTCACACACAACTATGGTCAACGGTCTGGGTGTTCTTGGCTGGGGTGTTGGTGGAATTGAGGCAGAGGCTGCACTTCTTGGTCAACCTGTATCAATGTTGATCCCACGGGTGGTTGGCTTCAAGCTAACTGGCGAGCTACCTATTGGTACAACCGCAACTGACATGGCGCTAACGATCACAGAAATCCTTCGCAAGGTTGGTGTAGTCGGCAAGTTTGTCGAGTTCTTTGGCCCTGGAGTTACATCTGTTCCGATGGCTAACCGAACAACTATTGGAAATATGAGCCCCGAGTACGGCTCAACCTGTGCGATCTTCCCAATTGATGAAGAGACTCTTCGCTACTTGCGTCTAACTGGTCGAAATGATGAGCAGGTTGCTTTGGTTGAAAAGTATGCAAAGGCTCAAGGAATGTGGCATGACCCATCAGTTGAACCACGTTTTTCACAAGTTGTTGAGCTTGATCTTTCAACAGTTGTTCCATCTATTTCAGGTCCAAAGCGCCCACAGGATCGCATCTCTTTGAGCGATTCTAAGAACGCCTTTGAAAACATCCTTCCTTCATACTTTGGCGAAAAGACCAATAAGGGCGAAGTTGCTGCAGGTTCAACTCGTGTAAAAAATGGCGATGTTGTGATCGCTTCGATTACCTCTTGTACAAATACATCTAATCCATCAGTAATGATTGGTGCCGCACTTCTTGCAAAGAAGGCGGTAGAAAAAGGTTTGAAATCAAAGCCTTGGGTAAAGACCACTTTGGCACCGGGTTCAAAGGTGGTAACTGATTATTACGATCGTGCTGATTTAACCAAGTACATGGATGCTCTTGGCTTTAACCTGGTTGGTTATGGCTGCGTTACATGTATTGGTAACTCTGGACCGCTTCCTATCGAAATCAGCAAAGCTGTCAATGAGGGCGATTTGGCTGTAACTGCCGTGCTTTCAGGAAACCGCAACTTTGAAGGTCGTATTAGCCCTGATGTGAAGATGAACTACCTGGCTTCACCACCGCTTGTGGTTGCTTATGCAATTGCAGGAACCATGGATCATGACTTTGAAAAGGATTCATTAGGTAAGGACTCCTCTGGAAATGATGTATTCCTGAAGGATATTTGGCCAACACCTCAAGAGATTCAAACAGTGATCGATTCTTCGATCTCATCAGAGATGTTTACCAAGGATTACGCAACGGTCTTTGAAGGCGACCATCGCTGGAAGTCTCTTGCTACGCCAACTGGCAAGGTTTTTGAGTGGGATGCGAAATCAACATATGTTCGTAAACCTCCTTACTTTGAGGGCATGCCAAAGGTTCCAACACCTGTTACAGATATCGCAGGCGCACGTGTCTTGGCGGTTCTCGGTGACTCAGTTACTACAGACCATATTTCTCCAGCGGGAAATATCAAGGCTGATTCACCAGCTGGTAAGTACTTAGCTGAACATGGAATTGAAAGAGCTGATTTCAACTCGTACGGATCTCGTCGTGGAAACCATGAAGTGATGATCCGTGGAACCTTTGCAAATATCCGCCTCAAGAACTTGTTGCTTAACGGGGTCGAAGGTGGATTTACTCGCAACTTCTTAGCAAATGGTGATCAGGCAACTATTTACGATGCATCTGTTGCATATCAAGCAGCTGGCGTTCCGCTAGTTATCTTGGCTGGCAAGGAGTACGGATCAGGCTCTTCTCGTGACTGGGCGGCAAAGGGAACAGCGTTGCTAGGTGTTCGCGCAGTTATTGCAGAGAGCTTTGAGCGAATCCACCGCTCTAACCTCATTGGAATGGGTGTTTTGCCATTGCAATTTAAGGATGGAGAAACCGCAGCATCACTAGGTCTAGATGGAACAGAAGAATTTTCTATCACCGGCATTACAGCGCTCAATAACGGGGGAGTTCCTAAGGAGCTAACCGTTACAGCTGGAGATAAGAGATTTACTGCAAAGGTCCGCATCGATACACCTGGTGAAGCCGATTACTACCGTCACGGTGGAATCATGCAGTACGTACTTCGATCATTGTTGGCTGAGTAACTACTTACTCACTTACAATGAAAATCAATATCCAATCGCCAGACCAACTGCGGGGCATGAGTCCTGCAGAATTGGATCAACTGGCAGGGGATATTCGCGAGTTCTTGATTGAAAAGGTTTCTAGAACTGGTGGACACCTAGGTCCTAATCTCGGTGTAGTTGAGTTAACGATTGCTATCCATCGAGTATTTCAATCACCGCGTGATGTCGTCCTCTTTGACACCGGTCATCAATCCTATGTTCATAAGATTTTGACTGGGCGAGCCGATCAATTTGATCTCTTAAGGCAGCGAGATGGTATTTCTGGATATCCCAATCGCCGCGAAAGCGACCACGATGTAATTGAAAACTCACATGCATCCACTGCGCTGTCATGGGCCGATGGAGTCTCACGTGGATTCTCACTATCGGGTCAATCTGATCGACATGTAGTTGCAGTAGTCGGCGATGGAGCTCTTACCGGTGGAATGTCATGGGAAGCCCTCAACAATCTTTCACCTGAATCAGATAGAAATCTTGTCATTGTTGTTAACGACAATGAGCGTTCGTATTCTCCGACTATTGGTGGTTTGGCTACATACCTGACTACTTTGCGTGCAAGTAAAGAGTATGAACGCATTTTGGGTAGAGGCAAGCGAATGCTCCAGAACACTCCAGTTGTTGGAAAGTACATCTACGGAACCTTGCACGGAATGAAAAAGGGCATCAAAGATATGGTTGCCCCTCAAGGCATGTTTGAGGATTTAGGCTTTAAATACCTAGGTCCTATAGATGGACATGACATCGAGGCGATGGAAAAGACTTTGCAGATGGCAAAGGAGTTTGGTTCGCCGGTTATTGTTCACGCAATCACTGAAAAGGGGCGTGGGTACATACCTGCCCTCGAAGATATTGCCGAAAAATTCCATGCGGTGGGCATTGTTGATCCAGTTACAGGAAAGCCACTAAAGGCATCTGCACCATCATGGACAAATGTTTTCTCTGATGAAATTACTCAGATCGGGCGGGACAATACAAAGATCGTGGCAATCACTGCTGCGATGCTGGGGCCAACAGGTTTGGATAAGTTTGCTCAAAACTTTCCTGACAGAACGATCGATGTAGGTATTGCAGAACAGCACGCGGTGACAAGTGCTGCAGGATTGGCTTATGCAGGTATGCATCCAGTCATTGCAATCTACTCAACCTTTCTCAATCGCGCCTTTGATCAGTTGTTACTTGATGTCGCGCTGCACAACGCAGGCGTCACCTTTGTTTTGGATCGTGCCGGAATTACAGGTGATGATGGACCTTCTCACCACGGTATTTGGGATCTGGCATTAACTGGAATTGTTCCTAATATGCATGTTGGTGCGCCACGTGATGGTGCTCGCCTCAAGGAAATTTTGCGCCAATGCGTAGAGATTGAAAATGCACCTTCAATGATTCGCTTTCCCAAGGGCGCGATCCCAGCCGATATTCCTGCTGTAGAACGTGTATCAGGAGTAGATATCTTGCATCGCGGGGCATCACAGCAGGTGCTTTTAATTAGTATCGGATCAATGGCATCCATGGCCCTTGAAGTTGCTCAGCTAGCAAAGCAACAATCAATTGAAATAACCGTTGTTGATCCATTATGGGTCAAGCCAATTTCACCAACGGTCATTGCGATGTGTGCAGATTACGGCACAGTTGTCGTGATGGAGGATGGAATCAAGCATGCAGGAATTGCTAGCTCAATATCTGAGGTGCTTCGAGATGCTGAAAGCACATGCACCTTGCACTCCATAGGCGTTCCTCTTGAATTCATTGAACACTCAAAGCGCAATGAAATTCTTGATGATCTTGCGATCACCCCTGCTGCGATAGTGCAGCAGATTGCAGGGTGGATTTCCTAGATTTACGGAAGGGATGCAACTCCCTTGTCATGGAAACGCTTTCCAGTAACTGATTCGCTAATTCCTTCACGATCTAGGTAAGGCAGGATTCCGCCCAAGTGCATTGGCCATCCAGCGCCCATCAACATACAGAGATCAATCTCGGCTGGCGTAGTTACAACACCTTCATCAAGCATCATTTGTGCCTCTTGCGCCAAAGCCTTAAGCGCACGTGAACGAACCTGTTCTGCAGTTGATGGTGTTGTTCCCTTTTCAATCAGTGCAAGAGCTGCAGGATTTGCACTTACCGTGCCATCTTCGCCCTTGATGTAGAAGTTACGAACACCTTCCTTGACCATGCGTTGCATAGTTGGAGAAATCTTGTAGCGGTCTCCAAGGTTGTTATGCAGAGTCTCTGAGACATGCAGAGCAACTCCAGGACCAACGAGATCTAGCAACTGGAATGGAGACATTGGGAAACCAATTTGCATCATTGCAGAGTCTGCTACCTCTGGAGATGTTCCTTCATCAACGGCATCGGTGACCTCACCCATGAAACGGGTCAACAGGCGATTTACAACAAAGCCTGGCGCATCCTTACAGATGATCATGGTCTTCTTGAGCTCTTTTCCAACTGCAATAGCTGTTGCTGTTGTTGCATCATCTGTTGTAGATGTTCGGGCAACCTCAAGCAGAGGCATTACCGCAACTGGATTGAAGAAGTGGAAACCAACAACTCGCTCTGGATTCTTTAGGCCTTCAGTCATTCGCTCAACCGATAGGGAAGAGGTATTAGTTGCAAGCACGCACTCAGGCGAAACGATTGTCTCTAGCTTCTTAAACAGCTCCTGCTTCAGGGATAGCTCTTCAAAGATAGCTTCAATTACAAAGTCACAACCTGCAAAAACTGATTGATCAGCTGAACCTGAGACAAGTTCAGTAAGACGAGCCGCAGATTCTGGGCTCATTCTCTTCTTTTCAACTAGCTTTGCAATCTCATTTTTGACCCAAGCTACGCCCTTATCAGCGCGAGCTTGATCAATATCTGTCATCACAACTGGGCACTTCAGGTTTCGCACCATAAGCAAGGCCAACTGTGAAGCCATTAAGCCTGCTCCAACAACTCCAACCTTGGTCACCTTGCGAGCTAGCGCTGGTTTTGGCGCACCTTCAACCTTCTTACGCTTCTTTTGAATTAAATTAAATGCATACAAAGATGATCGCAATGGATCAGACATTGTTAAATCAGCAAGAACCTGATCCTCAGCATCAAAGCCTTGGCCAAGAGTGTTGGTACGAGCCGCAGCAATAAGTTCTAGCGCCTTCATTGGAGATGCGATCTCTGCACCACCATACTTCTTGAGCGCTGCCGCTTTACCTGTTGCAAGGGCACTTTCCCAGGCAGGATCATTGCTGTAATCAGCACGTTCGATCTTGGTAGCTCCATTGAGAACACCAACTGCAAAACCAATTGAACGCTCCAAGAAATCTGCTGGCTCAAACATCGCATCAACCACACCAAGCTTGAGTGCATCCTTCGCCTTCATCATGGTGTTGTTATTAAGCGCGTTAAGCATGATGACCTGAACTGCGCGCTCTGGACCAATCAACTTAGGCAAAATTGTCGCACCGCCCCATCCCGGAACAAGTCCAAGGAAAACTTCAGGCAAAGCTGTAAATGCAGTTGTCGCAACTGTTCGGTAATGGCAGTGAAGGCCAACTTCAAGGCCACCACCAAGTGCTAAACCATTGATAAATGCAAATGTAGGAATTGAGCTTTCACCTAAACGACGGAAGACATCGTGACCTAGCTTTCCAATTGCTAATGATTGATTGCGATCATTCAAAAATGACAGGGCAGAAAGATCCGCGCCTGCTGCAAAGATGAATGGCTTGCCTGTGATTGCGATCGCTGCAGGATTGCGACCAATTGCATCTGTAATCGCTGCATCTAGCGCCATTACCGATTTTGGGCCAAAGGTATTGGGGCGGTTGTGATCATGTCCGTTATCAAGGGTAATAAGCGCCATCGACCCCTTGCCACCAAAGGCAGCTAAATCGATCTCACGTACTAATGCGTTGGTAACGACCTCTTCAGGTGCTCCAGCTGGAAGAGTGATATCTGTGCTCATAATTACTTAGCTCCCTTGTAGTTAGGGTTTTCCCAGATAACTGTTCCGCCCATGCCTAAACCGATACACATCGTTGTAATTCCATAACGAACCTCTGGTTGTGCTTCAAAGGTGCGAGCAAGATTAAGCATTAATCGAACACCTGATGATGCAAGTGGGTGACCAACAGCGATTGCACCGCCATATGGATTTACTCGAGGATCATCATCTGCAATACCAAAGTGATCGAGGAATGCGATTACCTGAACAGCAAAGGCTTCATTGACCTCAAATGCTCCGATATCTTCAATCTTCAAACCTGCCTGCTTGAGCGCCTTAAGAGTTGATGGAACCGGTCCGTAACCCATGATCTCTGGCTCAACACCTGCAAATGCAAATGTCACCATCTTTGCCTTAATTGTTAAGCCAAGCTCTAGCGCTTTTTCCTCGCTGGCAAGAATTGCAGCGGTTGCACCATCATTTAATCCTGATGAGTTACCAGGTGTCACTCGACCTGATGGGCGGAATGGGGTCTTAAGTCCTGCAAGACCTTCCATCGTTGTTTGTGGGCGCGGTGCCTCATCAACAGTTGCAACTGTCCATCCAAGCTCTGCATTACGTGCTGCTGTTGGAATCAAATCACGTTGAATCTTTCCTTCAGCGTACGCCTTTGCAGTTTTTAATTGCGAGTTCATTGCATAACGATCTGCGCGCTCCTTGGTTAATTGTGGAAAGCGATCATGAAGACGCTCAGCGGTTGCACCCATTGCTAATGCATCTTGTTCAACAATGCGCTCTGCAAGATAGCGAGGATTTGGATCCATGCCTTCTCCCATTGGGTGGTTACCCATGTGCTCAACTCCGCCGGCGATTGCAATCTCATTAGTTCCCATTGCAATTGCTCCAGCAATTGTTGTTACAGCTGTAAGTGCGCCTGCGCACCAACGATCTACTGAATAACCAGGAACTGTGTTTGGTAAACCTGACAACAGTGCAGCGCTTCTTCCAATGTTCATTCCTTGATCACCAGTTTGTGTTGCTGCTGCGATTGCAACATCTTCGATTGATGCAGGATCAACCTTTGGATTGCGTTCTAGAAGCCCACGGATTGCGCGGACCATCAAGTCATCGGCGCGAGTTCCGGCGTACATGCTGCCGGCCTTTCCAAATGGGGTACGAACGGCATCAACGAGAACAACTGTGCGAGACATGGTTCATCCTTTGTCTAGGTATGAGCCAAATGTTACTCGTCAGTAAGGGTTTAGGACAGAACCCTTTTACGCCTGATCTTCACCCTCAGAGGCTTCAGCGGCGGGCACCAGAACCGGTTCACGCTCAAGCAAGGCAGCGGCCAAGGCTGGGGCGACGAGATCAATCTGCCATTGGCGAGCGCCAAGTTCGACCAGCGCCTTTTCTACCTCTGAAACCGACAAAGTGGTCGTCGCTCCAACCGGTGGTTTCCAACAAACCCGACGGACATGTTCGGGGGTAATGAGATTTTCAACGGGGATCTCATTTTCCTGCGCAATCAATTCAATGGCAGCACGCGCATGGGATAAAGGCGCAAACTTTTCCGGGAACTTATCCCTCCACAACTTTATCGGAGGCAAAGTGTCGGCGTTGGTTCTCATCGCTGGCCATTGATCCTCGGGCAGTGCAACTGCGGCAGCGATTGAATCCAGCCACAGCTGAAGATTTTCCATCCAACGGGCACGCAGGCCAAGGGGACGCAGGCACTTTTCAAACTCTTTTTTCGTTGTAGGCACCGCGATAGCAAGTTCGACAATAGCTGAGTCATTTAACAACTTACCCGCGGCAATATCTTGCGCAGATGCGACACCATCACGAGCAATCCACAAAGATTTAATGATCGCTAATTGATCACGTCTTTTTATCTTATGCATCCCCGAAGTTCTGCGCCAAGGATCTACACGTGGGGGAGCAGGAGGTGCCTTAAGAATGGATGCAAACTCTTCAA
>JBFYOY010000012.1:0-13829 GCA_041303575.1 Actinomycetes bacterium
TTGTCTTGAGATTTCACCATATCTGCTTTGGCTTGTTTGCTTTCTTCTTCAGTAGTTGTACCTGGAGGATAGATCGCAGATTTTGGATAGACGGCGCGATCTGCATCAATCCATGAGTAAACAACCTCGGGACCAAAGATCCATGTATCAGGGTTTGTAACTCTGATCGACATTAAATCGATACGTCCTGATGGTGGATAGTTTGTAAGCCCTTTAAAGGTAATCACACCTTTAAAAATATTTTGCGCTTCACCCGGCAAAACAATTGCATAGGGAAGCGGGGCAAGGGTTGCAAGTAAAAAGAAGATTCCTAAAGTTGCTGTTACTAATCGAGGAAGCCGCGAGAATCTCATCATCTGAAAGTTATCTAATCTCGCCTTAGATGGTTGTAAACCTAGTTGGAAGACCCAGCATCAAAGCCAGAATCAAAGCCAGCATCAATGGCAGATGGATCTACGGCGCCTGCATCATCTGAACTTTTCCCCTTTGAATCAGCCGCGGTTGCTGAGGTAATGATTACCGCGCCACCTGCAGCATCACGGGCTTGGGAATCACGGAGAGAATCCTGAAAACGTTGGAACTGTCCGACTGAACGCTGGGTTTCTTGCTGAAACTTTCCTTCAAATTTAGTAACCCACAGCACGTACCCGAAGGCACCAATGAGTCCAGCTGCGGGAACTACCCACCAGATCAAAGCTGCGAATGCGTTAGACATGAGGCCAGCCTACTGGTTGCCAGCGCCAAACGCTGACCGGTGTCTGGGAATGAAAGAGAGTGCAAAGTTGTTTCAAGACTGGGAGGATTGATCTATGACACCTTTTGGCTTCACACCAGGAAACTCAGATGGCTCTGAGGAGCCAATTGATTTTGCTGCCATGATGCAAGAGATGCAGCAACAGATTCAGGAGCAGTTTTCCAAGTTAGGAATCAACTCCACAGGATTTGGTGGATCAACTGAAGCTTTGCCAAAAAATATTGTCCGAGATACCGCCAAGAAATTTGCAACAGCTCAAGGCTCCGCGCCGATAGGTGCAAATGATGTCTCAGATGTAGAGCAAGCATTTTCAATCGCTGAGCTGTGGCTCAATGATGCAACCTTTTTCCCACAATCACCCAACACCGGAAATGTTGCGCTAGCTCGCACCGATTGGGTTGATTCAACTTTGGCTGGATGGCAAACAACTGTTGAACCATTAGCTCTTGGATTGTCCTCTGCAATTGGTGATTTACTCAATCAAGCATCTGCTGGTGATGGAACCGCACTTGGTGGAGATGATCCAACCAGCCAGGAGCGCATGCAGCTTCCCATTGGCATGATCTCTGCACTACTTAACTCATTTATTGGCTCTTTGATTGCAACACAGCTTGGTCAAGCAATTGGAGGGCTGTCAGGCAAGGTAACTGGCGCACATGATGTTGGGTTGCCATTGATTGATGCCGCTTATCCGACCCTTGTTCCGCAGAACATCAAGGAATGGGCAACAGATCTTGATATTCCAATGGATGAGGTTCGAATCTTCCATGCATTACGAGAGGCAGCGGTTGCACGGTTGTTTGCGCACAACCCTTGGCTAGTTTCATATATTCGCACCGCGATCACAGATTATGGCAAGGGCGTTAACATCGATATGGATGCGATCCAGGAGCAAGCACAACGGGCCTTTGAAACAGGTGATGGCTTTGATCCATCAAACCCTGAAAGTGTTTCTATTGCTCTCAATGATGGAATTTTCACACCGCAGGAGTCACCAGCACAGCGCGCAGCTTTAACAAAACTCGAGACTGTTCTTGCATTAATTGATGGCTGGAGCGAAGAGGTTGTAGCCCTTGCTGCTGGGGATCGCCTTCCAAACATTGCAGCGCTTCAAGAAACTTTGCGTCGTCGTCGTGCAACATCTGCACCTGCGCAGCAACTCTTTTCGTCGCTATTAGGTTTGCAGGTTTCACCACGACTTTCACGTGAAGCGACCGCTTTCTGGAAGCAGGTTCGAGAGTTAAAGGATGTTGAAGCACGTGATCGTTTGTGGAGTGGAATTCTTCCAACAGCAGATGATTTGTTGGTTCCTGAGAGTTACTTGAAGAGCCTTGAAGTTCCAGATGATTTGTCGGGGCTGCTCTAATTCTTGATAACTAATCACTATTTGTCTCAATCACGGCTTGGTGAGATGTAGGGCCTTAATCCGGTTAATACTTGTTTCTGTATTGACTCAATAATTTAAATCAGCATTGAAATGGTGTTAAAAGCTGACCGGAAATAGAAAAGCGAACTCCCCGGTCACTTGCTCTAAGTCAGCCTTCCCCTTGCTGACGTAGAACTGTTATCCGAGGAGTTCGTGGTCGTAAAGTAAGTCTTTCTAGGCTGATTATCAAATGAGCACGACGTTGACAAAGGGTATTTTTCTCCGATAGTGGAGATTTTGTGAGCCACGATTTCGGCGGTAATAGTGCGCGATCAAAAAGAAATCGCCTCTGCGATTGTGCAATCTCTCAAGGATTAGTTGAGAGATGACCTACTCTTTTTCAATGACCATTCACGATGAAGGTTCACTTGTTGAACCGACCTTGGATGGCGAAACCCTGCCTGGAATCTCAGAGGGCGAGATCATCGTCATTAGATCAACCCGTCGAAAGAAAAATATCTCGGCATATCGCCAAGGTGGAAGGATCGTTGTCTCTATCCCTGCCCGAATGAGCAAGGCTGATGAACGAGCGATGGTCCCTGAGATGGTGGCCAAGATCCGCGCACAAGAGGCTGCGGCCACTATGAGCGAGGAAGCCCTTGCAACCAGGGTTGATGAGCTGCTCAGCGAGCTTGCCCCTGAGATCACCCTGCGGCCCTCCTCTATTAATTGGCGCGGCATGCGCGAGCGCTGGGGTTCCTGCACCAGCACTGACCGAACCATCAGGATCTCTGGCCGCCTCAAGGGGGCGCCGGATTACGTCCTGGACTATGTCCTCTTCCATGAGGCCATCCACCTGCAGTTCTTTGACCATGGCCCCGAGTTCAAGGCCCTTCTCGCTCGATTCCCCCTGGAAGAGCGGGCTGAGGCGTATTTGAGCGGGTATGAGGCGGCGGAGAACGCCTTGACCGCCCCTGAGGCTCTAAAGAAACTCTTAAATAAAGGGGTCTAGTTAGGCTCATTTGAGCGTGTTGGCGAGTAATCTCATACTCGAACGCCTGCCCCATACGGGGAGCATCCCAATGGGATTGCAAGCGTCGATAGGAGGAAGAGCATGACAGCAGAGACATACAAAGGTGACGCTTACTGCGTTAAGTGCAAAGAGAAGCGTGAATTCGAGGGAACCGTAAAGGTCTCAGACTCTGGTCGTCGCATGGCACAAGGCATCTGCCCAGTGTGTGGCACCAAGGTCAATCGCATTCTTGGCAAAGCACAGTAATTAAATTTCGTTTCGCGTAAGTGAGCTCTCGTTCACTTGCAAACGTCTAGCGTTACAGAAGGCCCTCGCACTATCCGGTGCGGGGGTCTTTTGCTTTCTCAGATAACCCTTTGAACACTCTGTTTGAAGGAGGCGCTAATCACACATGCCGAATTAAGTAGCGATTCCTACTCAATCAAGGGCTTGGCTAACCAAATCGCCTGCATAGCTAACCAAATCGCCAGGTTGGCAAAAATTGGCCAACATTTCTCTCGGTCCTGGCGCAAATCCGCTGAGTAACCCATTTCCCAATCTCTCCACAGTTTTCTCAGCCCTGCCGATTAATTGCGCTCGCCATCTGCATTGTTCGGGCATGAGCACATACACAGAGCTATCAATCGATCCATCACTTGAAGTTACGCCAGGAAGTAAATCCAGTTCAACAAAGAGAAAATCACCAAGTACGAATTCACCAAGTACGAATTCACCTAGCCCTATTTCATCCGATGCGAATTCATCTGATACAAATTCATCTGAAGAAAATTTTCACCACCAAAAACACAACAAGAGTTCTGAAGTTCAAAATCAATCTCAAATAGTTCGTCGCAAGTATGTACGCGGTTCTAGACCTGCACGAGTCACGCGGATCTCGATAGAGCATTCCCAAGAAGAGGTCGCTGCACCAATTAAGCCTCGACTAAAAAACGGAATTCACTTGAGCGCCCCGATCGCAGAGGTTGAAACATCATTAATCATCGCGACCGCGCACCATGCAATCACAATTCATCATCCAGGTGCGCGGGCGATCATCGCAAAGTTTGATGGCGAACACAGCGCAGATGAAATTAGCCAAGAGATCAACGCCCCGATTGATGTTGTTGAGAAGGTGATTGCACAGTTACTAGACGCTCATTTAATTGATGTGACTAAGTCCAAAGTTCGCTTGCACAACCGGTTTCATTCGCCCATCGCTGAAAGAGCTGCTAACACACAAGATCAGAGCAATGATGCTTCATATCGCCAACTTCAACAGCGGATGATTTCAGAGTTAAGCCAGACCACCTGGGTGGATGGTGTTGTAGATGGGGGAGTTGAGCTACTTTCTGCGCGGCAAAACTTCGGTGTTGAAATCTATGGAAGTAACCGGGCGGCCACCCTTATTTACAACGCTTTACTGGCCAGCGGGGTCACAAATACACGTTTTTCCATCACCTCGCGCAGGAGTAATTGGGCGATTGGCGATAGCGATCTTGGAACAGGGGTGCTTCGTACTACAGATTATGGATTGAACTATGTAAATCGATTAGAAGAGCTCTCCCGTGAGTGGTCCCTTTTTCCAACTCCATCAAAGAATGTAAAGGGGAGCATCAATGTGGCAATCCCAGAGAGAAATTTACGAATCATCGTTGGGCAATACCCAACGGAGCTAATTGATCAACTAATGCGTGATGGTATGGATCATCTTTTTGTTGGGCAAATAGTGGGCGGAGCATCTTTATGTGGACCTTTAGTCATTCCAACCAAGTCACCGTGCAAAGGTTGTGTTGAGTTGGGAGTTGCAGAACGATTTGGAATGGATCAACTTCAACCATTGAGTTCACATCTTGATGAACTGCCGGTTTCTATTTCATACCAAGTTGCCGGGGTTGCAACACACTCCGTCTTGCAATTCATTGATACAGGCAACAGTGAGTTCATTGGCACTCAACTGACCTTTGACTATCTGTCTCCAGTTAGAGGCGCTGTAACACGATATGCGCGTCATCCAAAGTGCTCATGTCAATGGATGTAGGGATTCCCATAGAGCTTGCTTTGAAAGTTAGATATCCACAGTTTGTGAATTAGGAAAAGTGGTTACTGGAAGAGATTAGAAACTAGGAAAGCAAGGAAAGTAACACTCTTGGGAGAAGCATCTAGATCTAATACATGAATTAAGAAAGAAATTTA
Source organism: Actinomycetes bacterium (assembly GCA_041303575.1). Classification (GTDB taxonomy): domain Bacteria; phylum Actinomycetota; class Actinomycetes; order Nanopelagicales; family Nanopelagicaceae; genus Planktophila. Next base: position 5,326 of record JBFYOY010000012.1, read on the forward strand.
GTTAATCAACGGCATCAAATCTAGGAAAGAGGAGCAATGAAGAAAGTTATGGAAAAGGCCTTTGTAGCAGAGCTTGCGCTTCGGCAAAAGCTAATCACGGCACAGGATTCATTCTCTGCGCGCTTAAAGGATGATCGCGGAGATGTTCCTGGATGGGTCTTGGTTGTTTTGATGACAACTGGTCTCGTCACGGCAATTTGGACAATTGCGGCACCACGCTTGAGTGCAATTCTTAAGAACTCGCTAGATTCAATGAATGGAATTCGTTAATTGTTGGCACGAATTCGCGCTCATTTAGCGCGAGAGGATGGCAATGTCGAAAGTGCGCTAGTCATCATTCCTTTATTGGTCCTATTCCTAACTGGCGCACAAGTAATTGCTGCTACCAATATGCGAAATGCGGACTTAGCTATGGCACAGGGAGATGCAGCTGCACGTGCGATTTCTCAGGAGTTTCAACCGGGAGATCAAATTCTTGAAGTGGGCGGAGGTATTGAAAAGCTTCGCCTACTAGTAACGCATCGTTCTCACTCTGTGCCTCAACTAGTACCAGGATTGATCGAACTAATGGGCGGCGCCCCCGTCACTGATGTGGTTGGAGTGGCTGTTATTGAGCCCAACAGCGCCAAAGGTTAAGTGAGTTAGTTAAATCGAAAGCAGAGAAAGCAGATAAAGAGGGAGAGGGGTAAGTGCAAAGCAAATTAGTTAGTCGAGTGAGATCAGCAAAGTCGCATTTTTCACGTGAAGATGGAGGAGCAATAGTTGAGTTTACGGTTCTTGCCATCCCACTGTTCATTCCTATTTTCATTTACTTAAATAGCTTTTCTTCAGTCAGTGCAAATGAAACTATCGCCCGCTCTATGGCCCGCGAAGTTTTGCGGGTATACGTCATAAGCGAAAGCGACGGAGCAGCACAAGGGTTATCTGCGAAAGCAGCTCAGTTGCTAGCCAGACAATGGAATTTAAGTGAAACGGAGCAGCTAACACTAAGAACAAGCATGGATTGCTCGCACTTTCCTTGTCTAAGCGCAAATGGCCGAATCAAGCTAACTCTTTCATTTGTTGATGATGAAACACAGCGAAAGGTATCTGCGAGTGCACAAGAACATCTCAGTCCTTGGCTCTGAACCCTTGTCCGATAAGACCTGCAACCGAGTTCACTCAGAAGAAGGTTCAATCTCTGTTGTCGTAATTGGTCTCTTTGTCATCACAATCGCCTCCCTTATGGTGATGACAGATGTTTCAGCGATGATAGTTGCCAAGCGTTCACTCGTTCAGGCAACTGAAGCCGCTGCCCAGCGTGGAGTTCACACACTTGATAAAAGTGAGTACTACCAAGGAAAAGGAAACATATTTACCGTTCCGTTAGCGGTTGCTACAGGCCGAGACCATCCCACTATTCCAATTGATTGCACACGTGGAGGTGTCGAGGTACTGCTAGAACTGAATTCATGGAGTAATGATCAAAGCGATATGAAATGGCGACAGTTAAAGGGTATTGAACTGACGGATTTTTCCTGCGATGGCCAATCCCTCCAAATCAGCACACGCTCCGAGATGAAACTTCCCTTCAAGCTTCCATTTGCAACAACTGATTCAGTTTTCTTAACAGCAACAGCAGGGACTACAAACAATGTTCAAGAGGGTTTTTATCTGTTTGGGGTTCGGGTTTATTAGTTCCTAATCGGCCCCTATCAATGTTTTGATAACTACATCACCTATTCGCCTGCACTTGCTGAGTTGGCTATCCTTACCCCATGGCCGCTCGTGAATATCAATTAGAGATAGATGCCATTGACGCGACCCTTGTTTCAATTGAGAAGGTTTTAGACCTACCCAAACTTCGTAAGCAGGCAGAGGAGCTAGAGGTAGAAGCTGGAGTTCCAAATCTTTGGGATGACCCTGAGGCTGCACAGAAGATCACAAGCCGCTTATCTCGTGTTCAATCCGAGATCGCTAAGTTATCTGGACTTCGCCAACGAGTTGAAGATTTACCAATCCTCTTTGAACTAGCCGCAGGTGAACCTGGGGGAATTGAAGATGCAGAGAAAGAGTTGGATGCGGTTAAAAAATCTGTCAGCGAGCTAGAGGTTCAAACTCTTCTGAATGGTGAGTATGACGACCGCGATGCCTTGATCACAATTCGCTCTGAAGCAGGCGGTGTCGAGGCAGCGGACTGGGCTGAAATGATCATGCGCATGTATCTGCGTTACTGCGAACGTCACTCATTCAAGGTTGATGTTTTGGAAACTTCATACGCAGAAGAAGCTGGAATTAAGTCAACAACATTTAAAGTTTCAGCACCATATGCCTATGGCACTTTGTCGGTTGAACAAGGAACACATCGCCTAGTTCGTATTTCACCTTTTGATAGCCAAAGTCGTCGCCACACATCCTTTGCCGGTGTTGAAGTGGTTCCTGTTGTAGAACAGAGCGATCACATTGAGATTGATGAAAAAGAGATTCGTGTCGATGTTTATCGCTCTTCAGGTCCTGGTGGTCAGGGTGTTAACACCACCGACTCTGCGGTGCGTTTAACCCATATTCCAACTGGCATTGTGGTCTCCTGCCAAAACGAACGTTCTCAGATTCAAAACAAGGCAACAGCGATGGCGGTATTGCAATCAAAGCTTTTGGAACGTCGCCGCCAAGAGGAGCAGGCAAAGATCAATGCACTTAAGGGCGATAACTCAGGCTCTTGGGGAAATCAGATGCGCTCCTATGTATTAGCGCCGTATCAAATGGTGAAGGATTTGCGCACCGATTATGAAACAGGAAATACATCTGCGGTATTAAATGGTGAAATCGATGAATTTATCGAAGCCGGAATTCGCTGGCGCCGCAGTTCGTAATTCCTGAGAATCTATTGGATTCGAGCAATCTCACACTTTTCTTACGCTCAAAGGCCCGCGACATCCAAGGATTTCAGCCCGCCTTCCATAAACTAAGCGCAGGTCGAAGGTGGTTCCCGAAAACTCCACCCCGCAGATGCAATGGGAGATTTAATGATTCGCTTTGAGAATGTCACCAAGATTTACCCAGGTCAGGAGCGCCCAGCTCTTGATTCTGTAAATCTTGAAATCGTTAAGGGTGAGTTTGTCTTCCTTGTCGGTCTTTCAGGTTCAGGTAAGTCAACCTTCCTGCGATTGATCCTTCGCGAAGAGCGCCCAACCTCAGGTTCAATCCATGTGGCAGGCAAAGATCTAGGAACTCTTTCAAAGTACAAGGTTCCAGAGCTTCGTCGTTCAGTTGGAACTGTTTTCCAGGATTTCCGTTTGCTTCCAAATAAGACAATTACAGAAAACGTCGCATTTACCTTGCACGTTCTGGGTTACTCGCAAAAAGAGATCAACCGCGAAGTTCCAGAGGTATTAGAGCTAGTTGGTTTGGAAGATAAGGGTGATCGTTTGCCTTCAGAGATTTCAGGTGGAGAGCAGCAACGTGTGGCGATTGCTCGTGCATATGTGAGCCGCCCACCAATTCTGATCGCCGATGAGCCAACAGGAAACCTTGATCCTGCAACATCGGTTGGAATTATGAAGTTGCTAGATCGCATTAACCGCGAAGGCACAACTGTTTTGATGGCTACGCATGATGCTGGAATTGTTGATCAAATGCGCAAGCGCGTTATCGAGCTAGATGGTGGACATGTAATCCGCGATCAAGTTCGTGGTGTTTACGGGTACACGGGTTAAGGGCGGGGAGAGAGAACATGCGCGCACGGTTTCTTCTAAGTGAGGTCCGAATTGGACTTCGTCGTAACCTAACTATGACCTTTGCTGTTGTTGTGACAACAGCTATCTCACTGTCTTTGCTTGGTATCGGTCTTCTTTCAAATGCTCAAGTAGGAGCGATGAAGGATTATTGGTATGACAAGATTGAAGTATCAGTATTTTTGTGTGGAAATCTTTCAGATTCGCCATCATGTGCCGCAGGTGCGGTAACTGCAGATCAACGTTTGTCGATCCAACAGGATCTTCAAGAGATGAGCGTTGTTGATAGCGTTTTCTATGAATCACAATCGCAGGCATTTACACGTTTCCAGGAACGTTTCCAGGATTCTGCTATCGCGCAAAATGTGACTGCAGATCAGCTTCCAGAGTCATTCCGTGTAAAGCTTAAGGATCCAGAGCAGTTCTCGGTGATTGTTAGCGCATTTAGCGGACGTCCTGGTGTTGATGTTGTTCAAGATCAACGATCCATCCTTGAGAAGTTCTTCCAGCTATTGGCAGTTCTTCGAAATGCAGCTTTAGCTGTTGGTTTAGCTTCAGTGTTAACGGCAGCGCTTTTGATTTCAAACACCTTGCGCATTGCCGCCTTTAACCGCCGACGTGAAACAGGTGTGATGAAACTTGTTGGTGCATCTTCATGGTCTATCCAACTTCCATTCCTCCTTGAAGGTGTCATCTCAGCTGTAATTGGTTGGGGATTAGCAACAGGTTTGCTTGCAGGACTTAAGACCGTGGTTGATTCACGTGTTGCACCACTTCTCTCATTTACCAACTTCTTCGGCTGGCGCGAGGTCTGGGTTTCATCGGCCTACTTGCTTGCAACAGGCTTAGTAGTTTCAATCCTGGCCTCAGTGATCACGCTTCGCCGTTACCTGAAGGTCTAGTTCCTACATTTCTTACAAGAAGGGCTCCTAAGTAATTAGGGGCCCTTCTTTATGTCACCTTGGTTAGTTACTTCTTTAAGATTCCCATCTAAATTCCACTTACAAAGCAGGGCGTCTCAGCAAGAAATTTCTCTATTTCTAGGGGAACACATCTGATATTCACAATATCCCTTCGGAGAATCTGGTGTCCTCAAACCGCTCTGGGTGAGAGAATTGGCTCCTGCGATTTAATAGTTGAATCGCTATGAATTAGGGCGGTGATGCGGCATGGTGAAAGAGATCGGCCGCAAGGTCATTGCTCAAAACAAGAAGGCACGTCACGATTACTCAATAGCGGATGTGATTGAGTGCGGTTTAGTGTTGACCGGTACCGAAGTTAAATCACTTCGTGCAGGTCGTGCATCCCTCATTGATGGTTTTGCCATGGTTAACAATGGAGAGCTGTGGTTGATGGGTGTTCATATCCCTGAGTACACCGAGGGAACATGGACTAACCACACACCTCGTCGTGATCGCAAACTTCTTGTTCACAAACAGGAGCTCAACAAGTTAATTGGAAAGCTCAAGGATTCAGGAACTACTTTGGTTCCGCTGCAGTTGTACTTCAAGGATGGCCGCGCAAAGGTAGAGATCGCAGTTGCCAAGGGTAAGAAGGCCCATGACAAGCGCGAAGCGATCAAGGAACGCGAGGCTAATCGTGAAGTCTCACGTGTTGTTTCCCGCGCCTTGAGCGGCAAAGCCTCTCGCGCTGCCTCAAAATACGAGGATTAACACCTTCCCACTCTTCTGATTTACACTTACTTCACCGCCGCTTCGTTACCTCAATTTTTGAGGCAAAGTCGCGACGGCGCAAGAAGTGGGAATTAAATCCTCTAACTTCTTGTTCTAGTAAATGACAATTAAATAGAGAAGAAGAAATACGTTTCTTTTTCTCCAAGCTGTAAGTGTGAAAGCACTTTAAATCTTGGGGGTGAACGGTCTCGACTTTGGATGTTGAGGCAGGGGAAGCGGGCCGAGGAAGCCGGAATGATCTCGTTAACCAATAATCCGTGCAAAAAAATAACTGCAGACGTTAAATCGTCTGATTTCGAACTAGCTGCATAAGCAGTTCAAATCCGTTAGCCCAGGTGCCGCTCTCGACCTGGAATCTAGCGTCGACTAGGGGGCTTTTCACTTCGTTGGTGTTGCAGACGATGAAGGAGAACAGATTTGCAACTGAGCCTGTCGAGGAAATGTGTGTAAAAACCTCGGGGCTGAGAAAACGTTAATCACACTACGCCCGTAGAAGCCCTGTTTTAATACCGAAGGACCCGGGTTCGATTCCCGGCACCTCCACTTGTTTATTTAATGCTGGCCCTCTGGCCCGTGCCCATCATTTCCAGATGAGCGACCATTTTTACGAGAGATACCTAGCTTCGCGCGTAATTCTCTAAAGAAGAAAAACTCTGGGAAATACTCGCGACGCAAAGCTATGTAGCAAGTAACAACAGAGAAAAGCCCTACAGCCCTTGGTAGTAATGGCAATCCAGCGATAAACATGAATTGAACTCCGACCAAGTTTCCAAATGCAACCAGAATCAAGTGAATTGCTTTGCGAATCAGGTTAAGGATCACAACGCCTAGAGATGCTTGGCTATCTAATCGTGATTTAACTGCTCGAGAAGATAGTGCAATTGAAATCGGTCCAGCCAAGATAGCGATCAAGAAGAGAAAAATCACAACAATTGCGAGTGACTCCATTTATCTGCCCCAATCAGTACGAATAGCAGCAAACAAAACCATGTCTTCACGAGTTCCATCATCTTGCAGACTGGCATCCCTCATGATTCCTTCTTGCATGTAGCCAGCATTTTTCAGAACCTTAAGAGATGGAAGATTTGAAGCAACAACTAACGCCTCGATTCGATGAAAACCGATAGTTTCAAAGCCATATTCAGTAAGTAAACGTGTCGCAGCGGTTGCAACTCCTTTGCCTCTGACATCAGCGGTTAACCAATAACCAATCTCAGCCTTTTCATCCTCGATATCCAAGGTATGAAATGACAAGGCACCAGCAAACTTTCCATCATATTCAAGAGCTAATTGCAGCTCCGTTCGCATAGTGAAGCCATTGGGGGAGCGCTCACGAACATAATGCTCCGCATTAGCCATTTGGTAGTTGGCAGGAATACGTGTGAATTTAGGAATTATTGGATCTTGAACACCTTCGTATAAAGGAAGGATGTCTCGTTCTTCAGGCTTGCGAAGAGTGATCAACCCATATTGCAGGGTTGGAACTTCATTCGGCCACCAGATCATTGCCGAAGTATGGCAGTAGGAGCTCACACCGCATCAAGAAATGGGCGAGCGGGAACAAAGAAACTCTTTCCCTTGGGAGATTTCCAAAGGCAGGAGCCATCGGGGTTGCTCTCCAAACTCCAACCACCATGTGTCTTCATTCGATGGTGCCTGCGACATAACAAACCAAGGTTTGCTGGATTAGTTTCTCCGCCGCTTTCCCAACTGTGGGCATGATCAATATCCGAACTCTGGCCAGTTCGCCGACATCCTGGAAAACGACAGATTCGATCACGCGCTAATAAGAAATCAACTAACTCTTGTGGCGGTGTGTACTTCTCGCGACCAAAATCTAAGAGATTTCCTGTGGCGGGATCGCTGATAAATCTTTGCCAGTTGCCATCAGCTGCAAGTCGACGAGCTGCCGATGCTGGAATCGCACCGTACCCGGCAAGTTGACCAGGATTTTCCGCCAATCCCAACAATGTCGCAAGATCAATTGCAACGCTAATTGTGATTGGACGACGATGTGGACGAACATCATCTGCCATGGAAGCTAATGCTTGAGATGCAATGTGGGTGAGAGCATCAGCACGCTTCATATCAGCGGAAAGCATTGACCACTCTGCATCGAGTTCATCATCCTGATTTCTCTTCAGAATGTATGCCTCAATTGATTTCATCACTGCTTGTGCATCCTCTGCAGGCAAAATCGCTACAACGGTAGCCATACCATCAGCCTCTGGATAACAGGAAACTCGACGTGAATCACGCGCTCGATCAACAATATCCTCAAACTCTTCTGGTGCAAGTTTTGCAATTGTCGTTTTAACTTTAGAAGCCACCTGGCCTGGAGTATGGAACTCAGCGTGTGCCAATGCGGTTTGTTCAACTCGAAAGACCGCTTCCTCGCTTAATCCATTCTTAATTGCGGTGGCGGTTTCCCTAGCTATAACTGTTGCATGGGCTGTAGAGATTTCACCTGATGAGAGTGCAGAAATAGTGTTGGGCAAATGGCCCACCAAGACGCGTGCAACATCAATTCGATTTTGCGCAGTTGTTGGGGATAGGCGCAATGCTGCTGCAATATCTTCGCGCTCTTCATCATCCACAATGCCAAAAATCCCGCTGCTTTGATTCGGCTCTTCACCAGCGATTGCAACCAACGCCTCTTGTTTCCAGGCGTAGAACCATGACTCTTGCCGATCAATTGCAGCCAAGTAATCGACCTTGCCTACTGAACTAAGAAACCGGGGATTTATCTCCCGAAGTTCGGTAATTGTTAGTAGTCCAGGTGTCGCCTTGAGCAGCTCAGCAACCTCGATATCAAGTATCTCTGTTGGGATACGTAATGCGGTTGTCATGCACCGAACTATTAATCCACCCACCGACAGATTAAAAAGTTATTCACATGGGAAAGATTCGCTCAATCGCCGTAAAGAGTTCTTTGAAATCGTATCTTTGTCTCAAGCGACCAGAGAGGTAAGCGTCAGCCGACAATAAAGAGGCCCTGGATTTCGAGGAACTGCTTTACAAGATTGAGCGTTTAACCTTCTTGTAGGTCAGTCGGCGCACCATGCACATCAAGTACTTCTCCACCCAGCTTTGCACC
>JBFYOY010000013.1:0-7294 GCA_041303575.1 Actinomycetes bacterium
CAAGCTGCGATGGATGCACTTGAAAATGGAACAATCCAGGCTGGCGATGTTGTTGTTATTCGTTATGAGGGTCCAAAGGGTGGACCTGGAATGCGCGAGATGTTGATGATCACCGGCGCAATTAAAGGTGCAGGTCTCGGAAAATCAACTCTGCTTTTAACTGATGGAAGATTCTCTGGTGGTTCAACTGGTTTGTGTGTTGGACACGTTGCACCAGAAGCTGTCGATGGCGGACCTATCGCATTTATTAAAGATGGCGACATAGTTCGAATTGATATCACCAACCGCACCCTTGATCTTCTAGTAGATCCTGCAGAGTTAGAGGCGCGAAAAGTTGGATGGAAGCCATTGACCCATAAGTACTCAACTGGAGTCTTGGCTAAGTACTCAAAGTTGGTGGGTTCGGCTTCAAAGGGTGCGGTCTGCAGCTAAGGGTTTTGCCCACTAGGTTTTCCCAAATGGTGAGATCTCCATCTCATCCCTTGACGATGAGCCTGCTTCATTGGAGAATAAGCCCATGAGCACAACATTTGTGGTGGTGATTTAAAGGCGCGTGATCGGTTTTTGATCATGCGCCACCCTCAGTTATCTGGGGGTTTTTTCATTTAGAGATTTGAAAGGAGATGGATATGAGCAAGAAGATGAGTGGAGCTAGTTCACTCGTGCAATCTTTGGAGTCTGCCGGCGTCGATGTGATGTTTGGTATTCCGGGCGGCGCGATTCTTCCTGCCTACGATCCAATCTTTGATAGCAAGATTCGCCACATCTTGGTGCGCCACGAACAAGGCGCTGGCCATGCTGCAACTGGATATGCCCAAGTTACTGGTCGCGTCGGAGTCTGTATTGCAACATCTGGCCCAGGTGCTACCAACTTAGTTACACCTCTTGCAGATGCAGCGATGGACTCTGTTCCGCTGGTTGCAATTACTGGCCAAGTTCCTTCAGCTGCTATTGGAACAGATGCTTTCCAAGAGGCGGATATTCGTGGCATCACAATGCCTTTTACTAAGCACAATTATTTAGTTACCGATCCAAAGGATATTCCTCGCGCAATCGCCGAAGCTTTTTACATTGCAGGTTCTGGTCGACCAGGTCCAGTACTTGTTGACATCGCAAAGGATGCACTTCAAAAGGAAACTGATTTTGTATGGCCAAAGGAGCTATCGCTTCCTGGTTACCATCCACAAATCGAACCAACTAGCCAAGCGATCAAAGATGCTGCTGCATTAATCGCGCAATCAGCTAAACCTGTATTTTATGTTGGCGGTGGAGTAATTAAGTCCAACGCTTCAAAGGAGTTAATGCAACTTGCCGAACTAGTCGGCGCACCTGTTGTTACAACTTTGATGGCACTGGGTTCTTTTCCTGATAGCCATCCACAGCATTATGGAATGCCTGGAATGCACGGAACCGTTGGTGCAGTAACTGCGCTCCAAAAGGCGGATTTGCTGATTACATTGGGTGCGCGTTTTGATGATCGTGTAACTGGAAAGCTTTCTACCTTTGCAGTTAATGCCAAGGTAATTCACGCAGATATTGATCCTGCTGAGATAGGTAAGAATCGATTTGCTGATGTGCCTGTTATGGGCGATCTCAAGCACACCATTGCAGCACTTATTCCTGCGGTAAAGGCAGAGTTTGCAAAGGCCCGCACTGATATCAGCCCATGGCTTGCAGCTATGAACAAGCTTCGTGCTACATATCCTTTAGGTTATGACAAGCCCAAAGATGGTTCGCTATCTCCACAATATGTAATCGAACGTATTAGCGCCCTTACGGGACCAGAGGCAATTTATGTTGCAGGTGTTGGTCAGCATCAAATGTGGGCAGCGCAATTTGTAAAGTATGAAAATCCTCGCACCTGGTTGAACTCTGGTGGACTTGGAACTATGGGTTATGCAGTCCCTGCTGCCATGGGCGCCAAGGTTGGTGCACCAGATACAACTGTTTGGGCGATCGATGGCGATGGTTGCTTCCAGATGACCAACCAAGAGCTGGTTACATGCGCACTGAACAACATTCCAATTAAAGTTGCGATTATTAACAATGAATCTCTCGGAATGGTTCGCCAGTGGCAGACACTGTTTTACGAGGGCCGTTACTCAAATACTAGTTTGGAATCTAAGCGAGTTCCGGATTTTGTGAAACTTGCTGATGCAATGGGATGTGTGGGATTAACCTGCGATCGCCCTGAAGATGTAGATGCGATAATCAAAAAGGCAAACTCAATTAATGATCAACCAGTAGTTGTTGATTTCCGAGTTTTCCGCGATGCAATGGTGTGGCCAATGGTTGCAGCAGGAACATCAAATGATGACATTAAGATCGCGCGCGAAATGGCGCCTGACTGGGATTCACAGGAGCTGTAATGAGTACTCATACCCTTTCAGTTTTAGTTGAAAACTCACCAGGTGTTCTTGCGCGTGTTGCAGGGCTGTTCTCACGACGTGCGTACAACATTGATTCACTTGCTGTAGGTCCAACTGAAAACCCTGACATTTCAAGAATGACGATTGTTATCAATGTTGAGAGCCACTCACTAGAACAAGTGATTCGCCAGCTCGATAAGTTAGTGAATGTCATTCATATTGCTGAGCTAAAGCTTGATGACTCTGTCCAAGCAGAGCTGTTGCTTGTAAAGATCTCTGCTACTTCAAAGAATCGTTTTGATGTTGATGCTGTGATTGAAACTTATGGCGCAACAATCGTTGATGAGGATCCTGAATCGCTGACCATTGAAGCAACGGGGGATGGGGCGAAAATCAGTGATCTACTTAACGCCCTGGAGCGTTTTGGCATCCGTGAACTGGCTCAATCAGGCTTGGTTGCAATAGAGCGTGGCAGCGGTTCGCTGGCAGACCGTACCCTTAGCACTCAAAGTATTCCTACCGCAGACAGCGGTCAGGCTGATTACCAAAACTAGTAACAACCAAACACAAAAGGCGAATGGAGAAATACCGTGGCAGCAACGATGTATCACGAAGAGGATGCTGATCTATCAATCATCCAGGGTCGCAAAGTCGCGATCATCGGTTACGGCTCACAAGGACATGCACACGCACTTAACCTGCGTGATAGCGGAGTCGATGTACGAGTTGGCCTAAAGGATGGTTCACCTTCACGCGCAAAGGCAGAGGCAGAAGGCCTTCGTGTTGTTAGCGTTGCTGAAGCGGTTAAGGAATCAACTGTCATCATGATTTTGGCGCCAGATCACTTGCAGCGCCACATTTACACAGATTCAATCCTTCCTAACCTCAAGGATGGCGACGCATTGTTCTTCGGACATGGATTCAACATTCGTTTTGGTTACATCAAGCCATCAGCATCTGTTGATGTTTGCATGGTTGCACCAAAGGGACCAGGTCACCTTGTTCGTCGCGAATATGCAGCAGGTCGTGGAGTTCCGGTAATTGTTGCTGTTGAGCAGGATTCAACAGGCAACGCATGGCCATTGACTCTTTCATATGCAAAGGCGATTGGTGGACTTCGCGCTGGCGGAATCCTTACAACATTTACTGAAGAAACAGAGACAGATCTATTTGGTGAACAGTCAGTTCTTTGCGGCGGTGCATCACAGCTAGTTATGTACGGTTTCGAAACCTTGACCGAAGCTGGATACCAACCAGAGGTTGCATACTTCGAGTGCTTGCATGAACTTAAGTTGATCGTTGACCTTATGTACGAGGGTGGAATCGCAAAGCAGCGTTGGTCAGTTTCTGACACAGCTGAATTCGGTGATTATGTTTCTGGTCCACGTGTTATCGATCCACGCGTCAAGGAAAACATGAAGGCGGTTCTTGCAGATATCCAAAGCGGAGCATTTGCAAAGCGCTTTATTGATGACCAAGAGGCTGGAGCACCTGAATTTAAATCACTTCGCGCTAAGGGCGAAACCCACCCAATCGAGGCGGTTGGTCGCGAACTTCGCAAGATGTTCTCTTGGATGAAGCAGTCAAAGGGTGACGATTACAAGGAAGGCAGCGCAGCGCGTGGCTAAACCCATAGTTTTAATCGCTGAAGAGCTCAGTCCTGCAACACTTGAAGCGCTAGGTCCTGATTTTGAAGTTGTTAACTGCGATGGTGCAAACCGCGGCGAACTTCTTGCAGCACTTGCTAAAGGTGTAGATGCGGTTTTGATTCGTTCTGCAACAAAGATGGATGCAGAAGCGATCGCAGCAGCAAAGGGTTTAAAGGTAATTGCTCGTGCCGGTGTTGGTCTAGACAATGTTGATATTCCTGCCGCAACAGCTGCCGGTGTCATGGTTGTTAATGCACCCACATCAAACATTGTTTCAGCTGCAGAGCTTGCAATCGCTTTGCTTATGGCATCTGCACGTTTTGTTTCTCCTGCTCATGCAGCATTGCGTAACGGTAAGTGGGCACGTTCAAAGTACACAGGTGCTGAGATCTTTGAAAAGACACTCGGAATCATCGGCTTTGGTCGCATCGGACAGTTAGTTGCTCACCGTATGCAGGCATTTGGAATGGATGTAGTTGCTTACGATCCATATCTTCAGCCAGCACGCGCCGCACAACTTGGTGTGCGTTTAGTTGAACTTGATGAGCTGTTAAAGGTTTCAGATTTCATCACTATTCACCTTCCAAAGACCAAGGAAACTGCAAACTTAATCGGCGTAGAAGCGCTTAAGAAGGTTAAGCCAACAGTGCGCATCATTAACGCTGCTCGTGGTGGTGTACTTGATGAGGCAGCGCTATTTGATGCAATCACAGAAGGTCGCGTTGCAGGTGCTGGACTTGATGTGTTTTCAACAGAACCATGCACAGATTCACCACTATTTACCTTGGATCAAGTTGTTGCAACACCTCACTTGGGTGCATCAACGGATGAGGCTCAAGAGCGTGCAGGTATCGCCGTTGCTGTTTCAGTCCGTAAAGCACTAGCCGGCGAGCTTGTTCCTGATGCGGTCAATGTAAAGGGTGGAGCGATTCATGAAGAGATTCGCCCAAGCTTGCCGTTGGTTGAAAAGATGGCTCAGATCGCAACCGCGATTGCAGGCGAGGCTCCAGTAAGTATGGACTTAACCGTTAAGGGCGATATCTCTGAGCATGACTCATCAATCCTTGCCACTAGCGCACTGAAGGGTGCTCTTCTTGGTTGCGGACTACTTGATGTGACATATGTAAACGCTCCTGCACTTGCTGCAGAACGCGGAGTTACATCATCTGTTGTTACAGATCCCGAAAGCCCTGAGTACCGCAGCATGATTTCACTTCGAGCAGCACTTGCCGATGGCAAGATCGTTACCGTTGATGGAACCTTGATGGGTATTCGTAAGGTTGAAAAGATCATCGCAATTGATGGATTTGATCTTGATCTTCCACCAACTGAAAACCTTTTGTTCCTTCGTTACTCAGATAAGCCAGGTGTTGTTGGCGCTGTAGGTAATGCACTTGGAAAAGCTGGCATCAATATTGCAGGTATGCAGGTTGCACGCAGTGCAGCAGGTGGAGAAGCGTTGATGGCGCTTACAGTTGATTCACAAATTAGCGATGATTTGATTACATCTCTTAAGAAGGAAATTGGAGCAGATCTAGTTCGCTCTGTAACTTTGGTGGGGTAATGAGAACAATCAATTTGGCGGTTATCGCAGGAGATGGCATCGGTCCTGAGGTTGTTGGTGAAGGCCTCAAGGTATTGGATGTTGTTGCAAAGAAGTATTCGGTGGAGTTTAAGAAAACTTCATATGATCTTGGCGCAGCATTTTGGCATCGAACAGGTGAAGTTTTGCCGGATGCAACCTTGGCAGATCTTGCAAAGGCAGATGTCATCTTGCTCGGCGCGGTTGGAGACCCAACAGTTCCTAGCGGAGTTCTAGAGCGTGGTCTTTTGCTGAAGCTTCGTTTTGCATTTGATCACTACATCAACCTTCGTCCCGCACGTTTAATGCCTGGAGTTACAGGACCTCTTGCAACGAAGGCACCAATTGATTTTGTGGTTGTGCGCGAAGGTACTGAAGGTCCATACGTTGGTGCAGGTGGCGTTCTTGCAGAAGGCACCGATGCAGAGATTGCAACAGAGGAAAGCCTCAATACCCGTCGTGGCGCAGAACGTGTAATTCGTGATGCCTTTGAGCGTGCTTCAAAGCGTGAACGCAAAAAGCTCACCCTCGTGCACAAGAACAATGTTTTAACTCGCGCAGGTGGTTTGTGGACACGCACATTCAATGAGGTTGCTAAGGAGTACCCAACGATCACAACAGATTATTTGCATGTTGATGCAGCGTCAATGTTCTTTGTTACCAACCCAGATCGATTTGATGTTGTCGTAACAGATAACCTTTTCGGAGACATCTTGACTGATATCGCAGCTGCAATCTGTGGTGGTATTGGTCTTGCGGCCTCTGGCAATATCAATCCAACCGGAAAATTCCCATCAATGTTTGAACCTGTCCATGGTTCAGCACCAGACATTGCTGGAAAGAACTTAGCTGATCCAACTGCAACCGTAATGTCTGTTGCAATGATGCTGGATCACCTTGGGCTTTCAGATGCAGCGCGTGATGTCGAAAAGGCGGTAGCGGCAGATCTGTTAGCACGTGGTGATAAAAAGCGAAGCACTACTGAAATTGGAGATGCGCTAGCAAGCGCACTGTAATCATGAAGATCACTCTTAATCCCAACGCTAAAGATGCAGCTACGCGTGATGCGCTAGTTGCTGAAGGTGGTTTTGGTAAGTACTACACCGATCACATGGTGATGTGCGAGTGGAGTGAAAAAGATGGTTGGGGAGAACCCCACCTGATGCCATACGGTCCAATCTCATTGGACCCAGCAACAGCGGTTTTCCATTACGGTCAAGAGATCTTTGAAGGAATGAAGGCTTACCGTCAACCAGATGGTTCTATTTCACTCTTTCGTCCAACTGCCAATGCAAAGAGATTCATTAACTCTGCAAGGCGATTGGCACTTCCTGAAATGCCAGTTGAATTATTTATGGAAACAGTGGAAGCACTTGTTGCTCAAGATGGCGGTTGGGTTCCTAGCAAAGTAGGAGAGTCGCTGTATATCCGTCCATTTATGATCGCAACAGAGGTTGGTTTAGGCGTACGTCCAACAAATAAGGCCACCTACCTTCTTATTGCAACACCAGCAGGCGCATACTTTGATCCTTCAAAGGCTGTCTCTGTGTGGATTTCGACCGAGTATGTTCGCGCAGCACAAGGTGGAACAGGTGAGGCAAAGTGCGGCGGAAATTACGCAGCATCACTGGTTGCGCAAAAGGCTGCAGCTAAAGAGGGTTGCGATCAAGTTGTTTGGATCGATGCCAAGGAAC
>JBFYOY010000014.1:0-15805 GCA_041303575.1 Actinomycetes bacterium
CGTGCAGGTTCATTACCTTCCCAATTACGGGCAGGCTCTAAACGAATACGTGCACCATTGGCACCGCCTCGTAGATCTGATCCACGGAAGGTGCGAGCGCTATCCCATGCAGTTGCTACTAATTCGGAGATAGATAGGCCAGTTGCCTCAATCTTTGCCTTCACCGCAGCGACATCATAAGAAGAGTTACCTGCAGGAATTGGATCCTGCCAAATCAAATCCTCTTGTGGAACATCTGGACCGATGTAACGAACCTTTGGTCCCATATCGCGGTGGGTTAACTTAAACCAAGCGCGTGCAAATGCATCATCAAGCAAAGCTGGATTCTCATGAAACTTCTTTGAAATCTCTAGGTAAATAGGATCCTTGATCATCGCCATGTCAGCATCTGTCATCATCGGGTTGTAACGAATTGATGAGTCCTCAACATCTACAGGCTTATCTGCCTCTTGAATGTTTGTTGGCTCCCACTGATGTGCGCCAGCTGGTGACTTAACAAGTGCCCATTCATGCTTAAACAGCATCTCGAAATAACCGGCATCCCACTTAGTTGGCTCGGTAGTCCAGGCACCTTCAAGGCCGCTTGTAACGGTATTGCGACCTATACCCCGCTTTGTGTGGTTGTTCCAACCTAAACCTTGTTCAAAGATATCTGCTGCTTCTGGTGCTGGTCCAAGTAATGCTGCATTTCCATTTCCATGACACTTACCTACTGTGTGGCCACCTGCAGTTAATGCAACGGTTTCTTCATCATTCATCGCCATACGAGCAAATGTCTCACGAACATGTTGGGCGGTAAGTAGCGGATTCGGGACACCATTAACACCTTCAGGGTTTACATAAATTAATCCCATCTGAACAGCTGCTAATGGGTTTTCCAATGAGCTTGCATCGGTTGTATCTGCATAACGCTCATCACTTGCCATCATTAGCTCAGCCTCGGAGCCCCAGTAGATATCCTTTTCTGGATGCCAAACATCTTCACGACCAAATGCAAATCCAAAGGTCTTTAATCCCATGCTTTCGTAAGCAATGGTGCCGGCCAAGATAAATAGATCAGCCCAGCTCAGTTTGTTTCCGTACTTTTGCTTGATAGGCCATAGCAAACGACGGGCCTTATCTAGGTTGCCGTTATCTGGCCAAGAGTTCAAAGGTGAAAATCTAAAGCTTCCGGTGCCTGCTCCACCGCGACCATCGGCAACACGATATGTACCTGCAGAGTGCCAAGCCATACGGATCATCAATCCGCCGTAGTGACCCCAGTCTGCTGGCCACCACTCTTGTGATTGCGTCATAAATTCATGTAAATCTTTTTTCAATGAGGCAACATCGAGCGTCTTTACCGCTTCGCGATAATCAAAATCTTCACCGAGGGGATTTGTTTTGCGATCATGCTGATGCAAGATGTCTAGGTTGAGTGCGTTTGGGTATGCAAATGTATTTGTCTCAGCTCCATGAGTAATTGCTCCGTGAGCTACTGGGCACTTTCCGTCCATGATTTCCCCCTAATGAATACAGTGAAGTGCCCTAAGTATGGTTTGCACTGCATATGACCGCAAATTTTGGGAGATAGGCTGTGTCCATGACCAGAACCGTTAAAAAGTGGAGCGCTAAAGATGCTGCTCGGTGCATCATCACCCCTTCAGATCTTGACCACAAATACAGCAGAGGAGTGCTGGGTCTCATTACAGGTTCGGCTCAGTATCCAGGTGCGGCGGTTCTTACGACCTCGGCAGCCTCTGCAACTGGTGTTGGAATGCTGCGCTTTCATAGCTCATCTGGATTAGCACATTTAGTTTTGCACTCAACACCATCTGCAGTTGTACAACCAGGAAAGGTTGCCGCTTGGGTTGTAGGAAGTGGAATAAATGCAAAGAAGTACTCAGATGTAACTACATGGTTGCGCCATCGCTGGTTTAAGTTAATTCGATTGCAATCAGTTCCGACAGTTTTGGATGCAGGAGCGCTTTCATTGGCCGGCTCTTTAGAACAGCCAACGGTTATTACCCCGCACAGCGGCGAACTTGCACAGCTACTTGTTTCACGCGGAGTACAAGTAAGTTCCGAAGCGGTTGAGGGCGATCCCAAAAAGTGGGTGCAAATCGCTGCTGAAACATTAGGTGTGACCGTTCTGCTCAAAGGTGCTACAACCTATGTCGCAAATGATGATGTATTGATTCAATTACCAGTTGCAACCCCATGGCTTGCAACTGCAGGTAGCGGTGATGTCCTGGCCGGAATCATGGGCGCACTAGTGGCAACAAATGCAATTGAGATATTGAATGATTATGACCATTTAGCTTACGTCGCAGCATCTGCAGCCTTTATTCAAAATCAAGCAGCGCTTACAGCATCTGCAGGTGCTCCAATAAATGCTGAATCAATTGTTACAGCAATACCTGCAGTAATCGCACAGCTACTTAAAAAGTAATGTAGTAGGGCAATCCCTATACGACACAGATGTAAGTGTGACCAGACCTGTGCTTGTTTAGTAAGATTACTGAGCGTAACTTTTCATCATGAGCGATCGTGTTCTCGTCATCATTGATGATCCCTTTGAACTATCCAGTGTGGGGGCTGCGCTCAAGCTGCATGGAGTTGAGGTAGTTGGCGAAGCAAAGAAGAAGGTCACAGCAATAAATATGTTTAGAAGTTTGCAACCAGATGTGGTCTTGATTGATATGCACAAGACACATGAGAGATCAATTGATATCGCACACACGATTCGTAAAGAGTCCCCCGAAATTGGAGTTGTGGTTTTAGTTCCATGTTCTGATGTCAGATTGATTGGAGAAGCAACATCAACTCTGCCATCTGGCGCAAAGCTTGTACTAAAAAATGGAATTAGCAGCCTGCCCATTCTTTGCGAAGTTATTACCGCATCTCGCAACTTTGATGCCCAAGAACCGGCAAGTTGCATTAATGGAGAGGTAACTTTTCCAGATGCTTCATCACGGGATCTGATGTCACAACTATCAGATATCCAAATCGAAACACTTCGGTATGTGGCCGAGGGGCTAACAAATGCTGAGATCGGTCGGCTGAGATTTGTCAGCGAAAAAGCCATTGAACAGATTCTTTCTCGGGTTGCAATTACCTTGAACATTCAGCCAGATCACAGAAAAAACATGAGAGTTGTCTTGGTGAATGAATATATGAGATGGATAGGCGCGCCTAGACACTAAGTAAAGCTTCTCAAAGGGGCTAAAGGTAAAGTTTCGCCCTATGGAGATCGAGCAGATTCGTGGGCGCTGGAATGATGTTCTAGATAACCTCGAAGCAAATAACCGCATCGCTTGGATTGCCTATTTTGATGCGCGATTGATCTCACATAATGATGGAATCTTGACCCTTGATTTTTCCGATAGTCGCAAGTTTGCAACTTCTCACGAATATTCAGATACCCGACCAAATTTAAAGGCCGCTCTGGTTTCTTCAATTGAAGAGGTACTAGGCATACATGTGGAGATCAAAGAACAATGAAGATAAAGATTTTTCTAATCGCAGCAGCTCTTGCAGCTGGAGTTTTAGCTGCCCCACATACAGCCGCAGCTTCATCTGCTTTAAGCATGCAGGTGCGACAAACACCTAGCGCCTCTGAAACCTTGTTGACTCTGTACGGAAATCTAAAGCCCAACCGCAGCGGAACAACGGTCAAAATTGAGGTAGATACAGCTGGAAGGTGGAGCTCTACCCGTTTTTCAACTAAGGTCACAAAGGTCGGCACCTGGAAGGTGACCGCGCTTGCTACCGCATTGGACGCCAAGGTTCGATATCGCGCAGTTTCTGTAATCGATGGCAAGAGTTTGTACTCACCGATTCGCTCAATTGTTGTGAAGCAACAGCCAGAGATCTCAAATGCAGATCCTGCAAAGTTTATTGATTTGCTGGGACCAGGTGGTCGCATTCATGGCGCCGATGTCAGTCGCTGGCAACATCCCAATGACAAGCCAATTGATTTTGTAAAGATGTATGAGGGCGGGATGCGTTTTGTCTTTATCAAGGGATCAGATACCCGTGAATCTGCTGATCAGTTAGCGATGAAGTACGCCGCTATGGATCACCATGCTGCGCAGGCTGCTGGGATCTACACAGGTTTCTATCACTACGCGGTATTGCCAGATGTTTCCACACCAGAAGAGATTAAACGTGATGCCTTGGCACAAGCCCAAAAGGTTGTATGGCGATTGGCTGCGATGGGTGGTTACTCCGAGCGCGATCTTCCGTATGCATTGGATTTAGAGAATAAATGCGTTCGATGGTCAGCTACCGGTGCCTGTCAGAAATACGCAACCCGTAGCGCTGTAACTTTATTTGCAACCACTTTTCTTGCTTCCCTTAAAGAAAAAACTGGGCGCACCCCAATTCTTTACTCTTATGCAAGTTTTCTTGAAAGTTCAATGACGCGTACTCCAGAGCTTGCACAGTATCCGCTGTGGCTAGCTCAATATGGAATTGATCCAGCGAATCCAATCAATCAACCAGGATTAAAAAATATTGGTTGTTACGTCCACTCCTGGACGGGAAATAACTGTGATTCACAATGGACGGTATGGCAGTACTCATCATGCGGAATCGCTCCCAAATACGGTGTACCTGGGACACGTCTAGATCTCAATGTTTTCCGCGGAACTCCTTCAACATTTTTAGATCTCACCAAAGGCTCCTGGACGCCATCACTTGTTGATCTGATGCCACAGAAAGAGATTTCTGCCTTAACCGTTTTAGAACAAAGTGCGACAACTACAAATAAGTTAGTCACTTTTAGAGTCAATGTTGCTAGACCAGATAGCTCACCGGTTGTTACCGGCAATGTGAAGTTTGTTTTTGATAAAACAACTACGCCAGAGATCAAGCCAAAGCAAACTCTCGTTCGTGAAACCAGCGGAGTGTGGACCCTTTCACTGCGAGGTGTTGCTGCTGGAACATACCTTGGAAAGATTAAGTTCCAAGATGTCTCTGGAACTCATGAAGAGTCAATTGCATCAGTGACATTTTCAGTTGCACAAGGTCCGACACCATCTCCAAAGCCAACACCATCTCCAAAGCCAACAAAGAAGCCAAGCAGCGATGGTTGCAAGGGGCAGATTAAGAATTAACCTCTAACAGCTCATCAAGGGCTGCGATCTCACGATCGACTAAAGATTCATAGGCTGCGACAGACTCTTTGCGCTGCTTTGCGCTCCACCCAAGAACCGGAGCAATCAAAGCACCAACCTCATCTGCAAGGTGTACTCCATGGCCATCAGCTTCAAATGCCAAACGAGTACGTCGAGAAATAACATCATCGACCGTGCGCGCACCTTCATGTGTTGCTGCATAAACAATCTCTGCCTTGATGTATGGAAGATCAGCATCTAGCTTCTTGGCCAGCTTTGGCTCCTCTGAAATAATTTCAAGAACTTCGCTGATCAATGAACCATAGCGGTTGAGCAGATGAGTAACTGTTTCAATATCTAGACCAGATTCTTGTGAGATTCGTTCCTTCTGCTGCTCTAAAGCAAAGTAACCATCTGCTCCTACTAAAGGTAGCTTGTCAGTTACGGAATCTTGAGTGATGCGACGTAGCTCAATAACTGCGCGATCAACAGCATCCTTACCCATGACGCGATATGTCGTGTACTTACCGCCTGCGATCGAGACAAAACCGGGTGCCGGGCGATCCACGGTGTGCTCGCGGGAAAGCTTTGTAGTTGTTGCACTCTTAATATTTGCAACTAGTGGACGCAAGCCTGCGTACACACCAATGATCTCCTCAGCCTTTAACTTTGGCTCTAGAACACGGTTTGCTTGATCCAATATGTATTGAACATCTTCACGAGATGCGTATGGCTCTGCTCGATCACCATCGTATGGAGTATCAGTGGTTCCAACGATCCACTTGTCGCCCCAAGGGATCAAGAAGAGAACAGAAACCGGGGTCTTTAAAATGATTCCGGCATCAGATTTAATTGCAGAGCCTGGCATAACAATGTGAACGCCCTTGCTCATTGTTACGCCATAACCAGCTTTCAAATCGAACTTCTCGTGAAGCTCATCGCTCCAGATACCTGCGCACATAATTGTTGCCTTGGCTTTAATCGCAATCTTCTTACCTGTCTCAAGATCGCGGGCGTTTACTCCAGCTACACGCTTGCCCTCGCGAATCAAAGACTCTGCGGTAACACGCGTAGCGATGATCGCACCGTGGCGAGCAGCTGTACGAGCGATGGACATTGTGTGTCGGGCATCGTCGACTTGAGCATCAAAGTATTTGATCGCACCAGTGACTATGTCATGTCGCAATGAAGGTGCGATCTCATTAATCTGCTTTTGACTCAAATGCTTGTGCCATGGCAACGCACGCTTAAAGCCGCGAAGCGCATCGTACAAAGCTAGACCTGCTCCAACATATGTGCGCTCCTTTAACTTTTCAGTCAAAGGAAATAAAAATCCAACTGGCTTTACAAGGTGAGGACATAAAGATGAAACCATTAGTTCGCGCTCGTGTAACGCTTCGCGAACAAGTTTGAAGTCATACTGTTCTAGGTAGCGAAGGCCACCATGAATCAACTTGCTAGATCTACTTGATGTTCCAGATGCAATATCTTGAGAATCGATAAGTGCGACTTTGAGTCCACGAGATGCTGCATCAAGGGCTGCGCCTACGCCCGTTACTCCCCCGCCGATGACCAGAATGTCGAACTCTTCTGAGCCCAACTGAGAAACCGCAGCATCGTGCTGCTCTGGACCAAGTTGAGATAAGAACATATGCGTTGATTCTCCGTAACGACTGAGTACGCTAAGCCTAACTTACAGCGAGAGGTTTTGTGCATCGTGGCTTACATCGGCAGCTTGGATCAAGGAACCAGTAGTACTCGATTCATGATCTTTGATCATTCGGGCCAAGTGGTTGGACAACACCAACTAGAACACCGCCAGATACTGCCTCAGGCTGGTTGGGTTGAACATGATGCTGCAGAGATTTGGGAGCGGGCTCAAGAGGTCATCGCTGGAGCGTTGAAACAAGCAAATATCTTGGGCTCTGATTTGGCGGCAATCGGTTTAACTAATCAACGCGAAACCACCGTAGTTTGGGATGTCACTACAGGTCAGCCCCTCAGCAACGCAATTGTGTGGCAAGACACCCGCACAGCAGATTTCTTATCTACTCTCACCCCTGAGCAGCAAAACACCATCAGACATAAAACCGGGTTAACGATTGCGCCGTACTTTGCAGGCAGCAAGATGAACTGGTTTCTCTCAAATGTTCCGGCGGCAAGCAATGAAAATGCACGGTTTGGAACTATCGATTCATGGCTGCTCTGGAATCTTTCAGGTGGAGTTCGCGGTGGTGTCCATGCAACAGATGTCACCAATGCAAGTCGCACCCTATTAATGAACCTTGAAACCCTTGATTGGGATCAAGAGCTACTTTCTATCTTTGGAGTTTCACGCTCTGCTCTACCTCAAATCAAATCATCCTCTGAAATCTATGCAATGACCGATCCTCATGGACCATTCGGCACCGCGGTTCCAATCGCAGGAATTTTGGGAGATCAACAATCTGCGATGGTTGGCCAGGTTTGTTTTGAACGCGGCGAATCAAAGACCACTTATGGAACCGGCAACTTTGCGCTGCTAAACACCGGAACTGAAATCGTCCGATCTAAAAATGGATTACTGACCACGGTTTGTTTCAAACTTGGTGATCAACCAGCTCACTATGCGTTAGAGGGTTCTGTTGCGGTTACTGGATCTGCAATTCAATGGTTACGCGATCAGCTAGGAATTATTTCAAACGCTGCTGAAACTGAAAACTTGGCCTCCTCTGTTGCAGATACAGCAGGTGTCTACTTTGTCCCAGCTTTTTCTGGTTTGTTTGCCCCGTATTGGCGAAGTGATGCCCGTGGCGTAATTGTCGGATTAACTCGAGCTGCAACAAAGGCGCATCTTGCACGAGCTGCGCTAGAGGCAATTTGTTATCAAACTCGCGATGTCATGGATGCGATGGTTGCAGACAGTGGAGTCCCAATGAAAGAGATGCGTGTGGATGGTGGAATTACCGCAAACTCATTGTGCATGCAGATGCAGGCAGATGTCATGGGAATTGATATCACCCGTCCCTTAATTGGCGAGACCACAGCTTTAGGTGCAGCCTATGCTGCAGGTCTTGCAGTTGGCTTCTGGTCATCTACCGACGAGGTGAGAAAACAATGGAAGCAATCTCGACGTTGGAGTCCAGTTAGCACTGAGCAACAAAGAAGTGTTGGCTATGCGGGCTGGAAAAAGGCTGTCGAGCGAACCTTGAACTGGATTGATTAAGCCTTAGTAATTTCGATCAAAAAGGCGTTAGCTGGAGCAAGGATTGGTGCAGTTACGCCAATCGATGCAAGTGCAGATCCTGAAAGAGTTACTCCGCTCATCCACTCTGGTGGAGTGATCAACATAAAGCGAGGTTTGCCTGCAGGAAATACCGCTTTAACTGTGTAGCTAGCTGATTGATCCAAACCAGGAAACTTCAAAGGTGATGGATGAATTGAAACTGTTGGAGTTAATTGAACATAGGCAAAGATAGCTCGAGATTTATCATGAGCTGTGACTCCATGTAGATATGCATGAGCATCTGGGTAATCAACGCGGACCATCTTTCCTGAATGTAAATGTGCGCGATTGTCCTTGTAATACTTCGCCCAGCTCGCAAGGTATTTGCGCTCTTGCTCTGTCGCTTCGGTGATATTCCATTCGATACCTGCATGGCCAAATAGCGCCGTAGTTGCACGCATCGATAGTTCAAGAGTTCGGCCAGTTTGATGTCCATGGGTAGGACCAATATGTGTGCCTAATAGTTCAGGCGCAATTACCTGAGATGTCCATCGCTGAATAGTTTGACGCTCGAGTGCATCGTTGTTGTCACTGGTCCAGAAGCGATCAACTAAATCAATAACGCCAAGATCGATTCGCGCTCCACCAGATGCACATGACTCAATCTCTAAAGCTGTGTGACGCTTCTTGAGCTCTGCAAACAACCGATAAATTGCTTGAGTCTGGCGATGAACGCCAGCTTTTCCTAAATGGCCTGCATCCACCAACACACGGTTATGGTCCCATTTGATGTAAGCGATGTTGTGGGCGGAAAGAACAGCAGATGTTTGTTCAAGTACATGATTGAAAGCGCCTTCATGACCTAGATCCAAAACTAATTGATGTCTCCACAGAGGTGGGGTTCGATCGCCCTCATGCAAAATCCATTCTGGATGTGCGCGGAATAGATCTGAATCAGGGTTAACCATTTCGCCCTCAAACCAAAGGCCAAATTCGATCCCCTTGTCATTGATGTACTTAATGATTGGTGACAAACCATTTGGCCACACTGCAGGATCGATGACCCAATCCCCTAGTCCTGCACGATCATCACGTCGTGAGTGGAACCAGCCATCATCAAGAACTACGCGCTCAATACCTACCTCGGCGGCAACATCGATCAGCGCTTTGATCTTCTCTTCATTGTGATCGAAGTACAACGCCTCCCACATGTTCAGAGTCAGTGGACGTGGACGCTTAGGGTGCATTGATCGTGCACGCAGGTAGGAGTGATAGGCAGCGCTAACTCCATCTAATCCTTCTGATGAGAAAACAGAGATCAATGCTGGTGCTTCATAACTATCCCCGGCAGCAAGAGTTAACTCGCCAGGATGAAGCAACTCTCCTGCACCAATTGAAACCGAACCGTCAAAGAGTTTTTCGACAAGGTAATGAGAGTTGCCGCTCCAGGCGATACTTGTTGCCCAAGCATTTCCAGATTGGAAAGAGGTTTGTGGAGTTAAAGCAATATCTGCGATAGAAAAATTGTGTCCGCTGCGACCTTCACGTGATTCACGCACCCAGGTACCTGTTGCAATATCTTTTCTTTGAGGGTTGCGCTCATTGGACCAGCGTCCTGCAAAATCCAAAGTTTGAGTAGCCTCTTTTGGAAGTGGAAGCCAATGAATGAACTCATTCAGGCAGTAATCAGAACTTCCCAAGTTTTTAACTGTTGCCTTTTGCGTCAAAGTTCCGTACTGATCTAAATCAAAGTTAATGACAACCTCTAACTCTGCATGTAAATCACGCAAAGTTACTGTCACTACATTTTTATTGTGATGAAAATCTGTAACCTCAAACTTTGTTGACCAAGCTTTTCCTAAACGGTGTCCAGACAAAGTCGGACGCCCTAAAAATCCACGAGAACTCTCGCGCATGATCCCTGGGAACTGAGGAACATCCCAAGAGCTATTAGCAATTGATGGGCGGATCGCAGTTTGTACCGATGCAAGCTCCCCCTGAAGAGGTGTCCCCCAATGTTGAATAATGAGGGCTCCATCTACAACTTCTAGTAGCAAGGCAGAGGTAGGGGCGCTCAATAATGCAGATTGCTTACTCACACAGGTAGAGTAACGACACTATGAGTGAGAGTAAAAAACTTAACGCAGGCGTCATCAGAAATGATCGCCAGATGGCTGATGGACGAACAATCCGTTACTACGACACCGCCGGCCAAGCGCGTACAGCTGTAGATTCTCGCCCTCAAGAGGAGCAACCAGGAATTGGTGAGCTTCGACTCGATCCCCTGGTTAATGAGTGGATCGCAATGGCCGCACACCGCCAAGGAAGAATCTTTCTTCCTCCCAAAGAGTTGTGCCCGCTGTGCCCGACAACAGGTGAGTTGTTAACTGAGATTCCAGAGTCTGATTTTGAGGTTGTTGTTTTTGATAACCGCTCACCATCTTTGCGTCCACCAGTTGGCGACTGGGCACTGCCTGACATTGTTGGGCCAGATACAGATTTAGGTACCGCTGCAGGAAAGTGTGAGGTCATCTGCTTTACAGCAGAACACGGAAATGCTTTTAAGGATTTAACTCCTCAACGTGTCCGAGTATTGCTGGAAGCGTGGATCGATCGGACAGCTGAGTTATCAAAGGAAAGTTTCATTCAACATATTGCACCCTTTGAAAATCGTGGCGAAGAAATTGGCGTGACCCTTTCTCATCCTCACGGCCAGATTTACGCATATTCATACCTGCCACCACGAGTAGAAAAAATGCTGGCTGCTGCAAGTAAGTACAAGGCTGAAAATGGCAAGGTTTTATTTGATGAGGTTGTTGCGCGTGAGATTTTGGATGAAGAGCGAATTGTCGCCCGCAACGAGCGTTGGATTGCTTATGTTCCATATGCAGCGCGTTACCCATTTGAAATTCATGTCACACCACTTAATCCAGTTGCAGATTTAACAGAGCTAACCGCAGAAGATCGTGATGCATTCCCCGAGATCGCATTAGAGGTCACGCGTAGACTAGATGGAGTATTTGGAATCGAAATGGCCTACATCGCAGCATGGCATCAAGCGCCTGTGCGTGTTGGTAGAGATTTGCTTCGATTACATTGGCAGATCACAAGTGTTCGTCGTGCACCTGGAAAGTTAAAGTACCTAGCCGGATCTGAGTCTGCAATGGGTGCCTTCATCATGGATATGCGCCCAGAACAATCTGCGGCCCAGTTACGCGAAGTTGTCTTGTAATGCGCGTATTGGTTACTGGCGGTACCGGATATATCGGATCAACTGCGGTAGAGATTCTTTTAGGTAAGGGTTATGAAATTTCCATCCTCGATGATTGCAGCATGGGACATGCCGATACCGTTCCAGCCGGCGTGCGTTTCATTCAGGGCTCACTATTAAATGCTGACGCGGTCGCAGATGCTTTGACTGGATGCGATGCGGTGATGCACTTTGCCGGCAAATCTCTGGTGGGCGAATCTGTAGAAAAGCCTGAGCTGTATCAATCTGTCAATGTTGATGGAACCCGAATTTTGCTAGATCAGATGCATAAACAATCAATCACCAAGATCGTATTCTCTTCATCTGCTGCAACTTATGGCGAACCCAAGGTTGTGCCTATTTTGGAAACCGCAGAGACAAATCCGACAAACCCATACGGAGCTACCAAGTTAGCTATTGATCACATGATCACTGAGGAATCAAAAAAGCATGGGATCTCTGCAGCATCGCTTCGCTACTTTAATGTTGCAGGTGCGCTTAAGGCCCAGCGCGGATGGCTTGCTGAAAGACACAACCCTGAAACCCATTTGATTCCTAATGTATTGCGCAGTACTCCAGAAAATCCTGTAAAGATCTTTGGCACAGATTGGCCGACCGCGGATGGAACATGCATCAGAGATTATGTACATGTTATCGATTTGATTGATGCTCACATCAAAGCATTGAAATCTTTGGGAACTCCGGGACATGAGATCTATAACTTAGGCAGTGGTTCTGGATATTCAGTTCGCGAGGTCGTAAAGGCTGCAAGTGATGCAATTGGTCATCAAATCCCCTTTGTTGATTCTCCGCGACGTGCGGGAGACCCTGCTGTGCTGATCGCCGATATCTCAAAGGCAAAAAAGATGCTTGATTGGGCTCCAACTCGGGATATAACAACAATGGTCGCCGACACCCTTAATTCGATGGCATAAATATGAGTTCGATTGAGGAAAAGTTTTTAGAGAGCTTCGGTCATGAGCCAGATCTAGTTGCGGCAGCTCCGGGGCGTGTAAATCTGATTGGCGAACATATTGATTACAGCGATGGCTTTGTTTTGCCCTTTGCAATTAAGGACCGAACCTTGGTCGCTGCACGAAAGCGAGATGACTCAACTGTTCGTATCGCATCAGCTCAGCGTAGAAACAAGGTTGTTACTGTTGATATCAAGGATGTAAAGCCTGGCCTAAAGGGCGAATGGGAGCGATACGCGCTGGGAGTTTTGTGGTCCTTGGGCGTTAACCATGGAGTAGATCTTTTGATTGATGGACATGTTCCGCTGGGTGCTGGATTGTCATCATCTGCAGCTCTTGAATGTTCAGTTGCCACAGCAATGAATCATCTCTTTGATATGGGATACAACCTAGAAGAGCTAGCTCGACTTACTCAAAAAGCTGAGAATCAATATGTAGGAGTTCCATGCGGAATCATGGATCAATCTGTTTCGCTCATGGCTACCCGAGGTTCTGCGCTTCTATTGGATTGTCGTGATTTATCAACGAGAAATATTCCATTTGATGTTGCATCAAGTGGTCTAGAGCTCTTAATCATTGATACCCAAGCACATCACGCCTTGACTGATGGTGGATACGCCGAACGTCGTGCATCCTGCGAATCTGCAGTAGCAAAACTTGGCATTACATCTCTGCGCGAGTTAAGCATGGAGCAACTTGAAGCCTCGCGTTCAGCTCTCACTGAGACTGAGTTCATCCGTGTGCGCCATGCGGTAACTGAAATGAAGCGGGTTCTTGATTGCGTGGATGCCTTGAGTAACTCAGATTTTGAAAAGGTTGGGCTTTTGATTAATCACTCTCACGCATCATTGCGCGATGATTACACCGTCTCTTGCCCTGAATTAGATACCGCCGTTGATGCTGCCAACGCCGCTGGCGCTTTAGGTTCGCGAATGGTGGGCGGTGGTTTTGGTGGAAGTGCGATCGCATTGATTCAGGCATCAAAGACAAGTGAAACAATCAAAGCGATTGAGAAGGCTTTTTCAGATAAAGGGTTTAAAGCACCACGCTTCTTTACATCTTTGCCAAGTCAAGGCGCAGAGTTAATTTCGCGTCGTTGATTACAGCGGAGTAATTGAAAGAACTTCTACTCCACCAATTGCTCCTAAAACATTGAGCAAATCAGTTGGATCATTTCCAGGCACTGCAACGGTAATGTCATCGTAACCACGACCATCCTCAGATTTCACAACTGCGAGCGCGCGGATATCTCCACCAGCTGCACCAATCGCTGAAGCCAAAAGTCCCAATGAACCAGGACGATCTGGGAGAGCCACGTTAAGTTGAAATAGTGCCATGGCTTAACAATACCCTGACATTATTTCGACCACGCATTCTTAATTTGATGGCGCAGATCCGAGAATGACTTTAAAGCTCTTCGATCCCCCAGTTGGAAGTTCAACGGTCACATTGATGGATGCTCCCGGTGCATATGAACGAATCTTCACAATCGCCCCAACTTGATCTGCGATCTTGGTTCCATCGATCGCGGTAATGATTGAGCCCGCTGGAATTCCCGCCTTCTCGGCTCCCTCATTAGGACTCAAGCGGCCGATCTTGGCGCCTGTTCCGGTAAATGAGGTATCAAAGAAAACTCCAAGAACTGGACGTGTTGATTTACCTGAAGCTATGAGTTCATCAATAACCCGCTTAGCTTCATTGATTGGAATCGAAAAGCCCAAACCAATACTTCCGCTTGCGCCCCCTGATGAAAGGGTCGCGATCGCTGAGTTAACGCCGATTATTCGACCTCTGGAGTCAAGTAGCGCTCCACCAGAGTTTCCGGGATTGATCGCTGCATCTGTCTGAATCGCATTTACAAAGGACTCTGCGCCGAAAGTTCCTGTGGTTACTGGACGATTGAGTGCAGAGATAATTCCACTTGTAACGGTGCTAGCTAGTCCTAGTGGAGATCCAATAGCTACTACTGATTCTCCAACACTCACCTTAGACGAGTCTCCAAGGGTGACGGTTGGAAGGTTTCCGCGATTAACCTTGATTACCGCCAAGTCATATGCAACATCTCGGCCAACAATTTGCGCCGGGACCACATCTCCATTGATCAATTCGACTGTGATCGTGCCAGAGACAGCTGCTGCCTCAATGACATGGTTGTTAGTGATAATAAATGAGCTGGATTTATCTGACTTGTAGACCGATCCACTACCTGTTCCGGTACCTGCTGGTGCTACAACTTTGATAGAAACTACAGAAGGCGTAACTAGCGAGGCGATGCTCTTTACATCAATTGTTGGCGCACCTAGTGTTAATGCGGTTCTGTTAACTGAGCAACCATTGGAACCGGCCAAGTAAATTGCCTGAGTTCGCTTATCAACACATACCTTTACGCCAAGTGGCTCAGATGTTGCAGCGGTTGCAACGCCGCCAGCTACCGTAGCCCCAAGAATGAATCCTGCAATGACCTTTGTCGATGTTCTCTTCATCTCAACCTCTTTCATGGATAAAGACAAGTTTTCACTTCAACCTGAGAGAAAGTTTAAAAAGGACTTACTAATTGGTGCAACTTATACGAGCACTACCCAGCCGCTCTTAACGGCAACCTTTACCGTTGGCAGCGGGTTTGTTGCAGGTCCTGCTACAACTGCGCCTTTTTTAAATGGATTGAAACTTGCATTATGAACTGGGCAAACCAAAAGCTTTTTGGCGCTGAAGTACTTTGTTACTCCACCTTGGTGGGTGCAGATTGTTTGGTAAGCGAAGACACCAGTCTTGGTGCGAAACAGGAGCGCCGGAGCGCCATTGCTTAATTGAAAAGGAAAGGTGCCGCCAACTTTGATCTTATTGAGTCGAACAATCCGCTTGGTTGAGGCTTGAGCGGTGCCTCCAAATAATGAGGCGGCCATTCCAGCAAGACTCATTCGCAGAGCGGTCCTACGAGTGATCTTCATGCTCCCTGACTTGGATTCGAACCAAGAACCTGTCGATTAACAGTCGACTGCTCTGCCGTTGAGCTATCAGGGATTAAAGCTGCGAGCGCACACTCTAGCGCACCCACGTGGAAGGGCAAAAATCAAAGCCTCCAGGACTACAAAAGGCCCAGCGCTAGTTCATGCAGAGAACGGCGGGCGCTTTCCAGGGCAACCAACTGGGCGAAGGCGGCGTTGTACTCAATCTCATTTTCCACTGGATTGAGCCGTTGAAGGGATGATTTGAGATCAGCAATTGAACGCGAAATCGCAACCTCACGAAGTCTGGCGACAATGCTTGCAACATAAAG
>JBFYOY010000015.1:0-6789 GCA_041303575.1 Actinomycetes bacterium
GCAACCGCTTCGGCCATTTCAATCTGGCCTTCACGCGGCTTTCCACCAATTGCTTCTACGGCAACATCTAGCGCTTTGCGCACCTGTGCCGATAAATCGCTCATTAAAGAGCCATCAAATCCATAAACTCATTTACTGGAGTTGCAGACAACTTGTCATAATCAAGACACAGATCAATGATCTTCTTTTGCTTTTCTGCATCGTAGATGCGAGCAAGGTTGGTCTTGTACTTTTCAATTAGTAGCGGGATGCCTTCGGTGCGACGGCGTGCATGGCCAATTGGGTATTCGACAGCTACCTCTTCAAAGACTGTGCCATCTGTAAATTCAACGGTAATTGCATTTGCAATAGAACGCTTTTCTGGGTCGTGGTAATCAGCTGTATAAACAGGATCTTCAACACAGACAATCTTTTCGCGCAAAGCATCGATGCGTGGATCTGCAGCGATATCTTCTTCGTAATCACGAGCTGTTAGGCGACCAAAGATAAATGGAACCGCAACCATGTACTGAATACAGTGATCACGATCTGCAGGGTTGTTAAGGGGACCCTTCTTGTCGATGATTCGGATGCATGCCTCGTGGGTACGGATCGTTACCTTGGCGATCTCATCAGATGTCTTTCCTGCCGCCTGCATCTGGTGGTAAATCGTCATCGCAGCTTCAACACCAGTTTGTGAGTGGAACTCTGCAGGAAATGAGATCTTGAACAAGATGTTTTCCATGACATATGAACCGTATGGTCGCTGGAACTTAAATTCATTTCCCTTAAATGAGACATCGTAGAAGCCCCAAGTCTTTGCTGTCAGCGCTGATGGGTAACCCATCTCGCCAGTCTTTGCGATTAGTGCAAGACGCACAGCGCGAGATGTTGCATCTCCTGCCGCCCACGATTTACGAGATCCAGCATTGGGAAAGTGACGGTATGTGCGAAGTGATTGGCCATCTACCCACGCCAATGAAACCGCAGCTAAAGCTTGATCGCGGGTTAACCCCATCATCTGAGCAACAACCGCGGTTGATGCAACCTTGACCAAGATAACGTGATCAAGACCTACCTTGTTAAAGGAGTTTTCAAGAGCGATACAGCCTTGGATCTCATGGGCCTTGATCATCGCAGTTAAAACATCTTTAACGGTGAATTTTCTATCGGTTGTGCGTGACAACCAATCTGCCGTTGCCAGGATTGCACCCAAGTTATCTGAAGGGTGACCCCATTCAGCCGCTAGCCAGGTGTCATTGAAATCTAACCAGCGAATCATCGCGCCGATATTGAATGCGCCTTGTACTGGATCTAAAACATGTTTGGTGCCTGGAACCTTGACGCCATTTGCAACAGTTAAACCTGGAACAACTGGACCCATCAACTTGGTGCAGGCTTCATATTCAAGAGCTTCTAGGCCACAACCAAGTGTGTCCATGAAGCAGTTCCATGCAGTCTCGTAAGCAACCGGAGATTTGATCTCATAGTTCAGCGCGTAATCGACGATGTCGATGATCGCTTGATCGTACGGCTGGTTGCCTTGCGCCACATGGCTAGACATATTTAGCGCTTTTCGATTGGAAGGTATGGGCGATCTTCTGGACCAACATATGTAGCTGTTGGGCGGATGATCTTTCCATCGTTGCGCTGCTCAATAACGTGAGCAGTCCAACCTGAAATACGTGCCATAACAAACAGTGGCGTGAAGTAATTAACTGGAATCTTCATCGCATCATATGCAACAGCTGAGAACCAGTCCACGTTAGGGAACATCTTCTTAACTTCCCACATCACAGATTCGATGCGCTCTGCTACATCGTACAAATTATCCTT
Source organism: Actinomycetes bacterium (assembly GCA_041303575.1). Classification (GTDB taxonomy): domain Bacteria; phylum Actinomycetota; class Actinomycetes; order Nanopelagicales; family Nanopelagicaceae; genus Planktophila. Next base: position 1,816 of record JBFYOY010000015.1, read on the forward strand.
GCCAGCAGCTGTTGCAAGCTCCTTGGTAAGAACCTTTACGATCTCGTTGCGAGGATCTGAAACTGTGTAAACCGGGTGACCGAAGCCAATAACAACTTCCTTGTTTTCAACACGCTTGCGAATATCAGCCTCTGCCTGATCTGCTGTCGCGTAACGAAGTTGAATTTCTAGTGCAACCTCATTTGCGCCACCATGCTTTGGACCGCTGAGCGCTCCGATTGATCCGGTAACACATGAGTAAATATCTGCACCGGTTCCAGCGATTACGCGACCAGTAAATGTTGAAGCGTTGAACTCGTGCTCTGCGTACAGTACGAGCGATGCATGCATAGCCTTTTCCCAGAGCGCACTTGGCTTTTCGCCATGTAGCAGGTGCAAGAAGTGAGCACCGATTGAATCATCATCAGTTTCAACCTCGATGCGCTTTCCGCTATTTGCAAAGTGGTGCCAGTAACCTAGAAGTGAACCGGTCTTTGCAAGCATCGAATCAGCGATATCGCGTGCTTCTGCTTCAGTATGCGTTGTTGACTCTGGCGTGACCGCACCAATTGCAGAAAATCCTGTGCGCAAAACATCCATTGCGTGAGCAGATGCTGGTAGCTGTTCTAGAACTGTCTTGACCTGAGGTGAAAGCCCACGTAGGGATTTGAGCTTTGCCTTGTAAGAATCTAGCTGTGCCTGTGTTGGTAGATCACCGTGCACGAGAAGGTATGCGACCTCTTCAAACTGGCAGTTAGCGGCCAAGTCCTTGATCGAGTATCCGCGGTAGTGAAGATCTGCTCCACCTACTGCGCTCAGCGCTGTGTTTCCCGCTGGAACTCCAGAGAGTGCAACTGACTTCTTTACTTTGATTTCTGTCATGGTCCCTACCCGTTGTCTTTGCCTAGTGTTTGGTCAAGTGCTTTTTCATATTCATAGTAATTAATTGCTTGGTACAACTCTTCACGTGTCTGCATTGTGTCGATCACATTGGACTGGGTTCCGTCGCGGCGAATGGCTGTGTATACATTTTCCGCCGCCTTATTCATCGCTCTGAAGGCTGACAATGGGTACAGGATCATGCCTACTCCATTGGCTGCCAGTTCGTCACGGGTAAATAGTGGGGTCATTCCAAACTCGGTGATGTTAGCCAAAATTGGCTTTGAAACCGCAGATGAGAACTTCTTGTAATCCTCAAGGGTACGGATCGCTTCAGGGAAGATTAAATCTGCGCCAGCTTCGATATAGGCATGGACGCGATCAAGTGCGGCTTCAACACCTTCATTGGCTATCGCATCGGTGCGGGCCATGATTGAAAAATTATCATCGGTGCGGGCATCAACGGCCGCCTTGATGCGATCCACCATTTCGCTCTTTGAAACAATCTCTTTGTTAGGGCGATGACCGCAACGCTTTGCGCCTGCTTGATCTTCGATGTGCATCGCTGCAGCTCCGGCCTTGATTAAATCCTTAACGGTGCGGCCGATGTTAAATGCCGATGTTCCAAAACCTGTATCTGCATCAACTAACAATGGGGTATCACAGACATTGGTGATACGACGAACATCGGTTAAGACATCTTCAAGGGTTGTGATTCCTAAATCTGGAATACCCATTGATCCGGCAGCAACTCCGCCACCTGAAAGATAGATGGCGCGAAACCCTGCGCGCTTTGCCAAAAGAGCATGGTTGGCGTTGATGGTTCCAATAATTTGAAGTGGGGACTCTTCAACCAAGGCCTTCTTAAAGGCAGCACCTGCGCTGGTTACGCTCACAGGTTGAGTGTAACTAGGGGGTCTTTAAACGCAAAAGCTCTAGCGCTGCTACTGCGCTGTCGTATCCCTTGTCCTCTTTACTGTGAGGGCGACCACATCGCGCGATCGCTTGATCTAAGTCGTTGCACATCAATACGCCATATCCGATCGGCTTGCCGTATTTGAGCGAAACATCAATCACGCCTTGGGTGACACCTTGGCAGACATAATCAAAGTGTGGTGTTTCTCCCTTTAGAACCAAGCCCACAGCAACGACCGCATCAAAGCCAGCTTCAAATGCATACTGCGCCGCGAGTGGAATCTCGAAGGAGCCAGGAACAAACTGAACCTCTACCTTGCTTACCTGCGCAGCGGTCAGAGCGCGTTGTGCACCTGCGATGAGGTCGTTACAAATATCTAGATGCCACGAAGAAGAGATGATCGCGACCTTGGCGTTAGGAAGTGGTTTGATACCAATTTCTGGTGCGTGTCCTGCCATTTACTTGCCTCCTCGTAAGTGACCAAGTTTTTCTTCCTTGGTTGCTAGGTACTTTTCATTAAATTTATTGGGTGCAATAGTTAAGTTTGCTTGCGTTACCTCTAGTCCTGCATTACGCAGAGCCTGCACCTTGTTGGGGTTGTTGGTCAGCAAAGTTAACTCTTTCAACCCTAAGGCTTTAACAATTGCAATCGCATCAGACCAATCACGTGCATCGATTTCATGCCCCAGATGCAGATTGGCATCGATTGTGTCCATGCCCGCATCCTGCAACTGATACGCCTTAATCTTTTCAGTCAATCCAATACCGCGGCCCTCGTGATCACGAAGGTAAACAATGTACCCATGACCATGATCTTCAATCATTGAAATTGATTTCTCTAGCTGCTCACCACAATCACAACGTTGCGAGTGAACGACATCGCCGGTAAAGCATTCGCTATGAATACGAACCATAGGTATGGTGCCAGCATCGCCAAATGCGATAACTGCATGCTCGCGCTGTCGTAGCCCTGGGTAAGTTGCGACCTTCCAAGTGCCAGTGCGCAATGGCAGCTCGGCCCAAGCAAACTCAAATGAGATCGATTCGACTGGTGCAATTGGTGCAACGCCCTTGAGCTCTTCAACTGAAATCATTGGGATTGAATGCTGGGCAGCAAATGCATCAAGGGAAGCACCACGTGCCATAGATCCATCATCATTGACGATCTCAGACAACAGACACAAAGGCTGTGCACCGACTAGATGTGACAGTGCGACACCTGCTTCTGTGTGGCCACCACGTGCTGCCAATCCCCCGACATCTGCTATCAAAGGAAAGATATGACCTGGGCGTATGAAATCAGAGTGTGTGACTGCGTTATCGGCCAAAGCCCGCACAGTGTTTGCGCGCTCTGTAGCGCTAACACCTGTTGTGATTCCAACCTTGTAATCAACGCTGACCGTAAAAGCGGTCTTCTTTGAATCTTGATTTTCCTCAACCATCAAAGGCAGGCGCAAGGTACGTGCGCGTTCTGCCGTCATAGCTACACAAAGAATTCCGGTTGTGTGGCGAACCATAAAGGCAACCTTTTCAGGTGTGGCCATATCGGCACGCAACATCAAGTCACCTTCATTTTCACGATCCGCGTCATCAGTCACAATGATCAAATCACCATTTTTGTATGCATCTAAAGCTTTTTGCAGGTTACTCATTTTTCTCACCCTTAGCTAAAAGACGCTCTACATACTTAGCTAGGACATCGACCTCGACGTTGATCAAATCCCCTGGTTGCTTAGCAGCCAAGTTGGTGCGCTCTAAAGTTTCTGGGATCAACCAAACCGTTACGACATTGTTTGAATCATTGATTTCGCCAACAGTTAGTGAAACGCCATCTAGGCAGATCGAACCTTGATTAACGATGTACTTAGCAAGCTTGTCAGGCACGGTGATATCAAACTGTGCCCACTTTTCTCCGGGTGTTAAACCCACAACAGTTGCAACACCATCTACATGGCCCTGCACCATATGGCCACCCATTCGGGTATTTAGTAGGGCTGCTAACTCTAGGTTTACTGGGCTGCCAACTGCTAACTGCGATAAGGATGTAACCGTCAAGGTTTGAACCATGACATCTGCGGTAAAGCTGTCACCGGCAATTGATGTAGCGGTTAAGCAGACACCGTTAACTGCAACTGAATCACCTAACGCAATCTGTGAAATTAATGTAGGTGCTGCAACGGTGAAAACCGCTGAACTTTCACCCTTTTCGATGGCGGTGATGCGACCTAGCTCTGCAACTAATCCTGTAAACATCACTCACCATTCCTAATGCGATAGACCGATTTAACATCGCCATCAAAAACCTGTGTTCCCAAGTGATCCATGCGCATCTGGTCGGTAATCGTTGTTGGGTAATCAAAGGCAAACCAGTGCTTTCCGGTACCCAGCAAAGAAGGTGCCTGGTAAATGATTAATTCATCGAGCAGGCAACCATCTAGCATCGCACTGCCAAGCGTTGGGCCAGCTTCAACAAAGACATGGTTAACCCCTAGTTCATTGAGCTTTTCAACCAACACATCAAGATCCTTGGATTTAACAACCACAGTTTGTGCGGCACTATCAAAAACCTGCGCATCCTTTGGAAGCTCTTGTTCGCCGCAGATCACGCGGATTGGATTGTGTGCATACCCTGCAAAATCTCCACGCGGAACTAAGTGTGGGTTATCTGTAATAACGGTATTTGTTCCCACCAAAATTGCATCTGCCTGGCGACGCAGCATCTGCACATCGGCACGGGATGCTTCATTGGTAATCCACTTTGATGTTCCATCTGCAGCGGCAACCTTGCCATCAAGGGTTGCAGCAACCTTCCAGGTAAAGAATGGTCGGTTCTTGCGAATCTTCATCAGCCAAGCTCGGTTTGAAAAGGCTGCCTCATCCTTCAAAGTACCTTCGACCACATTGATACCTGCTGCGCGAAGTACCGCTGCTCCCCCTGCTGCTTTTTCATTGGGATCGCTGACTGCAAAGACAACGGTTGTGATGCCTGCATCAATAATCGCTTGAACACATGGAGCAGTGGTTCCTGTGTGATTACATGGTTCTAGGGTTACAACAATTGTTGAGCCCTTTGCTTTTTCGCCAGCTGCTTTGATTGCCACAAGCTCTGCATGATCAGGTGAATTCATTCGATCATGGAAACCTTCAGCGATGATCGCGCCGGTGCTATCGATAATCACTGCGCCAACAATTGGATTGGG
>JBFYOY010000016.1:0-3934 GCA_041303575.1 Actinomycetes bacterium
TTAACGTTAAGGGCGGACGCTGCGAAAACTGTTCTGGAGATGGAACTATCACCATTGAAATGAACTTCCTTCCAGATGTTTATGTTCCCTGCGAAATCTGCCATGGAGCTCGTTACAACCGCGAAACCCTTGAAGTTCATTACAAGGGAAAGACCATCGCTGAAGTGCTTAACATGCCAATTGAAGAGGCGCATGGCTTCTTTGAATCTGTTCCGGCGATCGCACGCTACCTCAAGACCCTTAATGATGTTGGTTTGGGATATGTACGTCTCGGACAATCTGCACCAACCCTTTCAGGCGGTGAAGCCCAACGCGTAAAGCTAGCTACCGAGCTACAGCGCCGTTCAACGGGTCGAACCATCTATGTCTTGGATGAGCCAACAACAGGTTTGCACTTTGAGGATGTCAATAAGTTGTTAACTGTTCTTAATCGTCTAGTAGATACGGGCAATACCGTCGTCGTGATTGAACACAACCTCGATGTCATCAAGTGCTCTGACTGGGTTATTGATATGGGTCCAGAGGGTGGATTCCGTGGGGGATTGGTTGTTGCGCAAGGCACACCTGAAACAGTTGCTGCTGTAAAGGAAAGCTACACAGGACAGTTCTTGGGTGAGATCCTCAAAACCAATCGGCAGGCAATTAAAAAAACTACACCAGCAAAGAAGTAGTTCATGGCAGATCCTCAAAGTTATCGGCCAAGTAACATCCCGGAACATCCTGGGGTCTATCGCTTTTACAACAAGCAGGACAAGGTCATCTACGTTGGCAAGGCTAAGAATTTAAAGAATCGCCTGAGCAATTACTTTCAAGCAAACCTTGCGACTAAAACCCATCGGATGGTGCATGAAGCGGTTCGTGTTGATTGGACCATAGTCAGCACCGAGTTAGAGGCACTTGCCCTGGAATTTAGTTGGATTAAGCAGTACCAACCCAAGTACAACGTTCAATTTAAGGATGACAAGTCATATCCATACCTGGCGCTATCCCTTAATGATGACTACCCGATGATCTTTATAACTCGCAAAGATAAGCGACCTGGTTTGAAGTACTTCGGTCCTTACACAAATGCTTGGGCTCTAAGAAATACCTTTGAGGTATTGCTGAAGGTTTTCCCTGTTAGATCATGCTCATCAGCTAACTTCACTCGGGCACAACGCAGCAAGCGTCAATGTTTGCTGGGTGATATCGGAAAATGTGCAGCGCCATGCGTGGGGTGGATATCCCAAGAGGATCACAAGCAGCTTGCCCAAAGACTCAACGAGTTCATGGAGTCAGGAATGGAGAACATCCTTCCCAAACTTCATGAAGAGATGAACACCGCTGCGACTAATGAAGAGTTTGAAAGAGCGGCAAGGCTTCGAGATCAGATTGAATCCTTTGAAAAGGCCCAAAAATCTACTGAAGGAAACTTTTCAGATGATTTAGATGGTGATTTCATTTCGATTTACCACGATGGCTTTCATGCCGCAGGTTCTATCTTTTCAATGCAGCGAGGATCGGTTAAAGGCTCCCGTTCTTGGATCGTTGATCAAGAGATGGTTCTCGAAGGACAGGATGAGTTAACCGCGCTTTTGTACTCAATCTATGGGGGTGGCGCGATCGCTGTCCCGCGCAACATCTATATCAACGCAGATCCTGCTGATAAAGATCAGCTGGAACAATGGCTAGGAACAATTGGTTCCACAAAGGTCGAGATCAAGGTTCCTCAACGCGGGGAAAAGGTAGAGCTACTCAATACCGTCAAGAGAAATGCTCAATACTCTTTGATTCAATATTTAAGTAAGCGCGCAACAGATGCAGCTGTTAGTGGAAAAGCATTAACAGAAATCGAAGAGCACCTAAATCTAGGTCGCACACCGTTGCGTATCGAATGCTTTGATATCTCAAATATTTCAGGAACATCTGTGGTTGCATCCATGGTTGTCTTTGAGGATGGAATGGTGAAGAAGAGCGAGTACCGTCGATTCATCATCGATACCAGCGAAGGTTTTGATGACACACGAGCGATGCATCAGGTGATCACCCGTCGCCTCAAGCGTTTGCTCGATGATCGAAAAGAGAATGAGGCGGAGGTTGCTGAACTTGGTGGAAAGCCAAGTAAGTTCGCATATCCACCTCAACTCATCGTTGTCGATGGTGGCCAGCCTCAAGTTAACGCGGCACAACGCGCACTTGATGAGCTAGGAATTACCGATATCGCCTTATGTGGATTAGCTAAGCGTTTGGAGGAGGTGTGGATGCCTGGCTCTAAGGATCCACTTATCTTGCCCCGCAACAGCGAGGGCTTGTACTTGCTGCAGCGCATCAGAGATGAAGCCCACCGCTTTGCAATTACCTTTCACCGATCACGTAGATCCAAGGTTATGTTGGAATCAATCTTGGATGAGATTCCTCAACTGGGTTCGGCTCGTCGAGCGGCGTTGCTAGATCGATTTGGCTCGGTGGCAGCGATCAGAAAGGCAAGTGTTGAAGATATCGGTGCAACCCCGGGTATTGGTTCAAAGATCGCTTCAATTATTGAGTCTCACTTGTCTAAAATCTCTACACAAGCGATCAATACCGAAACCGGCGAAATTCTGGAGAACCAGTAATGGGCATTGAATTTTTTGTTCTACCTGCCGAAGCGCAACAGAGTTCACTCACTCTCTTTGCCAAAGAGCTATTGAAGCAGTACGGCATCACCAATGCTCAAGTTTCATGTATCAACTTCGAGTTCAATGCCACCTTTTCCGTCGAAACTGAATCTGGTGCAAAATATGCGTTGCGTATCAATATCAACTCCAGCAGAACATTAGAAAATATGAAGGCTGAAATTGAGTGGGTTCGCCATCTCAATAGAACCTCTGGAATCCATACTCCTACGCCGATCGCTACCTTAAAGGATGATTACATCGCCTTCGGGTTCCATCCCGAATCAGAGCGAGAGTTCAGGGGCGTAATGTATTCATGGCTAGATGGTGAAGTGCTAGGGGATGAGCCAACCCTGAGTCAGTTGCATGAAGTTGGAAGATCCATCGCAATTCTCCATCAAGAATCTTTGGATTTCGCACTGTCGACCGAATCATCCTTACCGACCTTTAATGATTTCTTCTGGAGCACTGAGGATTATCTTTTCTCCGATAAGTCCGTACTTTCTGACCAGGATCGAAACTTAATCAAAGAGGCGCATGATCTGATTATGCGGTACACCAATGAATTGTATGCAACATCTCCAGTTCATATCATTCACGCCGATTTTCATGGCTGGAACCTGATGTGGAATGAAAACCAACTTTCAATCTTTGATTTTGATGATTGCGGTTTTGGTTTGGAAGCCCAAGACCTAGCAGTTGCTTTGTATTACCTGGATACACCTGAACAAGAAGCGGCACTTTTAGCTGGATATAAGAGCGTTAAGCCCTTACCCGCATACTCAGATCACGAGATGAAAGCCTTACTTTTACAGCGACGCTTAATGCTCCTGAACTACCTGTTTGAGACTAAGAATCAGGAGCACAAAGAGATGCTTCCGGCCTATCTCGAGAAGAGCCTTGAGCGTGTTTCGACCTTCTTGACAGATGTAAGAGGATAAGTGCATGAGCAACCAAGAGGTTTTGATTCTGACAGGCATGTCAGGTGCTGGGCGTTCGACCGTGGCTCACGCCCTTGAAGATCTCGGTTGGTATGTTGTCGATAATCTGCCACCAGCACTTCTTCCGGCGCTAGTAAGCAAGGGCACCGGTCCGAAAGGAAAAGAGTTAGCAGTTGTTGTAGATGTGCGAGGGGGAGAGTTCTTTGACGAGCTCGCTCTTGCATTGGATGAGTTAAAAAAGAGCAGCTCTGCCTATCGTTTAGTCTTTTTAGATGCTACCGATCAAGCTTTGGTCCAACGGTTTGAATCAACACGCAGACCTCATCCGTTGCAAGGCAAGGATCGCATCGTTGATGGCAT
>JBFYOY010000017.1:0-4910 GCA_041303575.1 Actinomycetes bacterium
TTCGTGGCCCGCTTTGAAGAGGCGTACGGCAAGGAAGCAGCCAGCGAGATCTCGCAGCACCTCAAGTAATGTGAGCAGTGCCACCCCTTCTTCAGATTGGGCTGGTGCCACGCTCAAGCCGTTTTCAAACTATCCTTAGCCCATGTCCCGACGCAGCCTACGCACCCCATTAAAAGCGCTCCTGTTTTCAGCGCCAATCTTCCTTCTAACCGGTTGTTCAAATGTTTCCGGTTTGGGTTTTCCAGAGGGTGTAACAAGTGTCAATGATCAGACAATCCCGTTATGGGAAGGCTTCTGGATCACCGCTGCAGTTGTTGGAATCTTCACTCTAGTTTTGATCTTGTGGCCGGCGGTGTTTCATCGCGGTAAAAAAGATGGCCCGGAGTTTCCTAAGCAAACTCAGTACAACGTTCCTGTTGAGGTTGCATACACATTAATTCCAATCATCATCACTGTTTTCCTTTTCTACTACACAGTTCAGAAGCAGAATGTAATTACAGAAAAGACAAACACCTACGCACACGAGATCACGGTCGAAGGTTTCCAATGGTCTTGGCAGTTTGGTTACCCTGAAGCTGGTCCAAAGGCGGTTGTTACTGGAACACCTGAGCAGATACCAACATTGGTAGTACCTCTTGGTGAAAGAGTCCGCTACACGATTACCTCAAATGATGTTGTTCATGGCTTCTGGATTCCAGCTTTCATGATTCAAATGCAAAACCTGCCAGGTGTCACCAACTCCCTTGAATTCACTGCAAACAAGCTGGGTGAGTTTCCAGGACGTTGCAACATCTTGTGCGGCCGCAATCACACACAAATGCTATTTACGGTAAAGGTTGTAACCCCAGCCGAATATGATGCTTATCTAGAGTCAATTAAGGAAGGCCAAGCATGACAACTTATGCAGAAAAGCCAACGATGACTGCTAGTCGTCTCATGCCAACTCCAAAGGGAAAGACCTTTGTAAAGTGGATTACTTCAACTGATCACAAGACCATCGGGTATCTCTACCTGATGACATCCTTTGCATGGTTTCTTATCGGAGGAGTCCTGGCGCTTGCTCTGCGTGCTGAATTAGCCCGTCCCGGAATGCAGTTTTTGAGTAATGATCAGTACAACCAGATCTTTACTATGCATGGAACAATCATGCTACTTATGTTTGCAACACCACTGTTTGTGGGCTTTGCAAATGTGATCATGCCTCTGCAAATTGGCGCAGCAGATGTTGCATTTCCTCGTTTGAACATGCTTTCTTACTGGCTTTTCCTCTTCGGCGGCATAATGACCTTTGCTGGTTTCCTTGCACCAGGAGGTGCAGCTTCATTTGGTTGGACCGCATACGCACCGCTTTCTAACTCAACTTATTCACCTGGTATTGGTGGAGATCTTTGGTTGCTTGGATTGGCGATCGGTGGTGTTGGAACAATTCTTGGCGGCGTTAACTTCATTACGACAATCTTTACGATGCGTGCCCCAGGTATGACTATGTTCCGTATGTCGATCTTCTCCTGGAACGTTTTGTTAACTTCAATTCTAGTTCTACTTGCATTCCCACCATTGGCTGCGGCTTTCTTAGGACTAGAGGCAGATCGTCTTTACGGAACGCACTTATTTGATCCTGCAAATGGTGGTGCGATGTTATGGCAACACCTGTTCTGGTTCTTCGGACACCCAGAGGTGTACATCCTTGCCCTTCCATTCTTTGGTATCGCAACTGAGATCTTGCCGGTTTTTAGTCGCAAACCAATCTTCGGATACCTAGGTCTCATCGCTGCAACGATTGCTATCGCTGCGCTATCTGTTTCTGTTTGGGCGCACCACATGTTTGCCAGCGGACAGGTTCTTCTGCCCTTCTTCTCATTCATGACATTCCTTATTGGTATTCCGACAGGTGTTAAGTTCTTTAACTGGATCGGAACGATGTGGCGTGGTCACGTTACCTTTGAAACACCTATGTTGTGGGTAATGGGCTTCTTGGTTACCTTCTTGTTCGGTGGTATCACCGGAATCATCCTTGCTTCACCACCACTTGATTTTGCAGTTTCAGCAAGTTACTTCGTGGTTGCACACTTCCACTACGTTCTCTTCGGAACAGTTGTGTTTGCGATGTTTGCTGGCTTCTACTTCTGGTGGCCAAAGTTCACAGGTCGCATGCTCAACGAGACATTAGGAAAGATTCACTTCTGGACGCTTTTCTTTGGTTTCCACCTGACCTTCTTGATTCAGCACTGGCTAGGAATCAAGGGCTTCCCACGTCGTTATGCAGACTTCCTGCCAACTGATGGATTCACCTTTATGAATACCGTCTCAACCATTGGTTCATTCCTTTTGGCACTTTCAATGATTCCATTTGCAATCAATATTTGGATCACTCGCAAATCGCCGATGGTTGGCGTGGATGATCCTTGGGGTTACGGAGCATCACTTGAGTGGGCTACCTCTTGTCCACCTCCACGCCACAACTTCTTATCAATGCCTCGTATCTCTTCAGAGCGACCAGCCTTTGATCTGCACCATCCACACATCAAGACGGAGGGAAAGAGCTAACTCATGAAGGCTTCATGGCAACTATTTGGTGGATTGAGCGTTTTTTACTTTGCTGTCACAATTGTTTACTTCTACATTGGCGGCGAACCATTAGGTATTAGTGCACTCCTTCTTTCAGGCGCACTTGCCGGAATGGTGGGCTTCTATGTGTGGTTTACGCAAAAGCGCATCGGCGTGATTTTGCCTGAAGATAATTTAACCGCTGAGATTTCTGATGGTGCAGGCGAGCTAGGTTTCTACAGCCCACATTCATGGTGGCCATTGCCCGTTGCGGTTAGCTCATGCGTCTTCGCACTCGGTTTAATTATTGGTTGGTGGCTCTCACTTATTGGCTTAGGTGCGCTCGTTATCTCAATTATCGGAATGGTGACTGAGTATGAAAAGCCAGAGATAGCCTCTGCTCACTAATGAGTTCGATTCGCGCTGAAATTCTGCCGGTAGATTTTCCTAATACCGCCGCAGCTCGAATCACGATTGATGCCCCAGCGCAGGTAATTTTCGATCTCCTTGCAAACCCGGCAGCCCATCAGCGTTTTGATGGCTCAGGAACGGTCAAAAGTCCAGTTTCAGGCCCGGACCGTCTCTACCTTGGTGCAAGATTTGGTATGGCGATGAAGATCAAGGTTCCGTATCGAATCAAAAACACGGTCGTTGCCTTTGAAGAGAACAGGAAGATCACATGGTGCCACCTCATGAAGTGGACATGGTCTTACGAACTACAGGCCATTACTCCAAATCAAACCGTTGTAACTGAATCATTTGATGCAAGCAAAATTCCTCCCTTTGCCAAATGGTGGCTCAAGAAAACTGGGGCAATGGATCACAATCCACGATGGATGGCAAAGTCGCTTGTAAAGTTGAAGACAATTTGCGAGGGCTAACCTTACAAAGATTTGCACCCCTTGTTTTTGTTCTGCTGTGGAGTACAGGTTTTGTAGGCGCTAAGTATGGCCTTCCATATGCAGATCCCTTTATTTTCCTAGCAATCCGAGTCCTTATCGCTTCACTGTTGCTCTTTATTGTTGCCCAACTATTGAGTATGCAGATCAGAATCGGTCGAAAAGCAATTACTCGCTCTTTTCTGATCGGCTTCTTCCTGCACGCCTGTTATCTAGGGGGAGTGTTTTACTCAATCTCTCAGGGGTTACCCGCAGGTGTTGCAGCGGTGGTTACAAGTCTTCAGCCAGTTTTGGTCTCATTGATTGCGATCAAGGTTTTAGGTGAAAAGCTTCGCGCCAAGCAAGTAATCGGATTGTTCCTGGGGCTTGTAGGTGTTTTACTGGTTCTTGGTCCCACCTTTGATTCGCAGATCTCTTGGACAGCTGTTGCTTCAATTGTGATCGCTCTGATCGGTAGCACCACAGCTACATTGCTCCAAAAGAAGGTTGGCGCAGATATTCCATTACTTGCAGGAACTGCTTATCAGTATCTTTTCTCTGGTGCCGTTCTTGCATTGTTAGCGTTGGGCACTGGACAGATGAGCATCACCTGGAACACAAAATTAACAGGTGCATTTATTTGGTTACTGCTTGTCTTGTCAGTCGGAGCAATTTTGCTGCTTTTGTGGCTACTCAATACAGGCAGCGCAGCCTCTGTATCTTCATTGTTCTATCTAGTTCCACCAGCTACGGCGATTGAAGCATTTTTTCTCTTTGGAGAAAAAGTAAACACCCAAGGCCTCCTGGGTATTGGAGTTACCGCCTTGGGTGTTTGGCTTGTAATTAGAGCCTAGCCACCTATTTCAAATTAGTGGCTTTCGATCTCCTTAAGATCCTCTGCAGTTGCCTTTGGAACCGCTTCAGAGTGCGCAACACTCATTCGAGAGCGAAGTTTATTGCGAAGCGCTCCAGCACGCTTTACTCCGCGTGCATCAACCTCAGCAAGCTCCAATGCAGGTGCTTGTTCATGAGATGTTAGTAGGTAAGCCTTCTCAGGCGAGATTGGCTCATGTACTTCCACAAACTCACCGCTAGGCAAGCGAAGTAAACGTCCTGTTTCACGGCCATGCAGTACTAATTCGCGATCTGCGCGCTGTAGAGATAGACATAAACGCTTGGTAATCACAAATGCAAGCGGAGGAAGAACAAAGATACCAATTCTGGTTCCCCACATGATTTGGTTAATTGATAAATCAAAATGAGTTGCGATCAAATCATTACCACCGTTGATCAATGCAACGACCATGAAGGTAATTGACATAGCACCAAGTGCGGTGCGGTTAGGAGCGTTACGTGGGCGATCCAAGAGATGGTGTTCACGCTTGTCTCCTGTGATCCAACTTTCAATGAATGGATACAGAGCCATACCGGTAAACAAGATTCCAGGAACGATCAATCCCGGAATCAAAATGTTCCATGAAATTG
>JBFYOY010000018.1:0-33800 GCA_041303575.1 Actinomycetes bacterium
CTCAGTCCCAGTGTGGCCGGTCGCCCTCTCAGGCCGGCTACCCGTCGTCGCCTTGGTGAGCCATTACCTCACCAACAAGCTGATAGGCCGCGAGATCATCTTCAACCGAAAAACTTTCCAGCCCCGATCATGCGATCAAGGCTCATATCCGGTATTAGCCCCGGTTTCCCGGAGTTATCCCAGAGTTGAAGGCAGATTCTTCACGTGTTCCTCACCCGTTCGCCGCTAATTCACACCCGAAGGTGCTTCATCGCTCGACTTGCATGTGTTAAGCACGCCGCCAGCGTTCGTCCTGAGCCAGGATCAAACTCTCCATAGAAAGTTTTCATCTTGGCGATCAGACAAACAAACTGTCGTTTAATTTGTCATTTATATACCAAAGGAAATCAACGGGTATAGCTTTTTATGGCTATACCTCATTGAGGTATTTATATTTGCCGTGGTTATTAATTAATCAAAAGCATTGTAAAACAATGATTTTTCGCTATTGAAAGCATGACTAACTAAGCCACTATTGGCATTGACTTATGGCACGCTGTTGAGTTCTCAAGGTACGGATGCGCACTGCTTTTCAGAATTTCTCCTGATTTTCAGGGCAGATCGCCAAACTTAGTGCATGCATACAGGCGAGGTCAAACCGGCCTAAATGAGTTCCTAGATCTGGCTGACGCTCAATTTCTTGAGCATCTGTGCCTACTGTCCGGCCTAAATCGTCCGTTCCCAGCAAGGAGCGTAACTATACATAGACCGTATGGACCGGTCAAATCGGGTTAGCCGTATGTCGAGAAAAGCCATAAAACCATCAAAATCGCGAATTATCCACGCCCGCTAGCGTTTTTACCCCTTTTCGATGGAATTAAGTTAATTCGACGGCAGCGAGATCTCGCTTACCTTTTCTCAAAACCGCATATTTTCCGCATAAAAAGTCGGATTTTGAGGGCCTGAAATCCTCGCCCGAAATCTTCTCATTATTGAGATATGCGCCACCTTCTTTAACGATGCGTCGCGCAGCTGATTTTGACTCTACGACCCCAGTTGCTGCTAGGAGATCCACCCAAGTTGGGATCTCCTCTGATGCAGAAATAGTTGTTTGTGGAAGTTCTGCAAGTGCAGATGAAAGTGTTGCTTCATCTAGCTCTGAAAGCTCTCCTTGACCAAACAATGCACGTGCTGCAGCTTCAACACGTTGTGTTGTTTCTTCTGAGTGAACAAGAGAAGTAAGTTCCCGCGCTAATGCACGATGTGCTTCACGTAATCCAGGATTTTCATTGTGGGACTTTTCTAGTTCCATAATCTCTTCATGTGATTTGAAAGAGAATACCTTCAGAAAGTTAATGACATCCTTATCATCTGAGTTCAACCAGAACTGGAAGAAGGCATACGGTGATGTCATCTCTGGATCAAGCCAGACAGAGCCACCAGCGGTCTTTCCAAACTTTGTTCCATCCGCCTTCATGAGAAGCGGAACGGTTAGTGCATGACCACTTCCCTGTTCAACACGACGAATAAGATCAAGACCTGCAACGATATTTCCCCACTGATCAGAACCTCCTACTTGCAAGGTGCAATTATTACGTCGGTAGAGCTCAAGGAAGTCGTAGGACTGCAAAACTTGATAAGAAAACTCGGTATAAGAGATTCCGCCGCCTTCTAAACGGGCAGATACTGAGTCCTTAGAAAGCATCTGATTGACGCTGAAATGCTTTCCGATATCGCGCAGAAATTCGATTGCACTTAAAGGCGATGTCCAATCAAGATTGTTAACAACCTGCGCGGGATTCTTTGGTGCATCAAAATCCAAGAAGGCAGAGACTTGTTTACCAATTCGATTTACCCAACCCTCAACGATCTCAGTGCTGTTGAGTGTGCGTTCCTCATTTTTGCCACTTGGATCTCCTACTAATCCAGTCGCGCCACCAACTAGTGCGATTGGGTTGTGACCTGCTAACTGGAAGCGTCGAAGAACGAGAAGCACAACTAGGTTTCCAGCATGAAGCGATGGCGCAGTGGGATCAAAGCCCACATACAGCGTTGTTGGCTTCTTAAGCGCCTCTAACAGTGCGACTTCATCTGTTGATTGGGCCACTAAGCCACGCCAGCGTAGATCTTCGATCAGGTTCATGCGCTCATCATCTCTGAAAATGCCTGCTGCTTGCTGGCAATTTTCTGTTGGGTTTTTGAATTGGAAATCAAGGCATCCTTAATCTGCTGGGAAACCAAAGCAGGTGCTGTACCACCAGATGTAGTTCTGGAATTGAGAGCGCCATGAACTGTAAGCACATCTCGCACTCCCCCATCAAGTTCAGAGTGCACCGACAAAAACTCTTCATCACTCATTTGATGTAACTGACGGCCAGAAGCCTCGCACATCGCTACGCACTTTCCTGCAGCTTCATGGGCTTGTGCGAAAGGAACATTTTTCTTAGCCAAATAATCTGCGATCTCAGTTGCTAAAGAGAAACCGGTTGGCGCGGCAAGCGCCATCTTCTCGCGATCAAAATCAGTTGTAGCAATCATTCCCGTCACCGCCGGCAAAACAAGTAGCAATGTATCGATACTGTCGAACAACGGCTCTTTATCCTCTTGAAGATCGCGGTTGTAGGCAAAAGGAAGTCCCTTGAGCATTGTTAAAACGCTCATCAAATTTCCAACAAGTCGACCAGATTTTCCACGTGCAAGCTCTGCCATATCTGGATTCTTTTTCTGCGGCATGATTGATGAACCAGTCGAATATGCATCCGCAACCTTGGCCCAGGCGAACTCTTGCGATGACCACAGGGTCCATTCCTCACCAATTCGAGATAGGTGGTTCCCGACCATTGCGCAAATGAAAAGCGCTTCAGCAACATAATCACGATCGCTAACAGCATCAATACTGTTGGCAAAGGTTGCCTCAAATCCTAAATTCTTGGCGGTGAAAGCTGGTTCAAGGGCAAGTGATGAACCTGCTAGTGCGCCCGCTCCTAATGAGCTAACGGATGTGCGAGCCAACCAATCATTGATCCGATCCAGATCACGAGCAAAGGCATGTGCATGTTTTGCAAGTTCATGACCGAAAGAAACCGGCTGTGCATGTTGAATGTGTGTAAATCCAGGGGCTGGATCATTTACATATTCGGCGGCTTTCTCAAGGATCGCGGTTTGTAGGCGAGTAATGAGCTCAGCAATCTCAAGGATGTGATCCATCGAAAAAAGACGCAGGTCGGTGGTCACTTGATCATTGCGTGACCGACCAGCGCGTAAGGCTCCCCCAACCGATCCAAGCCTTTCTGTTAATCCACGTTCGAGAGCGCTATGAACATCTTCATCTGTCTCGTTGGGAGCAAAGGAGCCATTAATGACCTGCGTCGATAACTCTTTAAGCGCGGCCTGAATGAGATCTGCATCCTTAGAGGCCACAAGTCCGCTCTTCTTCAAGATAGCCAAGTGGGCCATTGATGAACGCAGGTCGTAAGGGGCAAGGCGCCAATCAAAGTGAACGCTCTTGGACAGGGCAAAGACCGAGTCCTCGGGTCCCTGCGTGAAACGTCCGCCCCATAGAGCCATTACTTCCTCTTTCCTTCTCCTTGTGCGTAAGCAAGCAATTCTTTCGCTAAATGTGCTCCACCAGTGGCTTTCTTCGATACCAAAATAATCGTGTCGTCCCCCGCGATGGTTCCGATAACTCCGGTTAAACCAGCGTGATCTAAGGAGCTGGCCAAGAACTGTGCCGCGCCAGGTGGCGTATGAATCACTGCGAGATTGGCACTGTGATCAACTGACAAAATCAGCTTTGATGGCACAGGAGTGCTTCTAACAATTGCATCATCTGCACTTTCGCGGATTTGATAAACGGTCTCTCCATTTTTACCACGGGCCTTTACCGCTCCAATCTCTTCAAGATCACGACTGGCGGTTGCTTGCGTTACCGCATACCCAGCTTTCTTGAGTAGCTTCACTAGATCTGATTGAGATGAAACCACACCAGATTGAATTAGAGAGATTGCCTTTGCTCTGCGAGCTGAAACTGATTGAGCGCTACTTGGCATGGGAAACCACCTTCTTGAAAATCGAGAGGAACTTTGAAATCTGGGTATCGGTCACAATGAGTGCAGGTGCAATTCGAATTGTTGTTGGGTTGGCCGCGTTTACCAAGACCCCTTCTTTGAGTAATAAATCGGCAACATCTGAAGCTTTTAACTTTTCTAATTCGATTCCTATTAACAATCCTGCTCCTCGTACCTCTTTGATGCCAGGAATAAGTGCGAGCTCCTGAATCAAGAAGGCAGACTGCTTTTCAACCTTCTTTAATATTTTCTTTGATTCAATAAAATCAATAGCTGCTAACGCCGCAGCGGTGGTCACAGGATTTCCACCAAAGGTTGATCCATGATCGCCAGGTTGAAATAATTCAGCCGCCTTACCTAAAGCAATCATCGCACCTAGCGGAAGTCCTCCACCAAGACCTTTTGCAAGTGTGATCACATCTGGTGTTATTCCCGAATACTCGTATCCAAACCAATCACCCGTACGACCCATTCCTGTTTGAACCGCATCAATGACTAGTAGTGCACCTTTCTCATCGCACAATGCGCGAAGTTGATACAAGTAATCACTCGGAGGAACTATTACCCCTGCCTCACCCATGATTGGTTCAATAATGACCATTGCAGTTCTCTTTGTAACCGCTTTTCGCATCGCATCAATATCTCCATATGGAACATGTTTTACCCCTTTAATCAGAGGTAGAAAAGGTTCACGCTTTGAAGGTTGACCAGTAAGTGAGAGCGCGCCCATGGTTCGACCATGGAAAGCACCTTGCGCAGCAACAACCTTTATCTTTCCTGTTCTTCTTGAAAGCTTAAAGGCGGCCTCATTGGCTTCTGCGCCAGACTGGCAAAAGAAGACTTTAGCGCCCTTGTCTCCTGTCATTGCGGTTAACTTTTCAGCAAGAGTTATCGCATTGGGATGGGCGTAGAAATTACTAACATGGCTCAAAGTTGAGATTTGCTTGGTGACCGCATTTACAACTGAAGGGTGAGCATGACCCAAAATATTTGTGGCTATTCCACCAAGAAAGTCTAAATAATTTATTCCGTCTGCATCAGTTACAACTATCCCCTTGCCTTTGACCAGTGCAATAGATGGCGTCCCGTAGTTATTTTGCACCGAACTTTTCCAACGTTTAATTAGTCTCTTGTTTGTCATGCAACCACCAGGGTTCCGCCTGTACCAGCTAAAGCTGATGCAAAGCTGTCGGGATCTGTTCCATCAATAATTCGAACCGCTTTGGCTCCAAAGGACAGCGCATCGAGGGCTGCTTGAACTTTCGGTGCCATGCCTTCAGCAAAGCCTGCCTTTAAAGTTTCAAGTTCAGCTGCACTAATCTCTTGAATTAATGAATCCTTATCGGGCCAGTTGCGATAGATGCCAGCAACATCAGTCATAACAATCAAAGCTGAAGCTTTAAGCGCGGCCGCAATTGCTGCCGCCGCAAAATCTGCATTGACATTTAAACCTGTTACTAAATCTGCATCTGAAGAGATAGGGGCCACAACTGGGACTATTCCTTGGTCTAGAAGATCCAAAAGTTGCGAAGGATTTACAGATTGAACATCTCCGACAAAACCAAGATTTGCCGGAGTTCCATCGATTAAGTGAGTGCGACGTTTTGCAATGACAGTTGGCAAAGCACGCGCAGATATCGCCTGGGCTTTGATTCCCGATTTACCAAGGGTGGCTGCTACTTCTTGCCCCACTTGATTAACCAAAACATCCTCAACTACATCAAAGATTTCTTGAGTTGTAACTCTAAAGCCACCGATCCAATCGCTGGTGATCTTGCGTTGCTTCAAAGCTGCATCTATTTGAGGCCCCCCTCCATGCACGACTACAACCTTTTCGCCCATGGCCAAAGCTGCGGTAATTGCCCCAGAGAAGTTCCCGTTTTCATCCTTCATGGCATGTCCACCAAATTTAACAACGATCATGTTGAGTACGCCGAATTCTCATGGACATAATCATGGCTAAGGTCATTTGTCATGATCGTCGCCATGGCAGAACCAACTTTGAGATCTATTTCGATTTCTACAAAACGTGCGTCAAAGTTAACCGATCTCTTATCACCATCAGGTGCGCTATTTGTGCAAACCTGCACTCCATTAAGTCTTACATCTATGGCCAGCGGGTCCATTTGAGCATTAGCGGTTCCAACAGCTGCAAGAACTCTTCCCCAGTTTGGATCTTTGCCAAAGATTGCCGCCTTTAGCAAGTTGTTGCGAGCACATGCCCGCCCAACTTCAACCGCTTCGCTCTCTGTAACAGCATTGAGCACCTTGATCGCAACCGTTTTCGTAGAACCTTCGGCATCTGCAACTAACTGATCAGCAAGTGATCCACAGACCTGCATCAAAATACCTTCTAGATCTTGATCAGATATTTCCACGCCGCTTGCACCAGATGACATGAAAAGAACTGTGTCATTAGTTGAAGTACAACCATCAGAATCAATACGGTTGTAGGTTCGATCTGTAACGCGCTTAAATATATCTTCAGCCTTGTCAGAGACAATTGCATCTGTCATAACAACTGACAACATCGTCGCCAAGGCTGGGGCCAACATTCCTGCACCCTTTGCGATACCTGCAAACTCCACACCGTTAATGGATGCGGTTGCGATCTTGGCAACAGAATCCGTTGTCATGATCGCCTTTGCACTACTGCGTAAACCATCTTGGCTCAGAACCGGTGCTATTGAATCCAACCCTGCGATTATTTTTGGCATCGGCAAAAGCTCTCCGATTAATCCTGTTGAACACACGATGACCTCGCCTGATGAAATTTTCAACAAGTCAGCAACATGCTCTGCTGTTGCGTGTGTGTCGGCAAAGCCCTGCGGACCTGTGCAGGCATTGGCTCCTCCGCTGTTGAGAACAGCTGCGCGCACTAAACCACCCTTGGCAACCTGGCGTGACCAAATCACGGGTGCAGCAACAACCTTATTGGTTGTAAAAACGGCAGCCGCCATGAACTTTGGACCTTGATTCTCAATAACTGTCAGATCTAGTGCGCCATTGCTCTTCAATCCAGCAGCAATTGATGCTGATCTAAAGCCTTGAGGAAGTTTCATGAACCGATTCCATCTAGCGCCAAACCAGTAATGTCAGAGAAACCGCAGATGAGGTTGGCATTCTGTATCGCTTGACCAGCGGCACCCTTGCCAAGATTGTCGATTGCAACAGAAACAACAAGACGATTTGTATGTTCATCCACCGCCACTTGCATCTGCACCTTATTGCTACCTGTAACAGCGCTTGTCTTAGGCATCTGTCCCACAGGCAAAAGATCCACAAAGAACTCGTTCGCGTAATGCTTTGCATACAGATCATGCGCCTGCTGCGTTGTCGTTGGCTTGGTCAACTTGGCGGTGATAGTGGAAAGAATTCCGCGCGGCATTGGAGCAAGAATTGGGGTGAATGAAATCTTGACGGGCTCTTGAGCGACTGCAGATAGCGCCTGCTCAATCTCAGGCGTATGTTGATGAACGCCACCAAACTTATAGGAGGAAAGCGAACCCATTACTTCGCTACCAATCAGATTGATCTTTGCGCTTCTTCCGGCACCTGTTGTACCTGATGCTGCAACTACGACGATATCTGAGCTGTCGATGATTGAGATCGCGGGTGTAATTCCAAGTGTTATCGAAGTTGCGTAACATCCTGGGTTAGCGATCTTGTTTTCCTTTTTGATTGCCTCTCGTTGCCCAGATGCAAGCTCTGGTAATCCGTACACCCATGCACCTGCATGCTTGCCTCCATAATATTTCTCCCACTGAGCTGGATCTTCTAATCTGTAATCTGCGCCAAGATCCACAATCTTTATATGTGCGGGGATCTTCGAGATAACTGCGGCTGACTCGCCATGTGGAAGTGCAAGAAATACCAGGTCAATCGCGCTGAAATCTATTGAGTCAGCGGCGACGAAGGTACGGCCTGAGTAACTTTGTAGTTGGGGATGAACAGAGGTGACCAGCTCCCCCGCATTTGAATGCGCACTTACAACTGAGACCTCAAAATGTGGATGTATGGCGAGCAATCGCAAAAGCTCTCCGCCTGCGTACCCGCTTGCACCGATGACCGCTGTTTTCATTGGTTAAGGTTAAGGGTTTATCTATAATTATGCAATCGTATGCATAATTATGCGGTTCGGAGAACGGCTCCGAACTTTGCTGCCGCCACGGCGGTAGCTGCTTCACGCATGGCTGATACCTCATCGCCTGTGAGGGTGCGATCTGAAGCGCGGAATACCAGTGTGAAAGCAAGCGAAACCTTGCCATCCCCGATCTTGTCGTATCGATCAAAGAGTGTGATGGATTCAAGCAGATCCCCCGCGCCCTCGCGCAGCGCACCTTCAATAGCTGCCGCGCTGACAGTTGAATCAACTATCAAAGCGACATCTTGAACCGCTGCAGGCATTGTGCCGACGGTGGTTGGGCGAACAAGCGCTGAATCAGGCAGTGCACTCAGTGCCACTGCGAAAGCGACTGAACGCTCGGGAAGGCCATAGGCGGCAACTATGCGAGGGTGTAGTTCACCTGCATGTGCTACCGCTTTACCATCAACAATTAATTCGGCGCATCGACCAGGGTGCCATGGGGCAAGATCTGAACGAGCAACGCTGTAATCAAGATTGCAAAGCGCCAAAATGTCTTGGGCGTATGCGATCGCATCCTGCCAGTTGTAGGCACGGGCCTTGCCTTGCCAATTCTCATTCTCGATCTTTCCGACAAGTAAGCCTGCTACGTGATAACCCTGCGTAGGAACACTTGCAAAAATCTCATCGATGATCTTTTGATCTGGTCGCTTAGATAGATCTGGAGAAACTGCAGGAATTAACTTCTGAGAGCTACGGAAGATTGAGCCCATCTCAAAGATCGCAAAATCCTTTGCACCGCGGCTGATATTGCGCTGCGCAACTTCGATAAGTCCTGGAACAAGATGCACGCGCATTAAGGGGAACTCTTCAGACATTGGATTGGCAACTTTGTAAGTGGCTGCTCGCTCGCCAACAAAACCCATCGAATCAATAGTTGCTTGATTGGTAAATGGGAAGGTTTGCACCTCTGCTAATCCTCGGCTCGCCAACATTGTTGCAACTGCGCGGCGACGCTTTTGAGTTGGAGTTAAGGTTGCATGCAAAGGCCGTGGAGGCAGAATAGAAGGAATCTTGTCATAGCCGATCATTCGGGCTACCTCTTCGGTGAAATCTGCAGCGGTGAGCAAATCTGGGCGCCATGAAGGTGGGTCAACTGTGAAGCTCTTTTCATCGACATCACAACCAACTACACGCAGAATCTCGGCAACCTTTGCAGTTGGTACATCAAAGCCCAGTGTCTTTGAAACATACTGTGGATCGATTTTTACCAGGGAGGGATAGATAGGCTCTCCATCAACCACCGTTGCCACATGTTGGGCTGAGCTATTTTCAGTCAGTAGTTGTACAAATCGAGCCGATGCAAACTCAGCCAGTGAAGGGTCAACGCTGCGCTCTAGGCGTCGTGAGGCCTCTGATGACAACTTGTGACGACGGGAGTTTTTCGCAACGCATGTAGGGTCAAAGCGAACAGCTTCCAGTGCGATCTCAGTTGTTGTCTGTGTGATCTCTGAAGAAAGTCCGCCCATTGTTCCGGCAAGAGCTAATGGTTGTTCATCATCACAGACCATCAAATCATCAGGGTCTAATGTGCGTTCTACGCCATCTAAAGTTTTAAACTTTTGTGCAGATCCCGCGCGCTTGATGGTCAATCCACCCTTAATCTTTGACTTATCAAAGGCGTGAAGTGGTTGCCCGAGCTCAAGCATTACATAGTTGGTTACATCAACAACCAAGGAGATAGAGCGCATTCCCATCTTTTCGATACGACGGCGCATCCAGATTGGAGTAATTGCCTTTGGATCAAAGTTTGAAAGGGTACGAAGGTAAAACACAGAAGCCGTTGATTTATCCGCGATCTTTGCAGATACGCCCTTGCCAGTATCCTCAAACTTAAGATCGCGTAACGCATTAACTGGGTCGGTAAATTTCAGATCTAAAGATCCTGCAACCTCACGTGCAATACCGCGAATGCTTAGTGCATATCCACGATCAGGGTTTACCGCTACATCAAAGATGACATCATTGATCTGCAAGGCTTGGATCGCATCTGCACCAATTGTGACTTCAGCTTCGGAGAAGACCATGATCCCTTCGTGATCCTCACTGATTCCGAGTTCGCGTGCTGAACAAATCATTCCGTTAGAGGTTTTACCGTAGGTTTCCCGTGCACCAATTTTGAAATCTCCGGGTAGAACTGCACCTGGCAAGGCAGCAACAACTAAATCCCCTACTGCAAAGTTTGTAGCTCCACATATGACATAGCGAGTTTCGCCTTCGCCACAGTCAAGCCCCACATAGCGAATAGGCTTTTTGAACTCGGTGATCTCTTCAATTGAGAGGACCTTTGAAAACTTTAAAGGTCCAGTTAAATCCGCACCCTGATAAATAATCTCTTCAACCTCAAAACCAACACGAATGAGCCCATCTGAGATTTGATCGGCTGTAACTGAGGCAGGGATATCTACAAACTCTTTGATCCACGATAACGGAGCGCGCATTAGAGGCCTACTCCAAACTGACGTGTGAAACGCAGATCGCCTTCGACGATGTCATGCATATCTGTAATTCCGTGTCGCACCATAAGGGTTCGCTCTAGACCCATACCAAATGCAAAGCCGCTATACACATCTGTATCGATTCCACAGGTTGCTAAGACCTTTGGATTAACCATTCCGCAACCGCCCCATTCGATCCAGCGATTGTTGAAAAAGATATCTACTTCAGCACTTGGCTCAGTAAATGGGAAGAAGGATGGACGAAGACGAGTGGTTACATCGGGACCAAACATGTGGCGGGCAAAGTTATCCAGAGTGCCCTTCAGATGTGCCATGGTGATTCCCTTGTCGATCACAAGACCCTCAACTTGATGGAATACAGGACTGTGCGTTGCATCTAACTCATCTGCGCGAAATGTTCTTCCTGGGCAAACAACATATATCGGTGGCTGCTGTGTCAGCATCGTTCGAATCTGAACTGGTGATGTGTGGGTACGCAAAACCATTCCGGATTCAACTGGTTCGATAAAGAAGGTGTCCTGCATAGTTCTAGCCGGGTGATCCGCTGGAATATTGAGAGCATCAAAGTTCAACCAACCAGATTCAAGCTCAGGGCCTTCTTCAACCGCAAAGCCTTGTTCAATGAAGAAATCAGAGACCTCATTTTTGATGATTGAGATTGGATGCAGGCCACCTCGATGAGAACGATTGACCGGCAAGGTGATGTCAACAACCTCTTCAAGTAAAACCTTACGGTCGCGCTCTGCTTCAAGTAGTGCAGTTGAATCAGCTAGTGCCTGTGCGATTGCCGCTTTACCTTCTCCAATTACCTTGCCAAAGGATGCTTTTTCTTCAGGCGATAAAGAACCAAGAGCTCGAGATGCCAAAGCGATTGGAGATTTATCTCCTGAATGGGCCAAGCGAGCTACTTTAAGTGAATCTAAATCTGTAGCGGAGGCGAAAGCCTTTCGGGCATCTTCTACCCAGGCTGAAATCTCCTCAACGCGCATAGGGAGAACTCTATCGGTTCGTACTTCTAGAGGCCTGCATATTTGAAAGGTGATACATGACAATTGAGGCTGCGGCAGAAAGGTTCAAACTTTCCGCATTTCCCGGCATTGGAATATTTACTACCTCTATCTGATCAACAGCTTGGGCGGTCGATAATCCACGAGCCTCGTTGCCAAAAACCGCAGCGGTATCACCTTTTCTTTGAAATGAATCAAGCGCGGTAGCACCAGATGCTCCAAGAGAAAAGGCTGTGATGCCTAGCGCTAGTAGATCTTCGATTGGCACAGATTGAAACACAGGAATATGCCATAAGGACCCAGCTGTACTGCGAACAACTTTAGGTGAGTACATATCGACGCTACCTGGAGATGTAATAACTGCATCCATTCCAAAAGCATCTGCTGAACGCAGGATTGTTCCGGCATTGCCAGGATCTTGAACCTCAGAAAGGTAAATGAAATTACGGGCACCATTGAGAGCGATAGAACTAAGTTCGACTTGAGGAATGGAGCAGATCGCAATGATCCCTTGCGGTGTAATGGTTTCAGAGATTTGTTTCATTACTTCATCGCTGACATCAACAACGTTAAATTGCGAAAGATCGGCTATCTCTTCAACCTTGCTTCTGCCATTAACCGTTAGATAAAGGGTTTCGATCTTCGGGCCGCTCTTTGAAACAAGCGCCTCACGTGCACATTGCAAACCCTCAGCTACAAACTGGCCTGCACTCTTTCTCTCTTTAACTCCCCTAGAACCAATAAGAGCCTTAACTCGCGCTATATGTGGCGAGTTAAGGCTCTCAATCATTGTTGGAACTTAGAGTGCTGCAAGGCTCTTGCGAGCTACATCAACAAGTGTCTTGAATGTTGCAGGATCATTTGTCGCAAGCTCTGAAAGAACGCGACGATCTACCTCAACACCTGAAGCCTTGAGGCCCTGGATGAAGCGGTTGTATGTAAGACCGTGCTCACGGCAACCAGCGTTAATACGCTGAATCCATAGGCGTCGGAAATCGCCCTTCTTATCTTTACGGTCGTTGAATGCATAAACCATTGAGTGCGTAACTTGCTCTTTCGCCTTTGTGAAAAGACGTGAGCGCTGTCCGCGATATCCGCTGGCACGCTCAAGAGTTGTGCGACGCTTCTTAGCTGCGTGTACTCCGCGCTTTACTCTCATTTAACCCGCTCCTTACTTCAACCCAAGCATGCGCTTGGCTGTTACTGCGACAGTTGGCTTTGCAGCTGACTCTGTCGATAGACGACGTGTTACTCGTGAAGATTTGTGCTCGAGCAAGTGGCGCTTTCCAGCGCGCTCGTGCATAACCTTTCCAGAACCTGTGATGCGGAAGGTCTTCTTCGCACCGCTGTGTGTTTTCATCTTTGGCATGGTTATGCTCCCTTACTCCGTTGTCTCTGCAGCTGCTTCAGCTTTCGCCTTGCGTGCTGCCTTTGCTTCTGCAACTGCTTCTGTCTTCTTCTTCGTTGGTCCAAGAACCATCGTCATGTTTCGTCCCTCTTGCTTAGGAGCGAACTCAACAAAACCGACCTCTGCAATATCTTCTGCAAGACGTTGCAACATCTTGTAACCCAACTCAGGACGCGTTTGTTCGCGGCCGCGGAATTTCATAGTCACCTTGACCTTGTCGCCACCCTTAAGAAACTTCTCAACCTGACTACGCTTTGTCTCGTAATCATGATTTTCGATCTTGGGGGTTAAACGCACCTCTTTCACCACAATGTGGGTCTGGTTTTGACGCGCTTCCCGTGCCTTCTGTGCAACTTCGTACTTGTACTTTCCGAAGTCCATGATCTTGCAAACAGGTGGATTAGCTTCTGGCGCGATCTCAACTAGGTCGAGACCAACTTCATCTGCCATCTTTAACGCTGTATCGATATCGACAACTCCAACTTGTTCGCCGGTATAACCGATCAAACGAATTTCGGGTGTGCGAATTCGATCATTGATGCGTGGTTCAGTGCTGACTTTGAGCTCCTTCGGTTCGTTAACGCTTTGGTGTAACAGCGCTGCAAAAGAAAACCGCAAGGGCAAGAGAAATGCTTCTCTCATCCGACAAACCAGCCCGCACTAGTGGCGATGAAGGTGGGAGCGGTAACTCCTCTTGCAGTGGTTGTTACGCCACTGGTCTGGAGCAAAGGCTACCCGCTTGAGGCAGAAAAGGCGAAATTGAGCGCAAATCCCAGGGGGCGATACTGGAGCCAGAGCACTACCCTTGAACCATGGCCAAGGAAAAGAAGATTTTCGACATCACCAGTGCGCAAAATGCGCTTACTCGTGATCAAGCTGGTCGTCAGAAGCGGTACTTCATCTCGATGATGATCCGTACCGCCTGCTTTATTTTGACGGTGATCTTGCCTAGCCCTTATCGCTGGTTTGCTTTGGCAGGTGCCGTGACCCTTCCTTACTTTGCCGTAGTGATTGCTAACGCTGGCCGCGAGACAATTTCGCGTGGCGCAGATGTCGTTGAAGAAAAACCGCTAGCGCTCGATTAATTCATGTCATCAGTTCAAAAAAGTAAGGAACCATGGGCTTTCTTTAAAAGCCTGGTTGCCATAGCGCTTATTCTCTTATGTATCTGGGCGGCTCAATGGCAGTACCAACGCGGCGTTGATCGTCATGCACGAAATACCATTATTGAAGAGCGGATAGCAAAAGCTCCGATCTCTCTTACCGCCATTGATGAGGATCTTTCAAAGAATGAGTGGCAGCGTGTAACTACAGAAGGCATTTTTGATCTATCTCAACAAATCTTACTCAGAAATCGATACTCCGAAGGCAAGTATGGTTTTGAAGTATTAACCCTGTTTACAAACACCGCCGGAGAAAAGTTCTGGGTAGATCGAGGATGGGTTCAAGCAGGTGCAACCGCAACTACCGCCCCAGTTGTTACCAAGGTGCCAACAACTAATGTCAGTATCACCGGTCGTTTTCGTTTGGACTCTTCACTTCCCCGCGGTTCATTTTTTGCCTTACCGGGATCTGGAGAAGGTTTAGTTTCAGAGCTGAATGCACAATCGCAGATGGATACTCAAAAATTTTATTTGGATCTTTTAAGCGGATCTGATCCATCACTGACACCAAAGGTTCCTGCCCAGCTTCCATCACTGAGCGATGGGCCGCACATGGCATACGCCTTACAGTGGCTTTTCTTTGGTGGATTGATTATTTATGGGCGAATATTAATTAGACGTACCCGTTAAATCCTGACGGTTGTAAAGTTCGGAGTAGAGACCACCCTGGGACACTAATTGATCATGTGTTCCACGCTCAACGATTGCACCTTTTTCTAGAACTAAAATCTGATTAGCATCTCGGACGGTGCTTAAGCGGTGGGCAATAACAATACTTGTTCTTCCTTTGAGCGCAGTTTGTAACGCTGCATGCACCAACTGCTCATTCTCTGAATCTAGATGGGCTGTGGCCTCATCCAAGATCACAACAGCTGGAGATTTAAGAAGCAATCGCGCAATCGCCAGGCGCTGCTTTTCGCCACCAGATAAACGATGACCACGTTCGCCCACCATCGTGTCTAATCCATTAGGTAGGGATTCAATAAGACTCCAGATTTGCGCAGCCTTGCATGCATCCATCATCTCTTCATCTGTCGCATCCTCTTTTGCATAGCGAAGATTTTCCGCGATCGTTTCGTGGAAAAGATGTGCATCCTGCATAACAACACCGATCGAATCTCTTAGAGACTCAAGGGTTAAATCTCGAATGTCATGGCCATCAATGGAGATGGAACCATCTGTAACATCATAGAGACGTGGCAATAATGCGCTGATAGTTGTCTTTCCGGCACCTGAAGGCCCAACAAGTGCGGTCATGGTTCCAGGCTCTGCGATGAAGGAGAGGTTCTTTAAGACTTGTCCGCTCTGCACAGTTTCAGCCTTTGCGGCTGACTCAAGAGAGGCTAATGAAATCTCTTCGGCGCGAGGATAAGAAAAATTGACATTCTTAAATTCAATCCGTGGCTCTTTTGTTTTCAAAACAAGGGCATTCTCTTTGCTCTTGACCATTGGTTCCAGATCAAGGACTTCAAAAACTCGCTCGAATGAGACAAGTGAGGTCATTACATCAATACGAACATTTGAGAGTGCGGTCAAAGGACCATAAAGGCGGGCAAGTAGTGCGGTGATAGCAAGCAAGGTTCCAACTGTTACACCACCTTCGATTGCTAAGTGACCACCGATTCCATATGCAAAAGCGGTAGCAATTGCGGCAACGCTAGTAAGGGCGATAAAGAAGAGCCGATTAAGCATCGCCATTTTGATACCGATATCGGCTACTCGGCGTGCTCGACTTCTGAAGTACTCGCGCTCGGCATTTGGTTCGCCATAAAGGGCTACAAGCATCGCTCCCGAGACATTGAAACGTTCAGTCATGGTGCTAGACATTTCAGCGTTGACGCTAAATGACTCGCGAGTAAGAGACTGCAAACGTCGTCCGACCCACTTTGTCGGGATAAGGAAAACTGGAAGCAATAGAAGTGAAAATATCGTTATCTGCCACGAGAGAATGAGCATGGTGATCGAAACCAAGGTCAAGCTAACAACGTTACTGACCACGCCCGATAAGGTTGCAGTAAATGCTTGCTGAGCACCGATCACATCGGAGTTAATTCTGGAGATCAACGCACCTGTTTGGGTTCGGGTGAAAAAGGCGATCGATTGCTTTTGGACATGTGCAAAAACTAGAGAGCGTAGGTCGTAGATCAGCCCCTCACCAATTCGGGATGAGAAGTAACGTCCAAGCATGTTAAATCCTGCATCAGCGATTGCGAGCAAGCCAACAAGAATTGCAAGATTTGTAACAACCGATGGATCCTTTGGAATTACACCTTCATCAATTAAGCGCTTCAAAAGTAATGGGGTTGCCACAACCAAGCCAGCATCCACAACAACGGTGGCCAAAAAGATGATGATGCTTTTTCTATAAGGACGAGCAAAAGAGAAGATTCTCTTAACCGTTCCGGGCTTTAGCTTTTGCTCCTTCACTGAAGGATCTGCAGTCATTGAGCGGTGGGTCATCCACGCTGCATGCATAGACATAATTAAACGGTGAAGCCGAGAGCGCGCAGCTGATCTCTTCCATCATCGGTGATCTTGTCTGGACCCCAAGGTGGCATCCACACCCAATTGATCTTTACATCTGTAGTCATTCCGGCAAGTGCTGCACGTGTCTGATCTTCAATTACATCTTGAAGTGGACATGCCGCTGAAGTTAAGGTCATATTTAGGATTGCAATATTTGCCTCATCGACCATTACGTCGTAAATAAGTCCAAGGTCAACAACATTGATACCCAGTTCAGGATCGACAACATCCTTCATCGCCTCTGTTACATCATCAACGCTAGTAGCCATTACTTGTCTCCCCCTGTGGTTGTGTTAATTCTAACCGCTGCATCCTTGAAGGCCATCCAACCCAGCAGTGCGCATTTGATGCGGGCTGGAAACTTCGAGACACCGGCAAGAGCGACCGCATCCTCGAGTACATCGGGATTGCCTTCTTTGCTGCCCTTGCTTTGCATGAGTTCAGTGAACTCATTGAGGATTGCATCCGCCTCAGCAAAACTCTTATTAACCAGAAGATCGCTGGCGATCGAGACGCTGGCTTGAGAGATTGAGCAGCCAACACCATCCCAAGTCAGAGATGTGATCTTTCCATCCTTGGCTGAAAGATTGAGTGTGATCTCATCTCCACAACTTGGGTTTACGTGATGCACCTGTGCGTCATAACTACTTGCTAACCCCTTGTTGAGCGGGTGTTTGTAGTGATCCAAAATAACTTCTTGGTAAAGGCTGTCTAGTTCCATTATGCAAAGTACCCCTGAGCTCCTCGAATCGCAGCAAATAACGCATCGCAATCTGATTCATCATTGTAAAGATATAAAGATGCACGCGTTGTTGCTGGCACACCTAACTTTCTTGTCAGCGGCCAAGCACAGTGATGTCCTGTTCGTACTGCGACGCCTTGGCTATCTAGATACTGACCTAAATCATGAGGATGAATCTGACCTACGGTAAATGAAACAGAGCCACCACGAGATTGCGTTGTTGTTGGCCCAACAATCGATAGCTCTGGAATCTCCAATAAACCATTGAGCAGGTAATCTGTTAACTCAACCTCATGTGCAAAGACATTGTGCATACCAATAGCGGTCAAGTAATCAATCGCAGCGCCCAGACCAACAGCTTGCGCCATATTAGGAACACCTGCCTCAAATTTGCGAGGTGCTGGTGCCCATGTTGCCGATGTCATCGTGACGGTTTCAATCATCGATCCACCGTAAAGAAATGGTGGTAATTCCTCTAACAAGGAGCTCCATAAGACGCCCACGCCCGTTGGGCCAACAGCTTTGTGTCCCGAGAACGCTAAGAAGTCAACGCCAAGTGCGCTGACATCGATAGGCATATGAGGAACTGATTGGCAAGCATCTAGAACAACTACCGCTCCGACCTCATGAGCCCGTTTAACAATCGCCTCAAGTGGATTAATAGTTCCTAAAACATTTGATTGATGGGTTAAGGAAACTACCTTTGTACCTTCGGTGATTACTGAATTGATATTGGATAGATCTAAACGCCCATCTGGAGTAACTTCAAACCATTTGAGTTCAGCACCAGTGCGCGCCGCCAACTGTTGCCATGGAATGAGATTTGCGTGGTGCTCCATTTCAGTAACCACGATGCGGTTTTTTTCTGTCAGTGCAAATCGATTTCCCGGTTCGGCATTTCCCATGGCGTAAGCAACAAGGTTCAGAGATTCAGTTGCGCTCTTGGTGAAGACAATCTCTTCTTCCTTTGCGCCTAGAAACTTTGCAACCTTTAAACGAGCTCCTTCAAAGGCATCAGTCGCTTCCTCTGCCAATTGGTGCGCACCGCGGTGAACCGCTGCATTATGAAGCTTGTAGAAATCACTTTCAGCCTCAATGACCGAAAGGGGCTTCTGACTGGTAGCGCCGCTATCTAGGTAAGCAAGTTTTTTGCCGTCGCGAATAGTACGTTGAAAGATTGGGAAATCTTTACGTACATTCGCAACGTTAAAACTCATGCCTCTTACTTGCTCACATAATCTGCGTAACCATTTGCTTCTAGCTTTTCAGCCAGTTCTGGTCCGCCTTGTTCAACAACTCGGCCATTTGCAAAAACATGCACAAAGTCAGGTTGGATATAACGCAAAATACGTGTGTAGTGGGTAATCAAGATAACGCCCAGATTATTTGCCGCCTTTGCACGGTTGACTCCTTCAGAGACGATGCGAAGTGCATCAACATCGAGTCCAGAGTCTGTTTCATCCAGGATCGCCATCTTTGGCTTAAGAAGTTCTAGCTGCATGATCTCGTGGCGCTTCTTTTCTCCACCAGAAAAACCTTCATTGACATTACGGGTCGCAAATGAAGGATCCATGTTCAGAGCTTCCATTGCATCCTTAACTTCCCCCACCCAGGTACGTAGCTTTGGCGCCTCGCCGCGAAGTGCCGTTGCTGCGGTACGAAGGAAGTTAGATACCGAAACACCTGGCACCTCGACTGGGTACTGCATCGCAAGGAAAAGTCCTGCCTTAGCGCGCTCATCAACACTCATCTCAAGAACATCGGCGCCATCTAGTGTGACTGTTCCGCCAGTGATTGTGTACTTAGGGTGTCCTGCAATTGAGTAAGCAAGAGTTGATTTACCTGAACCGTTAGGTCCCATGATTGCGTGGGTCTCGCCGGAATTGATTGTCAGGTCAACACCCTTGAGGATGTCCACCGTTCCGTTATCTGTATCAACAGATACCTGCAGGTTACGGATTTCTAGTGTGCTCATTATCTTCTCTCTTCTCTCGTTACTAAATCTCTACCGTGACGGCGTTTCCGTCGATTGATACCGCATATGTTTCAAGTGGAATATTTGCTGGGAGGGTTAACGCCTCACCAGTGCGAAGATCAAACTGAGCGCCATGTAACCAGCACTCAATTTTGAATCCAGTGACATCGCCCTCGGACAATGAAGCATCTGAGTGGGTGCAGGTATCTGCAACAGCAAAGACCTCATCCCCTACTCGTGCAACACAGATGCTCTTTCCATCTTTCTCAATGCGGACAGGCTTACCTTCTGCGATTTGATCAAGAGCTAAATCAGCCATTGTGCGCCGCCTTTTCCAGCTCAGTGTCGATGCGGTCCATAATTCTGTTTTGGACAACCTCATCACCGATCTCGGAAACAATTTCATTGAAGAATCCACGCACAACTAGGCGACGTGCATCTGCCATAGCAATTCCACGTGACATCAAGTAGAAAAGTTGTTCATCATCAAAGCGACCAGTTGTACTTGCGTGACCTGCACCGACAATTTCACCGGTTTCGATCTCAAGATTTGGAACTGAATCTGCACGTGCGCCATCGCTAAGTAAAAGATTGCGATTGAGCTCGTAGGTATCTGTTCCTTCTGCCGCCGCCCGGATCAACACATCACCAATCCATACGGTGTGTGCATCCTTTCCTGCAAGAGCGCCCTTGTAGTTCACATTGGATTTTGCATGTGGAACAGCATGATCAACATGGTTGCGATGCTCCATGAACTGACCAGCTGTAGCGAAGTAAACACCCAGAAGATCAGCTGATGCACCAGGGGCCTTGAACTCAACTGTTGGAAGAATACGAACAACATCTCCGCCAACTGTTACGGTGATTGATTTGAAGGTTGCATCCTTGTCGATAACCGCATGGTGACGAGCTGTGTAAACAGATTTAGATTCAAACTCTTGAAGGGTTACAAACTTTAGGTTGGCACCTGGAGCAAGATAAATCTCAAGATCCTCAGCCAAGACTGTGTCTGTTGTGTTTTCAATGATCACTGTCGCTACCGCATGTGTTCCGAGGGAGATTCGTACCCTTGAAAACTCGGCGGTATCTAGAGCACCAGCTGAGCGGCCCAAAAAGATTGGCTCAGCAACTTCGGTATTAGCAGCAATGGCAAGGTGAGCTACAGATGTTGCCGCTCCCCTTACACGTTCGATGATGACATCATCAGATGCAGCAAGTGGTTCTAGATTTTCACGAGTAAAGGTAACTCCTGAAGGAAGGGCCGCCTTATTGATCAGCGAGTTGCGATCTGATTGAACCGCAGTCCCATCATGCAATCCACGGAGTCGTTTCAGAGGCGTGAAACGCCACGCCTCTTCTCTTCCCGTAGGAGTTAAGTAATTAGTAGTTAAAACTGACATTAACCGACTGCACCTTCCATCTGAAGTTCAATAAGACGATTGAGTTCAAGCGCGTACTCCATTGGAAGTTCACGTGCGATTGGTTCGATGAATCCACGAACGATCATCGCCATGGCCTCATCCTCATTCAAGCCGCGTGACATCAAGTAAAAGAGTTGATCATCGCTTACCTTTGAGACTGTTGCTTCGTGACCCATAGAAACATCATCTTCACGAATGTCTACATATGGGTAAGTATCTGAACGAGAAATTGTGTCAACCAACAAAGCATCACACTTAACAGTGCTTGCGGAGTGGTGTGCACCTTCTTGTACCTGAACTAAGCCACGGTATGAGGTACGTCCTCCACCGCGAGCAACTGATTTCGAGATAACTGATGAAGATGTGTAAGGAGCGGCGTGAACCATCTTTGCTCCAGAATCCTGATGCTGTCCTTCTCCAGCAAAAGCAAGTGACAATGTCTCGCCCTTTGCGTGAGGACCCATCAAGAAGATTGCAGGGTACTTCATTGTTACCTTTGAGCCGATGTTTCCATCTACCCATTCCATGGTTGCGCCTTCTGCACATGTAGCGCGCTTTGTAACCAAGTTGTACACATTGTTCGACCAGTTTTGAATAGTGGTGTAACGAACGCGTGCACCCTTTTTAACAATGATTTCTACAACTGCAGAGTGAAGCGAATCTGACTTGTAGATAGGTGCTGTACAGCCTTCTACATAGTGAATGTATGAATCCTCATCAGCAATGATCAAGGTGCGCTCGAACTGACCCATGTTCTCAGTGTTGATTCGGAAGTAAGCCTGCAATGGAATATCTACATGGACACCTTTTGGAACATAGATGAATGAACCACCAGACCACACAGATGTATTGAGTGCAGCAAATTTGTTATCTCCAACAGGAATTACAGTTCCGAAGTACTCCTTGAATAGCTCAGGATGCTCCTTTAGTGCAGTATCTGTATCAAGGAAGATAACTCCTTGCGCCTCTAGATCCTCACGAATTGAGTGGTAAACAACCTCAGACTCGTACTGTGCGGCAACTCCTGACACAAGGCGTTGCTTTTCAGCCTCTGGAATACCCAAGCGATCGTAAGTATTTTTAATCTCATCTGGAAGGTCATCCCAAGTTGTTGCCTGCTTCTCTGTCGAACGAACGAAGTACTTGATCGTGTCAAAGAAGATTCCTGAAAGATCTGATCCCCAATTTGGCATTGGCTTCTTCTCAAACAAAGCAAGGCCCTTAAGACGAAGGTCAAGCATCCACTGTGGCTCAGATTTTTTCGCTGAGATGTCACGAACTACATCTTCATTGATTCCACGCTTAGCGTTATCGCCAATTGAGCTCTTGTCTGACCAACCGTATTCATAGTTGCCGAGACCGTCGAGTTCTGGATGTGCTGTTGTCATGCACGGACCTTTCCCTTACTTGTGTTTGTTTGTGAACTTTGATTTTTTGAACTTCGTGCCGAGGGGATGAAGGTAGTACACACGCCATCACCATGAGCAATTGTTGCTAAACGCTGGACATGTGTCCCAAGAACCTTTGACAATGCCTCTGTTTCAGCCTCGCACAGTTGCGGAAACTCAGCGGCCACATGTGCGATTGGGCAATGGTGCTGGCATAACTCTTCACCCATTGGTTTTTCAGTAACCGTTGCTGCATACCCTTGTTCAGAGAGAAAGGTTGCAAGTGCATCAACCTTGTGCGAGCGCTTTGCGATCGCGATAGTTGCTTTGCGTTCGATGTCATCTGCGCGTGATTGGGCAAAGGCGTTAACAAGATGTTCGCCAGATTGAGCCGACATAAACTTCAGTGCAGCTACCGCTAAATCATCATATGAGTGCTCAAAGGTTTGGCGACCTTTATCTGACATTACAAAGACCTTTGATGGGCGTCCGCGGCCACGTATAGATGATGCACGTGGGTCGCGAGCTTCTAGAACTCCATCGGCAACAAGTAAATCCAAATGTCGACGAATGCCAGCTGGAGTAAGACCTAGACGATCCCCCAAGACGGCTGCGGTAGATGGTCCATTTTCAAGGATTGATCGGGCCACAAGATCTCGGGTACGGGAGTCATCTCCCACCTGGGTGCCGCCGGTCAATTTCACAACAGTATTGTGTCGTAATTCGACACGTTCAGCCACTCGTAAGGCAGCGGGTCGGTGGAGTCATAGGCTACGGGTATGAGCAAACTGCGAGCACGGGCAGCACGAGTTTTATCCCCGGCAAGCGGCTTTCTTCTCTTTGCCCAAGCTGCCATTGTTGTAACCGGTGGTGCGGTTCGACTAACAGGCTCTGGCCTGGGTTGTCCTACCTGGCCTGAGTGCACCCCAGGCTCATATACCCCGAAGCCATACCAAGTAGAGGAACAGGTAAAGGTTTGGATTGAGTTTGGAAATCGCCTGCTGACCTTTGTTCTAGTTCTTGCAGCGATCGTTGTTGTCATCAGCGTCTTGGCCTCCGGAAGAAAGGATCTTCGCGGTCTTGCCTTAGGTCAGGTTCTGGGAATTGTTGGCCAAGGTGTTCTTGGCGGCATTACAGTCTTAACTGGTTTACACCCAGCAACGGTTGCTGCGCACTTTCTGCTGTCGATTATTTTGATCGCAGGTGCGACCTCGCTTCGGGCGCAGAGATTTGCTCCGCTGGAAGCCAACCAATCGCAGCCTTTGGTTCAAAAAATTGCAAAGGCGCACATCATCACCACCTTTTTAGTTTTAATCTTAGGAACAGTTGTAACCGGAACTGGCCCGCATGCAGGTGATGCAACAGCCCAACGCTTCCCCTTTGATCTACGAACTGTTGCTTGGTTACATGCAGATGTAGTCATCGCATTATTTGGAATTACCTTTGGCTTCTTTATTGTCAGCGGAGTATCAGCACACACAAAGAAGCGGCTGAAGATTTTCTTTGCAATCGCTTTGGGCCAAGGGCTGATCGGATATGTGCAGTGGTTTAGCGATCTGCCAGAACTGCTTGTTGGGTTGCACCTTGCTGGTTCAACTTTAGTGTGGATTGCTTCTTGGAGAGTTTGGTTATCGGTCACGAAAAGAATGGATAGATAATGAGCACAGTTACAGGGTGGACAGCACTTGATGATCAAGCCGTCGCTTATGCGCGAGCTTTGGCAGCAGATGCTGTACAGAAGGTAGGCAATGGCCATCCAGGAACTGCGATGTCACTTGCACCAGTTGCTTACACCTTGTTTCAACGCCATTTAGTACATGACCCATCTGATGCGCATTGGCTAGGTCGCGATCGTTTCATTCTCTCCTGTGGCCACTCATCTCTAACTCTTTATATCCAGCTTTTCTTGAGTGGTTATGGCCTCGAGATGAAGGATCTTGAAAGCTTTAGAACATGGGGCTCTTTAACACCAGGACACCCTGAGTATGGCCATACAACTGGAGTTGAAATGACTACAGGACCATTAGGCCAAGGTGTTGCAACCGCTGTAGGCATGGCGATGGGTGCTCGATATGAACGAGGACTGCTAGATCCAACGACCCCCGCGCAGCAATCAATTTTTGATCACTCTATTTGGGTGATTTGTTCAGATGGAGATTTGCAAGAGGGAGTAAGTGCGGAAGCACACTCTTTGGCTGGTACCCAAGAGCTGGGAAATCTCAACATTATTTATGATGACAACCGCATCTCTATCGAAGGCGATACCCATAACGCTTTCACCGAAGATGTTTCTGCGCGCTACCGTGCATATGGTTGGCATGTCATCGATGTAGCAGCAATGGCTGATGGAAGTGTTGATATTGCAGCGCTAGATGCAGCGATGATCGCAGCGAAAAAAGAGATCACAAAACCAACTTTGATTCGCATGAAATCTGTTATCGCTTGGCCAGCTCCGAAGGCTCGAGGAACCGCAGCATCGCATGGTTCAGCCTTAGGCGAGGATGAAATTAAGCAAACTAAGTTTGAGTTGGGTCTTAATCCCGATGAACATTTTGCAATGCCCTCTGAGGTCTTGGCACATGCTCGATTAGTAAAGGAACGTGGCGCTGCGGTTCGTGCACAGTGGAACACAAAGTTTGAACAATGGAAATCCAGCAATCCAGATAAAGCGGTATTGCTTGAGAGATTGCGCAGTCAAGAGTTACCTGCGGGATGGGATTCAAAACTTCCTGTTTTCGCCCCCGGAAAAGATGTAGCTACTCGCGCAGCCTCTGGTGAAGTTATTAACGCGATTGCCTCGGTCTTGCCTGAGTTTTGGGGAGGTTCTGCTGATTTAGCAGGATCAAACAACACAAGCATTAAAGGTGGCGGATCATTCCTGCCAGCAAGTAGCCAAATCGATGGCGCTAATCCTTATGGACGAATCATTCACTTTGGAATTCGTGAACATGCAATGGGATCGATTCTTAATGGAATCACCTTGCATGGATTAACCCGTTCATTTGGCGGAACCTTTGCAGTGTTTAGTGATTACATGCGCCCTGCGGTGCGTCTTGCAGCGCTGATGAATATTCCAACTACCTTTGTGTGGACACATGATTCGATTGGCGTTGGCGAGGATGGTCCAACACATCAGCCAATCGAGCATTTCGCAGCACTTCGTGCGATTCCTGGCTTTGATGTGATTCGCCCAGGAGATGCCAATGAGGTAACAGAGGCGTGGAAGAAGATTATTACTCGCGGGCGCGCTTGCGGCATTTTGCTCTCTCGCCAGAACCTACCTGTATTTGATCGCTCAACTTGTGAGCCTGCCTCAGGTACAGCTCGCGGTGCATATATTCTGAAGGATCTGCCACAGCCACAAGCGATTTTAATTGCGACTGGTTCTGAAGTTTCATTGGCGATAGATGCCCAGAGCGCATTGGCTGCCGAGGGAATCAATGTTCGCGTTGTGAGCGCGCCATGTCTTGAATGGTTTGCAGAGCAGGATCAACAGTACAAAGACTCGGTCCTCTCCCCTGGTGTCCTAAAGGTCAGTATTGAGGTTGGAATCGCTCAGGGTTGGCGCGAACTTATCGGTGATTCTGGCGTGGCAATCTCTCTAGAACATTACGGCGCATCGGCAGATGCTAAGCGCTTGTTTAAGGAGTTTGGATTCTCAGTTGAAAATGTTGTTGCTCAAGTAAAGAAGGCGATTTAATGTCGGTACACCAGGTCTCAGCGGCTGGAACTTCAATCTGGCTAGATGATTTATCACGTGCCAAAATCACATCCAACGATCCACATGCCCTTCCTGCTCGAATCAAAGAGAGCGCAGTGGTTGGCGTAACAACAAACCCCAGCATATTTAGCGCAGCGATCAGTGGCGCAGCTGAATACGCTGCAGATATTGCATCGATGAAGAGTTCGAGCGTAGATGAGGTTGTTAAGAAGTTAACAACAGATGATGTCAGACAAGCATGTGAACTCTTTACCTCTATCTATCAATCAACAGGTGGAGTTGATGGCAGAGTTAGCATCGAGGTTGACCCACGCTTGGCTCATGACACTGAAGGAACTATCGCTGCGGGCAAAGAGCTGTGGTCCATTATCAATCGGCCAAACCTGATGATTAAGGTGCCGGCAACTATCGAGGGCTTGCCTGCCATCACGGCACTTATCGCCGCTGGCATCAGCGTTAATGTAACTTTGATCTTCTCGGTAAAGAGATACGGGCAGGTCATTGAGGCTTACATTAAAGGGATTGAACAATGCGAAGAGCCTTCAACTGTTCACTCAGTTGCATCATTTTTCATCAGCCGTATCGATTCATCAATTGACGCATTGCTCAAAAAGAATGGCTCTGCAGAGGCAAACGCTCTGCTAGGTAAGGCAGCGATTGCCAATGCACATTTGGCCTACCAACTCTTTGAGGAAAAGTTCGCATCAGAGCGCTGGATGGCGTTAACAGCTAAGGGCGCAAACAAGCAACGTCCATTGTGGGCATCAACTGGAGTCAAGGATCCTGCCTACCCAGATACTCGTTATGTCATCGAGTTAATTGCACCAAATACGGTCAACACAATGCCGCAATCAACTCTTGATGCTGTGATCGATCATGGCGTGGTTCGAGGAAACACGATTTCTGGAAATTATGCAGAGGCTATTGAGGTTCTGAAGGCGCTATCAGCACTTGGAATCTCATTAGATGAGGTAACAACAGAGTTAGAGATCGATGGAGTAAAGAAGTTTGCCCACGCGTGGGAAGAGCTTCTCGAGAATGTAAAGGCTGCTCAACAATCATGATTTCAATCAAAGGTAACGCTCTCAATAAGATCGACCGCTCTTCCAGCCAGTACAAATCTCTTCAGGCTTTCCATGAGCGTCTAATGGCAAAGGACTCTGCAATTTGGGGAGCAGAAGCACAGGCTGAAGCTTCTATCCGAATGAACTGGATCGACCTGCCTGAGAGTTCACGGGATTTACTGCCACAGTTTGATGCTCTAGCTGCCAAACACCGCGATAAGAGCAATGTCATTTTGTGCGGAATGGGCGGCTCCTCACTAGGACCTGAAGTAATTGCTCAAACATTTTCCAAAAAACTATTTGTCCTGGATTCAACTGATCCAGATTATGTAGCCCATGCACTTGACTTTGATTTGACCAAGAGCGTGGTTGTCGTTAGCTCTAAATCAGGATCAACGATAGAGACCGCGTCTCAACGTGCACTGTTTGAGGGAGCGTTTAAGGATGCTGGATTAAACCCTGCCGAGCATATGGTTTTTGTTACCGATCCAGGTTCGCCTTTGGATAAGCAGGTTCGCGAAGCCGGCTTTACAGTTGTAAATGCTGATCCTCATGTTGGCGGTCGCTTTAGTGTTTTGAGTCCATTTGGTTTAGTACCAGCGGCATTAATTGGAGTAGATGTTTCAGTCCTGCTTGATAACGCAAGTGACACCAAGCAATCATTTTTTGCCGATTCACAAATCATGTGTGATATCGCTTATCTCCTCTCTTTTGTATCAGATCAATATGTGACGTATACAGATGAGGGATCTGGGATGCCAGGATTAAGTGACTGGATTGAGCAGCTAGTTGCAGAGTCAACTGGAAAAAATGAGGTTGGTCGTTTACCTGTAGTTGCAGAGACTTCACATAATGGACGTGAAGGAAACGCCTTTACTATCGCCTTTGCTGGAAGCGCAGACCTGGTAGTTGAAGGTGATTTAGCGTCGCAGTTTATTGTTTGGGAATGGGTCACCGCACTTGTTGGAGCAGCACTTGCCATCGATCCCTTTAATCAGCCCAATGTGACTGAAGCCAAGGAGCAAACCTCTGCTTTGCTTAATGAGTGGAAGGGTGTTTTACCTGCATTTACACCAGAACTTACCGATGGTTGCGTTGAGATCTTTGGCGCGGGCAAGAACACTACAGATGCCTTAACTCAATTAATTGCACAGGTTCCAGAGAATGGTTACATCGCGATCATGGCTTATTTAGATCGTAAAGATGATGCAGCTGTTGCTGAGTTACGTGAGATTTTGGCCGACAAATCTGGCAGACCCGTCACCTTTGGTTGGGGTCCTCGCTTCCTGCATTCAACGGGACAGTTCCATAAAGGTGGACAGCAAAATGGTGCCTTCCTGCAGATAACAGGAGATGTGCAGAAAGATATTGCTATTCCGGGTCAAAGCTATGGCTTTAAAACTTTGGTTGCAGCTCAAGCACTAGGTGATGGAAAAGCTCTGGCATCAAGAAAATACCCACTGCTTCGATTTAATCTTACAAATCGTGCAGCGGGTATATCTGAATTACTTGATGCTGTTAAATCTCTTTAAGATTTAATCCTCATCTTCTCCGCGAAGTTTGCGAAGAGCTTCCTCTAGAAGTTTTTCACCTTCTGCATCTGTGCGACGTTCCTTCACATATGCAAGGTGAGTCTTGTAAGGCACATTTACTTCAGGGCTAGGTGGATTGTTGCGATCACGGCCTGCTGGATATCCGCACTTTGGGCAATCCCATTCAGCTGGAATCACGACAGTTTCTTCAACAGCAAATGATGGGCGAACCTCATGTCCATTTGCGCAAAAGTATGAAACATAAGCACGAGCGATTGAATCGCCACGCTCTGCCTCGCCCATTGGGCCTGCGCCGACACGACTTCCGCGAATTGCACTTGCCATGTGTATCCCCTTGTTTTAACTGGTGGTGCTTATGAATAAAAGTGAATTGTTTTTACTTAAGAGCAAGCGATAGCGCTACAACGAGAGCGAACCAGAATCCGCCTGCAACGATTGTGAGGCGATCAAGGTTGCGCTCTACGACAGATGAACCGCCGTAGTTTGATGAGATGCCGCCACCGAATAGATCGGATAGGCCGCTTCCCTTGCCCTTGTGAAGTAGTACCAAAAGGATCATAAGTACGCTTGTAATCACAAGCGCGATTGAGAGAGCTAGTATCACTTTTCTTAAACTCCTAGTTCGTAGAGGGTAAGGATACCCGCCTGAAGGGGGTAATGCTTACTCCGTCACCGCGTGGAATTTAACGATCTTGGCCAATTCCTCAGGATCTAGGCTGGCTCCACCGATCAAAGCGCCATCAACATCGGGCTTCTTCATGATTTCCACGATATTGGATGATTTCACAGAACCGCCATACAAGATGCGCATATTTGCAGCGATCTCAGGTGAGCCGATGCTTTCAACCTCTTCGCGAATTGAGGCGCATACCTCTTGAGCATCCTCAGGTGTCGCAGTCTTTCCAGTTCCAATCGCCCAAACTGGTTCATAAGCGATAACTATCTTTTTGAGCTCTGGCTTTGTAAAGCCTTCAAGACCTGCGCGAATCTGGCGGATCACATGACTTACATGTGTACCAGCCTCACGAATAGCTAGCTCTTCACCTACACAGAAGATTGGTGTGAGCTCATGTGCAAGAGCGGCCTTAATCTTTCGATTAATCAAAGCATCTGAT
The DNA here is from genome assembly GCA_041303575.1 of Actinomycetes bacterium. GTDB lineage: Bacteria > Actinomycetota > Actinomycetes > Nanopelagicales > Nanopelagicaceae > Planktophila. The sequence continues at coordinate 29,733 of JBFYOY010000018.1, forward strand.
TCATTATGAATAGCTCGACGCTCTGAGTGACCGATAACAACATAAGTGCAGCCCAGCTTTGCGAGCATAGAACCTGAAATATCACCGGTGAATGCGCCAGAGTTTTCCGGTGAAAGATCCTGTGCTCCATATTGAAGTCGTAGACGATCTCCATCAACCAAAGTTTGAATAGAGCGAATATCTGTAAATGGAGGAATGACAGCTACATCAACAGCGTCGTAATCCTTATCTTCAAGACCGTAAACCAACTTTTGAGCAACTGCGATCGCCTCAAGATGGTTGAGGTTCATCTTCCAGTTTCCTGCCATTAATGGTTTACGCATTTCCCGCTCCTTCAGTTCAGTTTCTTACCTTAAATGAGATCTAGCGCCTTAAGACCAGGAAGTTCCTTGCCTTCAAGATATTCAAGAGATGCTCCGCCACCAGTTGAGATATACCCAAATTGTGAGTCAGCAAAACCTAGTGCACGAACCGCGGCTGCAGAGTCTCCCCCGCCAACAACTGAAATTCCTGAAACCTCAGTTAATGCTTGCGCCACAACCTTGGTTCCAGCAGCAAAGTTAGGGAACTCAAAAACACCCATTGGGCCATTCCAGAATACGGTTTTGCACTTAATAATCTCAGCGGCAAATGCTGCAGCAGAAACCGGTCCGATATCCAGACCCATTTGATCCGCTGGGATTGCATCGGCAGAAACTAAGGTTGGAGTTGCATCTGCAGCAAATGTTGGTGCCACCACGATGTCCGTGGGAAGCAAAAGCTTGACGCCATTTTTCTCAGCTGTTGCGATTAATCCGGTAACAACATCAAGCATCTCAGCCTCAACAAGTGAGGTTCCGATCTCCTTGCCTTGTGCTTTGAGGAATGTAAAAACCATTCCTCCACCGATAGCCAAAACATCTACCTTGCCAAGTAAGTTTTCAATAACGCCAAGTTTGTCTGAAACCTTTGCTCCACCAAGAACTACTCCATATGGACGTTCAGGGTTTTGAGTCAGTTTCTTGAGAACCTCAACCTCTGCTGCAATCAAGGTTCCTGCGGTGTGTGGCAGTAACTTTGGAAGATCAAACACAGAGGCGTGCTTACGGTGAACAGCGCCAAAGCCATCACCAACATAAACATCTGCAAGCTGAGCAAGCTCTGCGGCAAAGGTTGCGCGCTCAGACTCTTCCTTGCTTGTCTCTGCTGCGCTAAAACGAATATTTTCTAGAAGAAGAATCTCGCCAGCCTGAAGAGATTGCGCTTCTTGAGTTACCGCTGCACCAGTTAACTGGCCTGTGAACTTGACCTCGCGACCAAGAAGTTCTGATAAACGCTCAGCTACTGGTGCTAGTGAAAGTTCAGGCTTTGCTTCACCCTTGGGACGACCAAGGTGCGCGGCAATAACAAGTGATGCGCCTTTTTCAAGCAAGGTTTGAATAGTAGGAAGCGAGGCTTTAATGCGTCCATCATCTTTAATGACCCCCTCTTTCAAGGGAACATTAAGATCACAACGCAGAAAGACTCGCTTTCCTGCTACATCAATTGTAGAAAGATCTGGCATTACAGAGATTTGCCGACGTAATCAATCAGGTCAACAAGACGGTTTGAGTAGCCCCACTCGTTGTCATACCAACCAACGATCTTTACCTGATTACCAATTACCTTAGTAAGGCCTGCATCGAAGATACATGATGATGGATCGGTGACGATATCTGAAGAAACAATTGGATCTTCTGTGTATGAAAGGAATCCCTTAAGTGGGCCATTTGCAGCAGCCTTCATCGCTGCATTGATCTCTGCAGCTGTTGCTTCCTTTGCAAGTTCAACAGTTAAATCTGTCGCAGAACCTGTTGGAACTGGAACGCGCATCGCGTAACCATCTAGCTTGCCCTTGAGCTCTGGGAGTACAAGTGAGATCGCCTTTGCCGCACCTGTTGATGTAGGAATCATGTTTGTTGCCGCTGCACGTGCACGACGTAGATCCTTGTGTGGGAAATCAAGAATTACCTGATCATTTGTGTAGGCGTGAATTGTTGTCATCAAGCCCTTAACAATTCCCCAGTTATCCTGAAGAACCTTTGCCATTGGTGCAAGGCAGTTGGTTGTACATGATGCGTTAGAAATGATGTTGTGCTTTGAACCGTCATACTGAGTGTGGTTAACACCCATAACGATAGTGATGTCCTCATCTGTAGCTGGCGCAGAGATGATTACCTTCTTGGCACCGGCTGTGATGTGCTTCTGCGCATCTGCAGCCTTTGTGAAGATACCTGTTGATTCAACAACTACATCCGCCTTAACAGCTGCCCATGGAAGGTTTGCTGGATCGCGCTCTGAGAAAACCTTGATTGTCTTTCCGCCAACGGTGATTGAGTCATCTGTGTATGTGACCTCAAGACCTAGACGACCCAGGATTGAGTCATACTTCAAGAGATGAGCAAGAGTCTCATTGGGTGTGAGGTCGTTGATACCGACGATGTTGATATTTGGGTTAGTAAGTGAGGCACGGAAGAAGTTACGTCCGATACGTCCAAAACCATTGATTCCGACATTAATCACGAAAGTGTCCTTGCTACTAATGGGGCGCATGAAAAAGCCCAGCCGTTGGTGGTTCATAAAACTGCCACAACGCTGGGGGCTTAGGTAGAACCTTACCAGTGAAGGTTGTGTGAACTCTTAAATTGCCCGCCCTTAATTGAGCAGATCAGGCGAGAGACCGCTCTCAGTATCTGGAATTCCCAGCTCTGCAGCACGCTTATCAGCCATCGCAAGCAGGCGTCGGATTCTGCCCGCGATCGCATCCTTGGTCATTGGTGGAACCGCTAATGAGCCAAGCTCTTCTAACGAGGCCTGGCCGTGATTGATACGCAACTCCCCTGCCTCCTTGAGGTGGTCGGGAATTGTTGGTCCAAGAATCTCCATCGCTCGTTGTACTCGAGCCGCGGCGGCAACAGCTGCACGAGCAGAGCGACGAAGGTTGGCATCATCAAAGTTTGCAAGACGGTTTGCGGTAGCGCGAACCTCGCGACGCATGCGACGCTCTTCCCAGGCCATCACACTTTCATGTGCGCCAAGACGTGTGAGCAGAACACCAATTGCATCTCCATCGCGAATTACAACGCGATCAACGCCACGAACCTCACGGGCCTTCGCAACGATTCCTAATCTACGGGCGGCGCCAACTAATGCCAAAGCCGCCTCTGGTCCTGGACAGGTAATTTCAAGTGATGAGGATCTTCCTGGCTCAGTCAATGAGCCATGTGCAATAAAGGCTCCGCGCCAAGCTGCCTCTGAATCGCAGATTGCAGCGGAGACTACTTGGGGTGGAAGCCCGCGAACTGGACGACCATTGGAGTCAACTAAACCTGTTTGGCGTGCAAGGGCATCACCTTCATTGATGACACGAACAACATAACGTGAGCCTTTACGTAATCCGCTTGAAGAGAGAACTGCAAGATCTGAATCATGTCCGTAAATATCGGCGATATCTTTTCTCAAACGTCGTGCGCTCTGGGAGGTATCAAGCTCTACCTCGATAACAATCTTTCCCGCTGCTATGTGAAGTCCACCTGCGAAGCGAAGAAGTGAGGAGACCTCGGCCTTACGACAACATGGTTTGGTAATTGATAGACGAGATAGCTCGTCCTTAACTGATGCTGTCATTGCCATGGGGTAATCCAACCATTTAACGAGCCAGAATGTGGCCCAAATGGAGAGCTAATTTTTGGGAATCATGATGGATGCTTCCGGGGGCTTTACGAATATCAGCCACCACAATCTCTCCACCTAAGGTTGATGCTGCAAGCTGCAAAGCCTCTTCATCCCGCACAACTGATTGGTCAACAAGGCAATAATCCACCTTGATACCGGGGGCATAACGGTGGAAGAAATCAAGGTGCTCTTCAGGTGTAGAGCCAGCAAACTCTTCGCCTTGAGAACGAGATGAGGCATCAAGATTGAGAATCAAAATCTTTTGCGCACTAGTTTTTTGCAAAGCTTCAAGTTGTGCAGGTACCAACAGATGTGGAATCACACTTGAAAACCACGAGCCGGGACCCATAGTGACCCATTCAGCATCTGCGATCG
>JBFYOY010000019.1:0-24711 GCA_041303575.1 Actinomycetes bacterium
GATTCAATTTTGTCAGTTGCTACAGATCTTGGATACAAGGTCGATGAGGTAATGCTCTCTGTTGATGATTGGCGCGATGGTGTTACATCTGGCGAGATCACCGAGATTTTTGCTTGTGGAACCGCAGCGGTTGTTTCTCCAGTTGGACAAGCAAAGAGTGCGATGGGTACCTGGGTTACCGGAAATGGTCAACCAGGAACAATTACTATGCAGATCCGAAATCACCTACTTGGTATTCAACACGGCACAATCGCAGATAAGCACAACTGGATGAGTGCGGTTAAGTAATGCCAGTCAATGATTCATTCCATATCTATGACACAACCTTGCGTGATGGTGCCCAACAAGAGGGATTAAATCTTTCAGTTCATGACAAGCTCAACATCGCCCGCCACTTGGATGATTTAGGCGTTGGCTTTATCGAGGGTGGTTGGCCAGGTGCAAATCCCAAGGACACTGAATTTTTTGCACTTGCTAAAAAAGAGTTAAAGCTTAAGAACGCAACATTTGTTGCATTTGGTGCAACGCGTCGCCCGAACGCCAAAGCCGCTGATGATGTTCTACTTGGAGCATTACGTGACAGCGGAGCACCGGCAGTAACCCTGGTTGCAAAGGCGTTTGATCGCCATGTGGATCTTGCTCTAAAGACATCTTTAGATGAAAACCTTGCGATGATCCGTGATTCAGTGAGGCATCTACGCGAAGAAGGTCAGCGTGTTTTTCTTGATGCAGAGCACTTCTTTGATGGGTATCGCAGCAACCGTGCATATGCTCTAGAAGTAGTACGAGTAGCGGCAGAAGCTGGTGCAGATGTGATCGCCTTGTGCGATACCAATGGCGGAATGTTGCCTGACGAGCTTTCTCAAGTTGTCCATGATGTTTTGACCGCAAGCTCTGCTCGTTTGGGCATTCATTGCCACAATGACACTGGATGCGCCGTTGCGAATTCAATGGCCGCTGTTGCAGCAGGTGCCACACATGTCCAGGGAACTTTAAATGGATATGGCGAGCGAACCGGTAACGCTGATTTGGTAACCATTATCGCGAACCTAGAATTAAAGAAGAAGCAGTTGGTACTGCCACCGAACGCGCTTCAGGAAGCTTTCAGAATTTCACATGCCGTCGCTGAAGTTACAAATGTGGCACCAAGTGGTCGTCAACCATATGTTGGAGTTTCAGCATTTGCTCACAAGGCAGGTTTACATGCAAGTGCGATCAAAGTGGATCCATCGTTGTATCAACATGAAGATCCATCATCTGTTGGAAATGATATGCGTATGTTGGTATCAGATATGGCCGGTCGTGCATCAATTGAACTAAAGTCTCAAGAACTTGGTGTAGATCTAGGTGGAGACAAAGAACTAATCGGTCGCATCGTTGACCGTGTAAAAGATATGGAATCACGCGGCTTTACCTTTGAAGCAGCTGATGCATCATTTGAATTGCTTGTCCATGAAGAGATGTCTGGCAAGCGTCCATCATTTTTCACAATTAATCATTGGGTTACATCGGTTGAACGTGCAGCAGATCAATCAATTACGACAAAAGCAGAAGTCACAGTAACCGCGAAGGGCCAAGAGATCACATGCAGTGGTGAAGGAAATGGTCCTGTTAACGCTTTTGATAATGCGCTTCGAACAGGTTTGATCTCGCTTTACCCAGAGCTTTCATCCCTTGAGTTAACTGATTACAAGGTGCGTATTCTTGAGGGCCGTTTAGGTACAGGTGCGATCACGCGTGTATTGGTAGAAACAAGCGATGGCAATGGCGAATGGAACACCGTTGGTGTTCATGAAAACGTTATTGCAGCCTCTGCCATGGCACTTGAAGATGCGGTTACCTTCGGCCTTATGCGTCAAGGACGTAAGCCCGAGTAAACTAATTACGTGAGCGAAAATTATGAAAAGCTAATCGCAGCTTTTACTCGCCACCTGCAAGTTGAACGCTCTTTATCAGCCCACACAATCCGTGCTTATCTTGGCGATTTAGAATCATTGATCACTCATCTAGAAGCTATCGGTGTTGCCAATATTGCCGATTTAGAGCTTGTGCATCTTCGATCATGGTTAGCTAACCAGCAGGTCAAAGGGGGAGCGAGAACAACCCTTTCACGTAGAGCGGTTTCTGTTCGTTTGTTTACTAAGTGGGCGGTTAAGAATAAGTTCTTGGCAAAAGATGTTGCTGCAACCTTGGCAACACCTAAAGGGCACAGAACGCTGCCTGAAGTCTTGGAAATTGCTGATGCAAAGCTCGCAATGGACTCTCTTGCAACCAGAGCAGCTGAGGAAGAGGCCCCGATTTCACTGCGCGATGTGGCGATGGTTGAGATGTTGTACGCATCAGGTGCCCGCGTTGCCGAACTTTGCGGTTTAGATTTGAGCGATATTGATTACGATCGCCAAACTATTCGAGTTTTAGGTAAGGGAAACAAGGAACGCACGATTCCTCTGGGAAACCCTGCAATGCGCGCCCTCAATCTTTATTTAAAAGATGCACGTGATACATTGAAAAATGCACAATCTGCCAACGCTGTTTTCTTAGGCGTGCGCGGAAAACGCATCGATCAACGTACGGTTCGAACAGTTGTTTACAACGCCCTTCAGGCAATTGAAGGGATCGAGCGTATGGGTCCACATGCTCTGCGACATTCAGCCGCAACGCACTTATTAGAAGGCGGTGCGGATTTGCGTACAGTTCAGGAAATTTTGGGACATGCTTCATTAGCAACAACACAGATTTATACCCATGTATCCACTGAACGTTTACAAAAAGCATTCAAGCAGGCACACCCACGCGCATGAGAGCATCCCTTGTTGTTATACCTACTTATAACGAAGCTGAAAGCATCGCCGAAATTCTCCGTGCCTTAAAGTCACTGGATTGTGATGTTCTAGTCATTGATGATGGTTCACCTGATGGAACTGCAAAGATTGTGCGTGAACTAGGTGTAGAAGTAATTGAACGAAGCGGCAAGCTTGGACTAGGTAGCGCCTATCGCACGGGGTTTTCAATTGCTATAGATCGTGGCTACACCTACATCATTCAGATGGACGCAGATGGCTCTCATCAAGTTGGCGATCTTGAAAAGATGATGGATTGGATTGGCAGCGCTGACGTAATCATCGGATCTCGATGGGTAAAGGATGGCGGGATCGCTAATTGGAGCAAGTTTCGTCAATTAATCTCAAAATCTGCAAACAACTACGCCAACGCCTTGTTATCGCTAGGAATCAAGGACACAACTTCAGGTTTTCGAATCTACACATCTGCGTTACTGCGAAAAATGGAGATCTCGACGATTCGAAGCGAGGGGTACTGCTTTCAGATTGAGATGACACGACGTGCAATCTCTCGTGGAGCTTCGGTCGGGGAGATTCCAATTACCTTTATCGAACGTGCCCATGGGGTCAGCAAAATGTCCTTCACGATCGCCCTAGAAGCGGTTGTTCGCATCACCGCCTGGGGGGCTTTGCGCCTAATCGGGCGGTAATTTCGGTATCTGCGCTCAGGTAGGATTTGACCTGCATCGATCTTCGGATCGGTGACATCTCAGCACTCACCAGCTTCGGCCGGCATAACCACCTCGGTCCACAAGAAATTGTGGTCGGTGATTTTGAGTGCGACGGGCCTAACAAATTGTTTGGCCATAAACCGAGCGGGTTTTTATCTGCATGCGCAGAGAAAACCTAAGAAGGAGTATGCCGTCATGGCAGTTGTAACAATGCGAGAGCTCCTCGACAGCGGAGTCCACTTCGGACACCAGACTCGTCGATGGAACCCAAAGATGAAGCGCTTTATTTTCACAGAGCGCAATGGCATCTACATCATCGACATCCAGCAATCACTTGCACTTATCGATTCAGCGTATGAATTTGTTAAGGACACAGTTGCCAAGGGTGGCCATGTTTTGTTCGTTGGAACAAAGAAGCAAGCACACATGCCAATCATCAACCACGCTGCACGAGTTGGAATGCCAACAGTGACAGAGCGTTGGTTGGGCGGAATGCTTACTAACTTCCCAACTGTTTACAAGCGTATTCAGCGCCTCAAGGAGCTAGAAGCTCTAGAAGAGAAGAACGATCTACTTCTAACAAAGAAGGAGCTACTTGTTCTACGTCGCGAACGCGAGAAGCTATTTAAGAACCTTGATGGTATCCGCAACATGACCAAGCTGCCTTCAGCGATTTGGGTTGTAGATACAAAGAAGGAGCACCTAGCGGTTCAGGAAGCTAAGAAGCTTGGTATTCCAGTTATCGCAATCTTGGATACAAACTGCGATCCAGATGAGGTTGATTACAAGATTCCAGGTAACGATGATGCGATCCGTTCAATTGATTTGCTAACACGCGTTATCACCGATGCAATTGCAGCAGGCCTCAAGGCGCGTTCTGCAAATGTGAAGGAAGAAGCAAAGTCAGATGCACCAGCAGCTGTTGCTGCGGGCGAGCCATTGGCTGATTGGGAGAAGGAAATTCTCGACGGATCAGCACCAGCACCAACAACACCGGAGGCATAAATTGGCTAACTACACAGCTGAAGATGTAAAGAAGCTTCGCGAAGCAACTGCAGCAGGAATGCTGGATTGCAAGAAGGCTTTAGATGAAGCAGAAGGCGACTACAACAAGGCGCTAGACATCATTCGCGTTAAGGGCCTTAAGGGCATTACAAAGCGCGAAGGTCGTCTGACTTCAAATGGTGCAGTTGTTGCAAAGGTCGAGGGCAACCTTGGCGTAATGCTTGAACTGAACTGCGAAACAGATTTCGTGGCAAAGGGTGAGCGCTTTGTTGCACTTGCAGATGAGCTTCTTGCTCACCTACAAAATGCACAGTCTGATTCTTTAGAGACGTTCCTTGCTTCAACAATGTCTAACGGCAACACCGTTCAGGCAACTGTTGATGAGGCAAATGCAACTATGGGCGAGAAGATTGAAGTTCGCCGCATTGCTGTTATCAAGGATTCACCAGTTGGAATTTACCTGCACCGCACAAGCCCTGATCTACCACCACAGGTTGGTGTATTGGTTGAGCTTGTTAAGGATGCAGCTGAGGTTGGTAAGGACATCGCACAGCACATTGCAGCATTTGCTCCGCAGTTTGTGAATCGTGAAGATGTTCCAGCTGATTTGATCGAGAACGAGCGCCGTATTGCAGAAGAGACAGCGCGCGAAGAGGGTAAGCCAGAGGCTTCACTTTCAAAGATCATCGAAGGCCGCGTAACCGGTTTTGTTAAGGAAGTTTCCTTGATCGAGCAGTCATTCGCCAAGGATGCAAAGAAGACTGTAAAGCAGATCCTCGATGAGGCTGGAACGGCTGTTAAGGCTTTCCATCGCTTCCGCGTGGGTCAATAAGGACAAGGTCTGATCGCTTAGACTTAGTTCAATAACCAGCGGTTAATAGCCGAATAATTAAAAGTTGGAGGAGCACTCATGCCCGGTACAAGAGGAACGTATCGGCGAGTGCTCCTTAAACTTTCTGGAGAAGTTTTTGGTGGAGAAAAGGGCATCGGTGTTGATCCCGATGTTGTTCAAGATATTGCGCGACAGATCGCAGATGTAGCTCGTTCTGGAGTTCAGGTCGCGATCGTTGTGGGTGGTGGAAATTACTTCCGCGGAGCAGAGCTTTCTCAACGCGGAATGGATCGCTCGCGCGCCGACTACATGGGAATGCTTGGAACAGTAATGAACTGTTTAGCACTTCAAGATTTTCTAGAAAAAGAGGGTGTTGCAACCCGTGTGCAGACCGCGATCACAATGGGTCAGGTTGCAGAGCCGTACATTCCACTTCGTGCAATCCGCCACCTTGAAAAAGGTCGCGTAGTAATTTTTGGTGCAGGTGCCGGAATGCCATTCTTTACAACAGATACAGTTTCAGCACAGCGCGCACTTGAAATTGGCGCCGAAGCGCTGCTGCTTGCAAAGAGCGGTGTAGATGGTGTTTATAGCGCAGATCCAAAGAAGGATCCAACAGCCACTAAGTACGACACGATTACATACAACGAGGTTTTGTCCAAGTCACTTGCCGTTGCAGATGCTGCAGCCTTTGCATTGTGTCGCGAAAACAAATTGCCGATCGTCGTCTTTGATTTAATGAAAAATGGAAATATCGGCCGCGCAGTACGTGGCGAAGTAATTGGAACTCTCGTCGCATAAGCGATGAGATAGATGCAAAAGCGGTAAGAGGAGTAGAGAAATGGCAGATGTAGCAAGCGCCCTGAAGGACGCTGAAACCAAGATGAACAAAGCGGTTGAGGTTGCAAAGGATGATTTCGCAACAATCCGCACAGGTCGCGCACATCCATCTCTATTTAACAAGGTCATGGTTGATTACTACGGCACCTACACAGCGCTTTCTCAACTAGCAACGATTCAGGTTCCAGAAGCACGTATGGCTTTGATTTCTCCCTTTGATAAGGGCGCGATGGCATCTATTGAAAAGGCAATCCGCGAATCTGATTTAGGTGTAAATCCAGGCAATGATGGCTCAGTAATTCGCGTTAACTTCCCTCAGTTAACTGAAGAGCGTCGCAAGGAGTACATCAAAGTTGTAAAGAGCAAGGCTGAGGATTCAAAGATTTCGATGCGAAATATTCGTCGCGCCGCAAAAGAGGCGATGGAAAAAATGGAAAAAGATGGTGAAATCGGAAAAGATGATTTAGCGCGTGGTGAAAAAGAGCTTGAAAAGGTAACCGCTGATCACGTTGCAAAGATCGATGATCTACTCAAGCACAAAGAGGTCGAACTCCTAGAGGTTTAGGGGTTCACTTATGTCAGATCTGCACTCGATCAATGAAGCGATCAATAAGAAGGCTGGGCGAAAGCTTTTGCCTTCAATTGGCGTCGGTTTATCGTTGATCTCTTTGGTGTGGTTTGCACTTTCATATCAACGCGTGATCTTTGCAATTGTTGTAGCTATCGCAGTTGTGTTGGGTGTACGCGAATTAGTTCGTGCATTTTCTGCTCGCGGGGTTGTCATCTCATTTAACGGATTGACCTTGGCAGCGATCGGCTTATCTTATGCAGCATGGGTTGGGGGAGTCGCAGGTCTTGCTATCGCAACAGCAATCGCTTTTCCATTGTTATTGATTCGTGCACTACTGCAGGGTCCTGAAGGTTTTGTAGCAAAGGCCACTGCAACAACCTTTGGTTTGTTATACCTTCCTTTCTTAGCGGGGTTCTTGATTCTTTTGGCTCGACCAAGTACAGGCTTTCAAAGAGTAATGACCTTTGTCGTTTTGGTAGGTTGTAATGACACCTTCGGATACATAGTCGGTGTACTGCTAGGTAAGCACCCATTGGTTCCAAAGATTTCTCCTAAGAAAACTTGGGAAGGTCTAGCCGGTTCATTGGTGTTTACAATGATTGGCGGAGCGCTGGCCTTTGAATACATCATGGATATGCACTGGTGGATCGGAATTGTCGTTGGATTGATGATTGTTTTCACCGCTACTTGTGGTGATCTCATTGAAAGCGCTATGAAGCGTGATCTCAGTCTGAAGGACATGGGCACCTTGCTTCCGGGACACGGTGGAATGCTTGATCGTTTGGATTCAGTTGTTTTATCAGCCCCTGCAATGTGGTTGGCCCTTGAACTAGTGAAGAGATACTTATGAGCGGGAAAGTTCCTGAAATCAACTTAGTTTTTGATGAGCCTGTACAACGCAAAAAGGCACCCAAGCATTTAGCCGATTTTGCTCCTGCAGAACGAAAGGCATTTGCTCAGGAGCTTGGCTTTCAGCCATTCCGCGCGAGCCAGGTAGCAAACCATTACTTCTCACACCTTTCAAACAATCCTGAAGAGTGGACAGATATTCCTGCAGCTGAACGCCAGGCTATTGCAGATGCATTAACTCCCAAGATGATTGAACTTGTTACAACTCGAACTACCGACAACGGCATGACCCGCAAGGATTTATGGAAGTTACATGATGGGGTTTTAGTTGAAAGTGTTCTGATGCGCTACACAGATCGAGTAACTGTTTGCATCTCTTCACAAGCTGGCTGCGGAATGAACTGTCCTTTCTGCGCTACCGGTCAGGCAGGTTTAACCAGAAACCTTTCAGCTGCAGAGATCACAGATCAGATTGTTGCTGCAGCTCGTGCATGTGCAAATGGTGAACTACCAGGTGGTCCAACCCGTCTTTCAAATATTGTTTTCATGGGAATGGGCGAACCGCTGGCAAATTACAACGCAGTTGTGCGCACATTGCGAAACATCACAGATCCCAATCCAGATGGCCTTGGAATCAGCGCACGTTCGGTAACGGTTTCTACCGTTGGCTTAGTCAACGGAATTGAAAAGTTAATGGATGAGGGAATCAGCTGTACCTTGGCGGTCTCATTACATACCCCGGACGATGAACTTCGTGACTCTTTGGTGCCAATTAACAACCGCTTTAATGTACGTGAGGTATTGGCCGCAGCAGATGCTTATGAGAAGAAGACGGGACGACGTTACTCAATTGAGTATGCATTGATCCGCGACATCAACGATCAGTCGTGGCGATCTGATTTGCTTGGCCGTCTGCTCAAAAACAGAAATGCACATGTTAATTTGATCCCTCTCAATCCAACCCCAGGTTCAAAGTGGACCGCATCTCGTCGCGAGGACGAGGCAGAGTTTGTAAGAATCCTAGAAAGTTATGGCGTCCCTGTAACGGTCCGCGATACCAGAGGCCGTGAAATCGATGGGGCTTGTGGCCAGTTAGCTGCCGCCGAAAAAGGCAAGCCGGTCGCTTAAATTACGACTAGTTACTTCTAGGGGTAATTGCTAGGCTCTGGAACATGAAAAAGCTTAGTAACTTCATCAATGGCAACTCAGTCGATTCAACATCAGGTGAAACCACAACGCTGGTAAATCCTGCAACGGGACAACCTTTTGCGACCGCGCCGAAATCAAATGCCGCCGATATTGACGCTGCATTTAAAGCGGCAAGTGATGCATTTGTAGATTGGCGTGATTCAACTCCATCGCAGCGTCAACGCGCACTGTTAAAGATCGCCGATGCAATTGAAGAGCGTGCCGAAGAAGTTATTGCAATTGAGTGCGAAAATACCGGTAAGCCAATCTCGCTCACAACCACTGAAGAAGTTCCACCTATGGTTGATCAAATCAGATTCTTTGCAGGTGCTGCACGTAACCTTGAAGGAAAGTCTGCAGGTGAGTACATGCCTGGAATGACATCAATGATTCGCCGCGAACCTGTTGGTGTCATCGGTCAAGTAACACCATGGAACTACCCAATGATGATGGCGGTCTGGAAATGGGCACCAGCTATTGCTGCAGGAAATACAGTTGTATTGAAGCCAAGTGATACGACTCCAGCATCAACTGTCTGGATGGCAAATTTGATGGCAGAGTTTTTACCAGCAGGAGTGTTTAACGTTGTATGTGGCGAGCGCGAAACTGGCGCATCACTTGTTAGCCACAAACGTCCTGACATGGTTTCAATTACAGGATCTGTTGGAGCAGGAATTCAGGTTGCAGAATCTGCTGCAAAACAGGTTAAGCGAGTTCATCTAGAGCTTGGTGGAAAAGCACCTGTCGTTGTCTTTGCAGATGCAGATTTAGCAGCAGCGGCTGAAGCGATCGCAATCGCTGGATACTTCAACGCAGGTCAGGACTGCACAGCAGCTACCCGTGTAATTGTTCAGGATGCTGTTTATGATGATTTTGTTGCCCTGTTAACTGAGCAAGCAAAGGGGATCGCAATCGGCGCTCCAGCAGATGAGGATGTATTCCTTGGTGCGGTGAACAATCAACGCCAATTGGCGCGGGTGAGCGATCTGCTCTCTCGCGTTCCATCTCATGCCCAGGTGATGGCTGGTGGATCAGCTCTCGATCGTCCTGGCTTCTTCTTCCCAGCAACAGTTGTGGCCGGCCTTCGCCAGGAGGATGAGCTCATCCAGACTGAAATCTTCGGCCCAGTGATCACAGTTCAGAGATTTAGCGATGAGGCCCAGGCGGTTTCAATGGCCAATGGGGTCGAATATGGCTTGGCCTCAAGTGTTTGGACAGCAAACCACGGCACCGCAATGCGCATGGCCAAGGCCTTTGACTTTGGCTGCGTCTGGATCAACACCCATATTCCATTGGTTGCTGAAATGCCTCATGGTGGCTTCAAGCGCTCTGGTTATGGCAAGGATCTCTCAGCCTACGGATTTGAGGATTACACGCGAATCAAGCATGTAATGACTAATCTGGGGGCGTAGTATTTCCCCCTGTTGGAGCGCCCTGCTTCAACACCTTCTATCAACCAACAACCCACAGAAAGCTTGAGGCTCGGTAATCCGACAACTAGCTTGTGCTTAATCCTTAAGGAGTAAATCAGTATGTCAAAAGAAAGTTCACTCTCACCGGAAGCCCGTTCAATTATCGGTGCAATGGTTTCTCGTCGCGCAGTACTTGCAGGCGCAGGTGGTTTAGGTGCAGCAGGATTACTTGCTGCGTGCGGTGGATCTGATTCCGCCGATAGTGCTAACAGTGTTCGTTGGGGCAACTGGCCTTTGTACCTTGATTACGATGAGGAATCAAAGAAGTACCCAACTCTAGAAAAGTTTACAGAAGCTACCGGAATTGCAGCTAGCTACTTTGAAGATTACAACGACAACGATGAGTTCTACGGAAAAGTTCAAGCGCAACTCAAGCTTGGCGAAGATATCGGTTATGACGTTGTAACACCTACAGACTGGATGGCAGCACGCTGGATCCGTCTTGGATACACACAAAAATTTGATGCAGCAAATATTCCAAACAAGTCAAACATTTTAGCTTCACTTGCATCTCCATCATTTGATCCAAACCGTGAGCAAACACTGACATGGCAGGGCATCATGGGTGGATTTGGTTGGAATGTTGAAAAGAATCCAAATGGAATTCGCACAATTGATGATCTATTTGCTCCACAGAACAAGGGAAAGATCGTTGTTCTCTCTGAAATGCGCGACACCATCGGAATCATCTTGCTATCTCAGGGTGTAAACCTTCAGACAGTTACAGAAGATCAGTTCATGAACGCAGTTGACTTCATGGAGAAGAAGATCGCTGATGGCTGGATCCGTGGCGTTAAGGGTAACGAGTACGCAGAAGACCTCACATCAGGTGATGCAACAGCTGTTATTGGCTGGTCTGGCGACATGTTTATCCTCAAGTCTGAAAATGAGGGCAAGTTTGACTTCGCTCTACCTGAATCAGGCGGAACAATTTCAGGTGATAACTTCATCATTCCTTCAACTGCAACTGCAGAAGGTAAGGCAAATGCTGAAAAACTCATCAACTTCTACTACGACCCAGCGATTGCAGCTGAAGTTGCAGCGTACGTGAACTACGTATGCCCAGTTGAGGGTGCACAGGCTGAGATGGAAAAGATTGATCCAGCTCTGGCTGCAAGCCCATTCATCTTCCCTGACGCAGATATGAATTCAAAGCTCAACGTCTTCCGTTCACTAACTCCAGCTGAAGAAACTTCATGGGGCGAGGCATTCCAGAAGGCCGCCGGCAACTAGTGGCTGACGTTTCATCTGCGACTCGAGGAGATTTACGTCTTACTCGAATCACAAAGACATATGGAGATTTCACCGCAGTTAATGATTTGTCATTAACAATTCCTGAAGGTTCATTCTTTGCATTACTTGGACCTTCAGGATGCGGCAAGACAACAACTCTGCGAATGATCGCAGGGTTGGAAGAGCCAACTGTTGGCAGTATTCATTTGGGTACAACCGATATCACGACCAAGCGTCCATATCAGCGCCCTATCAATACTGTTTTTCAGAACTACGCCTTGTTTCCTCATTTAACTATTTTTGAGAACATTGCATTTGGCCTTCGCCGTCGAGGAATTAAAAGTGTCGATGCAGATGTAAACAAGGTCTTAGAGCTTGTTGAACTTCCACATCTTGCGCAGCGTAAGCCAACTCAACTTTCAGGTGGACAGCAACAACGCATCGCTCTTGCGCGAGCCATTGTTAACCGCCCAGCATTGTTGCTTTTGGATGAGCCATTGGGTGCACTTGATCTCAAACTCCGTCGTCAGATGCAGATTGAGCTCAAGTGGATCCAGCGCGAGGTTGGACTTACCTTCGTTCACGTTACCCATGATCAGGAAGAGGCCATGACTATGGCTGACACCATCGCGGTAATGAATGAGGGAGAGATTGAGCAAATGGGATCTCCTGCAGATCTCTATGACAATCCAAAGACCGCTTTTGTTGCAAACTTCTTAGGTCAATCAAACTTAATCAAGGGACGCATCGAAGGAACTGATGGCGATAACTTAGTTGTTGATCTATTTGGCCAAAAGATAGCGATGCCTAAGAAGCGCTCACATGCGGTTGATAACTCAATTTATGCAGGAATCCGCCCTGAAAAGTTCCGTATCTCATTAGTCGGAACACCCACACGTGGAAACACTTTGGTTGGTGGGCGGATCGAAGATGTTTCATACATCGGTGTATCAACTCAGTACCAAGTTCTTATGCCATGGGGTCAAGAGCTCATGGTCTTTGAGCAAAATGATGATGGGGTTGCGCCATTTGAAAAGGGCGATGAGGTAGTTATTTCTTGGGAGCCTAACTTCACCTTTGCACTTCGCGGAGATGAGGATGCCGAAGCTGGTACAGAGGTTATTCCTGAGGATCTTGACGAAGAATGAGTGCAATTGTGTCTAAGGTGAAGTTGCCTTATCTACTACTCCTTCCCGGTTTTCTCTTCCTCTTTACCTTTTTCATTTTGCCTATCGCTAACCTGGCACAGACCTCTACCCAGACACCTATAGCTGGGGGAGACACCGGTCAGTACGAGCAGACCTTACGTTTCTCAAACTACATCGATGCTTTTACTGAAAATCAAGAACAGTTCGCACGATCTTTCATCTATGCACTGTGTGCAACTGTGATGGCGCTGGCCATCGCATACCCACTTGCTTACGCGATCGCATTCAAAGCAGGAAGATTTAAGAACTTTTTGCTGGTTCTAGTTGTTGCCCCATTCTTAGTTTCCTTTTTGCTCAGAACCGTTGCCTGGAAGCAGATTCTTGGTGAGGAAGGTTTTGTCGTTCCAACACTGCGAACAATTGGATTGATTAGCGAAAGCACAACTCTGACATCGACATCATTTGCTGTAGTGATGGGTATGACTTATAACTTCCTTCCATTTATGACCTTGCCGCTTTATGCATCTCTTGAACGTATTGATCCACGCACAATGGAGGCATCTGGTGATCTCTATGCCAATGGAATTACAACCTTCCGCAAGGTAACTCTGCCGCTATCCATGCCAGGAGTTGTAGCAGGAACCCTTTTGACCTTCATTCCTGCAGCTGGTGATTATGTAAATGCAGCAATTTTGGGCTCTCCAAATACCAGAATGCTTGGAAATGTCATCGAGTCTCGGTACTTCAAAATTGTTGATTACCCAACAGCAGCTGCTCTCTCCTTTACCTTAATGGCAGCGATTTTGATCTTGGTAACAATCTATATTCGCAAAGCAGGAACGGAGGAGTTGGTATGAGCGCCCATGTGAAGCAAAAGGATGCATCGATTCCTACTATTCCGCTAAATGCCCGTATCTCCCGTTGGTTTGGTCGAAACCTCATTCGAATCTATGCCTTCTTTGGATTTACATACCTATTTATTCCAGTTGCCTACACCTTTGCCTTTTCATTTAATGACTCTGGAAAATCTAATCTTGTGTGGAAAGGGTTCACATTAGATAACTGGAAAAACCCTTGTGGTGCGCCCGAGGTTTGCGAAGCCTTAGGAAACTCAATCAAGATCGGTTTATTGGCAACTATCTTTTCAACGATCCTTGGCACCATGATCGCTTTTGCGATCGGACGTTATGCGTTCAAGGGAAGATCATCTTCAAACCTCTTGATCTTCTTGCCAATGGCAACACCTGAAATTGTCTTGGGTGCATCTTTACTTTCACTCTTCTTGGTTTTCCAAATCAATCCAGGATTCTGGCCAACGGTAATTGCTCACGTGATGTTTTGTATCTCATTTGTAGTGGTCACCGTAAAAGCACGTATTGCATCCTTAGATCCTCGCCTAGAACAAGCAGCGATGGATCTATATGCAAATGAGTTAGAGACCTTTAGAAAAGTGACTCTTCCGCTAGTAGCACCAGGTATTGCAGGAGCGGCGCTGTTGGCCTTTAGTTTGTCCTTTGATGACTTCATTATTACCAACTTCAATTCAGGCACACTGAAGACCTTCCCAGAGTTTGTCTACACCTCAGCCGCTCGTGGAATTCCAGCGCAAGCAAATGTCATTGGATCTGCAATGTTCTTCCTGGCTTTGTTTATCGTCATCGCCGGACAGTTTGTGGGCAAAAAGGTAAAGGTTACTAAGTGACCAATCACGGCAATATGTACGGCCCGAACTTCACCTTTCTTGGCATCCCTGCATGTGATTTAGATGATCCATTAACCTACAAAGATGCCGATGTCATCATCGTAGGAGCACCCATTGATAGTGGAACCTCACATAGATCTGGTGCAAAGTTTGGTCCGCAAGCAATCCGCGGGGGAGATTACCTTCCACATGATGGATCTCGTCCACACCTAGCTTTGCGTACAGATGGATTGAAGGATCTCAAGGTTTTTGATGCGGGCGATTTAATGATGCCTGGTGGAGATTTAGTCGCATCTCTTGCGGTCCTTAAGGATGCAACTGAAAAGATCTCGCGCGCAGGAATAATTCCAATTGTTCTTGGAGGCGATCACTCGATTGCATCTGCAGATGTTGCAGGAATAGCAACTCATCGAGGTATGGGTTCGGTATCAATGATCCACTTTGATGCTCACGCAGATACCGGCGAAGATCAATTTGGCGCACTTGTTGGACACGGAACTCCGATGCGAAACCTGATTAACAATGGATTTGTTCGTGGTGATCGATTCCTGCAACTTGGTTTGCGTGGCTATTGGCCAGAGGATGCAACCCTTAATTGGATGCGCGATCAGGGGATGCGTTCATATGAGATGACGGAGATTCACCACCGTGGACTCAAGGCGGTTCTAGATGAATCATTTGCAACCTTGACCGATGGTTGCGATGGAGTTTTCTTATCGGTAGATATCGATGTAGTGGATCCCGGAATGGCTCCTGGTACTGGAACTCCAGAGCCAGGTGGAATGACAAGTCGCGAACTACTTGAAGCGGTTCGTCGAATCTGTCTTGAACTGCCTGTTGTTGGAATTGATGTAGTAGAGGTAGCACCACCCTTTGATTCAGCGGATATCACCGCGATTTTGGCTAACCGTGTTGTACTAGAAGCGCTGAGCGCAATTGCAAAGCGCCGCAATGGCAGCACCTATTCAGCTACTCAGAACCTTCTCGATCGATAAGTGAAGTTTTCTAAGGTGTCAGCGGTATCGTGCATACTTCGACGCAACTTCTCACGTTAGGTATGTAATGGAAATTTTTGGATTCCTGGCCTTTGTTGTTGCGCTGCTCCTTTCAGTTATGGTGCACGAGTTTGGTCATTACATAACCGCTCGTAAATTCGGGATGTGGGTTTCAGAGTTTTTCGTGGGATTTGGCAAGCGAATTTGGTCTGTACAAAGAGGCGAAACTGAGTTTGGGGTCAAGGCGATACCAGCTGGTGGCTACTGCAAAATCGAGGGAATGGCCCCT
The DNA here is from genome assembly GCA_041303575.1 of Actinomycetes bacterium. Classification (GTDB taxonomy): domain Bacteria; phylum Actinomycetota; class Actinomycetes; order Nanopelagicales; family Nanopelagicaceae; genus Planktophila. Next base: position 15,636 of record JBFYOY010000019.1, read on the forward strand.
AATGATGAGATGCCTGAAGGGGAAGAGCATCGCGCCTTTTACAAAGCATCATCTGGCAAGAAGTTAATTGTTTTAGGTGCTGGATCATTCCTTCACTTTGTTTTGGGTTTTCTCCTGCTCTTTACCCTTTTTGCAGGAATTGGAACTAATCAAGTTTTGCCGGTTATTAGTGAGGTTGTTCCAAACTCCGCCGCGCAAGCTGCAGGGATTCAAGCAGGCGATGAGATTCTTGCTATCAATGGCAAGCAGGTTCGCGAATGGTACAAAGATGTCGAAGCGATCCGTCAATCACAAGGCGCTGAGCTAACTCTTCAAATCGATCGTGATGGCCAGCAGTTAACAGTTGTCACCAATGCACGATTGACCGATGTAGATGGCACGCAGCGTTATGTTCTTGGAATTATTAATGATGTCGGACTCAAGCGCTCAGGATTACTACTATCTGTAAAAAACTCCGCCCTTGTCACCAAGGATTTTCTAGTAGAAAGTGTTAAATCTCTCGGCAAGTTGCCAGAGAAGATTCCTGCGCTCTGGGGAGCAACAGTTCGTGGCGAGGAGAGAGATGCCAACGGTTTAGTAGGTGTAGTCGGAGTCGCTCGCGTTTCAGGAGAGGCTGTTGGTAGTGACAAGTTAGATCCCATGGAGCGTTTAGCAACCTTTGTATTAATCGTTGCAAGCCTTAACATCTTCGTTGGTATCTTTAATCTTCTGCCAATCTTGCCGCTAGATGGTGGACATATGGCGGTTGCAATCGCCGATGAGATTCGCGCCTTCTTTGCTCGATTGAGAGGCCGTCCACGTCCTGCACCAATTGATGTCACAGTTCTAACCCCTATAACAATGGTGGTTTTTGTTGTTTTGGCAACATTAACTCTGCTGCTCTTGGTAGCAGATGTGATTAATCCGGTGACCCTCAACCTTTAATTCGGCAGAAATTGCCGTTGTAGTGCAGAATAAAGCCATGGTTGATCTCGGAATTCCAAGCGCACCGCCTCCAACGCTGCACCCTCGTCGCAAGACACGTCAGCTCAAAGTTGGTTCAGTAGGTGTCGGAAGTGATTCACCGGTCTCTGTGCAATCTATGTGCACAACGCTGACCGCAGATGTCAACGCAACTTTGCAGCAGATCGCAGAGTTAACAGCATCTGGTTGCCAGATAGTTCGAGTTGCTGTGCCAAGCCAGGATGACGCTGACGCCTTAGCTCAGATCGCCAAGAAGTCACAGATTCCAGTTATCGCAGATATTCACTTTCAGCCTAAGTACATCTTTGCTGCCATCGATGCAGGGTGTGCTGCGGTTCGAGTTAATCCTGGAAATATTAAGCAGTTTGATGACAAGGTTAAAGAGGTTGCAAAGGCTGCAGGTGATGCCGGCATTCCAATCCGTATCGGTGTAAACGCTGGTTCGCTAGACCCACGGTTGTTAGCAAAGTACGGCAAGGCAACACCTGAGGCACTTGCAGAATCTGCTTTATGGGAAGCATCTTTGTTCGAAGAGCATGGTTTCTCAGATATTAAAATTTCAGTCAAGCACCACGATCCAGTAACAATGGTAAACGCTTATCGAATCCTTGCCGCAAAGTGTGACTACCCATTGCACTTAGGTGTTACTGAAGCTGGACCGATCTTCCAAGGAACAATCAAATCTGCAACAGCCTTTGCGATTTTGTTGGCCGAAGGTATTGGCGACACAATCCGAGTCTCACTTTCTGCACCACCAGTTGAAGAGGTCAAGGTCGGAATTTCAATTTTGGAATCACTGAATTTGCGTCAACGTAAATTAGAGATCGTTTCCTGTCCTTCATGCGGTCGTGCCCAGGTAGATGTTTACACCTTGGCTGAAAAGGTTCAGGCGGGATTAGAGGGAATGACAGTTCCGCTACGTGTAGCTGTGATGGGCTGTGTAGTAAATGGTCCTGGCGAGGCACGTGAAGCAGATCTTGGTGTTGCATCAGGAAATGGCAAGGGACAGATCTTTGTTAAGGGCGAAGTCATCAAGACAGTGCCTGAGGCTCAAATCGTTGAAACTCTTATCGAAGAAGCGATGCGTTTAGCTGAAGAAATGGAAGCCGCCGGAGTTGCTTCAGGGCAACCTTCAGTTGATGTTCGATAGGCTTTCCATATGTTGAAAATGTCTACGCTATTTTTGCGTACTCTTCGCGACGACCCAGCAGATGCTGAGGTTGCAAGCCACAAACTCTTGGTCCGTGCAGGATATGTCCGCAGAATTGCTGCAGGTATTTACTCATGGCTTCCATTAGGTGTGATCACACTTCGCAATGTTGAGCGTGTAATCCGTGAAGAGATGGACAATGCAGGTTTCCAAGAGGTTAACTTTCCAGCACTTCTTCCTCGCGAAGCCTACGAAACAACTAATCGTTGGGAAGAGTACGGCCCATCACTATTTCGTTTGCAGGATCGCAAAGGTGGCGATTACCTACTAGGGCCAACTCATGAAGAGATGTTTACTCTGATGGTTAAGGGCGAGTACTCCTCCTACAAGGATCTTCCACTGAGCATTTATCAAATCCAAACAAAGTTCCGTGATGAAGCACGACCACGTAGCGGAATCATTCGTGGACGAGAGTTTGTCATGAAGGATTCATACTCCTTTGATATTGATGATGCGGGCTTAGAGCTTTCATATCAAAAACACCGCGATGCTTATGTGAAAACCTTTGATCGCCTGGGGATGAAGTACAACATCGTTAAAGCGGTATCTGGCGCCATGGGTGGATCCAAATCCGAAGAGTTTTTAGCACCATGCACAACAGGTGAAGATACCTACGTCCTGTGTCCTCAATGTGGCTTTGCTGCAAATGTAGAAGCAATGGTGACAAAGGTAGATCCGCAAGATCCTTCAGCTGTTCCAGCTATTGAAGCCTTTGATTCACCTAACACACCAACTATCGATACCTTAGTTGAACTTCTCAACTCAAAGTTCGGTGGGGGATTTACCGGTGCCCACACATTGAAGAATGTAATGTTGATGGCAGATAACAAAGCTGTCTGCGTCTTAGTGCCAGGCGATCGCGAGGTTGACCTCAAGCGTTTCCAAGAAAACATTGGTGGTATTCATGATCTACGCGTCTTTGAAGATGCAGATTTCGCAAAGTTCCCAGATCTTGTAAAGGGTTACATCGGACCGCAAGATGCAAAGAAATCTGGAATCACTGTGTATGCAGATCCACGCATCGCACCAGGAAGTTCATGGGTAACTGGTGCAAATCAAAAGGATCGTCACGCTCGCAACGTTGTTAACGGTCGTGATTTCACACCTGATGCATATGTTGAGGCAGCTGAAGTTCGTGCCGGTGATGCTTGTCCAGAGTGCGCAACACCAGTAGTAATTGACCGTGCAATTGAGATCGGGCACATCTTCCAGCTCGGTCGCAAATATGCACAGGCCCTTAACCTGACCGTATTGGATCACAATGGAAAATCTCAGATTGTCACTATGGGTTCCTATGGAATTGGTGTGACACGTGCTGTTGCAGCCATTGCAGAACAGACACATGATGAGATTGGTCTTAATTGGCCGGCAGAGCTTGCTCCGGCAAAGGTACATATCGTTGCTGCAGGTAAGGATGATCTCCTGTTTGATACAGCGTTAGAGCTAGGCACCCAGCTAGAGGCACAAGGTATTTCAGTAATGCTTGATGATCGCCGTGATGCAAGCCCTGGAGTTAAGTTCAAGGATGCCGAGTTAATTGGTAACCCAATTATTGTTGTAGTTGGCAAGGCACTTGCTGAAGGCAATGTCGAGGTTCGAGTCCGCAAGAGTGGAGATAAGAAGGAAGTTGCCCTTTCTTCTGCCGTTGCTGCGATCGCAGAACTCCTGAAGTAATTGTGTTTTTCGAACTCACACTAGCTACTGGATTATTTCTTCTCGCTGCATCATTTTTTGCAGGGTTTGTAGATTCAATCGCAGGTGGTGGGGGATTGATTCAACTTCCGGCTTTGTTAATCGGTCTACCTAAATCTGGAACCGCTGAAGTTCTGGGTACAAACAAGTTATCTGCAGTCTTTGGAACAACAACTGCGGCAGCCTTGTATCGAAAGCAGATTAAACCTGATCCTAAGGTCTTACTTGGAATGGGTATACCAGCATTCTTGGGCTCTGCAGGTGGCGCTGTTTTAGCCTCCAAAATTCCTACAAGCAGTATGCGCCCGATGGTTCTGGTGCTTTTAATTGTTGTTGCGATTTACACCTGGTTTAAGCCAGATCTCGGGAAGATGGAAAATCTTCGACATCTGCCAAAGCGTCGTATCCAAATTGCGGCAATAGCTGGAGCGCTGATCGGTTTTTATGATGGAATTTTTGGTCCTGGCACCGGATCATTCTTGATGCTTATATTGGTTGTATCGCTGGGGTACGCCTTCATTACCGCTAGCGCGATCGCAAAGGTAGTCAATGTGGCCACTAATGTTGGCGCGATCATGATCTTTGGGCTAAATGGCGCTGTTATTTGGCAGATAGGAATCATCATGGGCGTTGCCAATATCTCAGGGGCGATTATCGGATCACGACTTGCGATTAAGGGCGGATCTGAATTGGTGCGTAAAGTTTTCCTCTTTGTCACGATCGCACTGATCTTCAAGGTAGGAATTGAAACCTTCTAAATTTGTAGGTTACAATTGGGCCACAACTTAATAGAAAGAAGAGATAGATGGGCCTTAAAGATTCAATCGCCGACTTAATCCGACCTGCTGTAGAAGATGCAGGCTTCTTTCTAGAAGATGTCTTTACAAGTAATCCTGGCAACCACCGAATCGTTACCTGCATGGTTGATGGACTAAAGCCCTTAAGCCTGGATGAGGTCACAGTTGTGAGCCGCGAAATCTCTGCAATTTTAGATGATTCACCCCTACTGACAGAGGCTTTTACATTAGAAGTGACATCTCCAGGTATTGAGCGGCCATTAACTTTGCCTCGCCACTGGACCAAGAACTTAACCAGAATTGTGAAAGTTACATTAAAGGATGATTCAGAGGTTTCAGGCCGATTAACAGAGTTTGATGATGTCAAAGCGGTGTTAATCGAAAACATTAAGGGTCGCATGAAGACCCACGAAGTTGAGTTTGCAAATATCAAGAAGGCCCATGTCGAGATCGAATTTAATCGTAAGGATGAGATCTAATGCATGTAGAGATGTCGGCACTTGCTGCCCTAACAACTGAAAAAGATATCCCGCTTGAAGAGCTGATCTACGCAATTGAAATTGCAGTGCTGGGTGCCTACAACCAGACAGACACCGCTAAACGTCATGCGCGAGCACATTTAGATCGTGAAACGGGCGAGATTCAAATACTTATTCCAATCTTTGGCGAAGATGGCACTCGTACTGGCGAAGAAGTCGATTCGCCAGATGGATTCTCACGTATGGCTACATCAACCGCCCGACAGATCATCAAGATGAAGATGCGCGAAACCAATGATGCTGAAATCGTTGGCGAGTTCACCGCATCTGTCGGTGATGTCATCTCTGGTGTAGTCCAGCAAGGTAGAGATCCCAAGATGATTAATGTGAACTTAGGACGAATCGAAGGTCGCATTCCACCTCAAGAGCAAGTACCTGGTGAGGTGTACAACCACGGTGATCGAATTAAGTGTTTTGTTGTCGAGGTGAAGCAAGGTCTTAAAGGTCCAGAGATTATGTTGTCTCGTTCTCACCCTGCTCTTGTAAAGCAGCTTTTTGCTTTTGAGGTTCCAGAGATTAATGATCGAATCGTGGAAATCATGGCGGTTGCCCGCGAAGCAGGTCACCGTACGAAGCTTGCAGTTAAAACACATCGCGCAGGAGTTAGCCCAAAGGGTTCATTGATTGGACCTATGGGTTCACGTGCACGTGCAGTTATGGATGAGCTACATGGTGAAAAGATTGACATCGTTGATTGGTCTGAAGATCCAGCTGAGTTTGTAGCAGCCGCCCTTGCACCTGCAAAGGTGAGCAAGGTAGAAATCACAGATCTTGCATCCCGCAGCGCAAAGGTGACAGTTCCCGATTATCAGCTCTCCTTGGCAATTGGTAAGGATGGGCAAAATGCTCGCCTTGCAGCACGTTTAACTGGATGGCGTATTGATATCCATCCAGATACCGTTGAAAGCGCGCCTGCAGACTCGTCATTATGAGAAGTAAGCATGGCTCAGATACCATTAAGCCGTTGGATTCAACCCTTCCTGTTCGTAGCTGTATCAGCTGCCGCAAGAGGGCAAATCCTTCAGCATTAATTCGAGTGGTCTTGGTAGATGGAAAAGTAATTCCAGATATCAAGGGTGGCGCGGCAGGTCGCGGCGCTTGGCTTCACAAGGAATGTGCAGAAGTTGCGATAGCTCGGAACGCTTTTCGTTTTGCTTTCAAACAAGACGCAGCGGTCGATGTATCAGAACTTCTGAAGTTTCTAGAAGATCAATCGGATTAATTAAGGCAGTACCTAATATCAAACGAATGGATATGAAAGTTATGAAACTCAAATGAGCTCGTTAGAACTATGAGGTCGTTCAACTAAGGCTTGCATTTGAGAAATGCGGGCCAAGACAGGAGAAATGTGTCAAAGGTCCGCGTACATGAGTTGGCAAAACAACTCGGTATGGAGAGCAAGGTTGTTCTTGCAAAACTCCAAGAAATGGGCGAGTTTGTTCGCTCCGCATCATCAACAGTAGAAGCGCCAGTTGTGCGCAAGCTGATCGAAATGTATCCCGATGCAAAACCGGTCGAGGAGAAAAAGCCTGTCAAAAAGGTGGCTGCCAAGAAGGCTGCAGCTAAGCCAAAGGGCGAGGTAAGCGCAGAGCAAGCAGCAGAGCTTGCCGCTGAACTAGGTGTTGATATTGAAGCGCTTAAGCTTGAACAAGCAAAGGCGATTGCAAATAAGGAAGAGGCTGCAAAGCATGAAGCAGCAGAGCGCGCTGCAGAAAATGCTGGAACGCCAGCACCTGCTGCGCCAACCCCATCTGCACCTATGCCACGTCCAGGTAATAATCCATTTGGAGCAGGCGGTGCGGTTCCACGTCCTCCACGTCCAGGTAATAATCCATTTTCAACAGGTGGAGCGGTTCCACGTCCACCGCAACGTCCTCAAGGTGCAGGTGCTCCACGTCCAGGAATGGCGGGATCACGCCCAGGTTCAGTTCGCCCAGGTTTTGCTGCACGTCCTGGAGCACCACGTCCAGCAGGTGGCGGTGGATTTACTCCACGTCCAGGTGGTGCACCATCTAACTCTCCATACAAATCAAATACACCAGGTACCGCAGGTGCAACTACTGGTGGTCCGCAACGTCCAGGTGGTGGTCGTCCACCACAACGTGGTGGTGCAGGTGGAGCATTTGGAAAGAATGCAAGTAAGAAGTCAGGACGTAAACAAAAGTCACGTAAGGCTTTACGCGATGAGTTCGACAATATGCAGGCACCACAACTTGGTGGCGCAGTTGTTCCTCACGGTGATGGAAAGACTCCAATCCGTATGCGTCGCGGTGCTTCTTTGGCAGATTTTGCAGAAAAGATCGGTGCAGATCCAGCAGCATTAGTAGCAGCGCTATTTCACCTTGGTGAAATGGTTACTGCAACACAATCTGTTGATGCTGATACCTTTGAAATTCTCGGTGTTCAGCTGGGTTATGACATTCAAATTGTTAGCCCAGAAGATGAAGATCGCGAACTGCTACAAGATTTCGATATCGACTTAGCAGGAGAGCTCACAGATCTAGATCCTGATTCATTGGTAGCTCGTCCACCAGTAGTAACTGTTATGGGTCACGTTGATCACGGTAAGACTTCTCTTCTGGATGCGATTCGTAAATCAGAGGTTATGAAGGGTGAGGCTGGCGGAATTACCCAGCATATTGGTGCATACCAAATTCACCATGATCATGATGGCACCAACCGTGCGATCACATTTATTGATACTCCAGGTCATGAGGCGTTTACCGCGATGCGTGCACGTGGTGCCAAGGTAACTGATATCGCAGTGCTTGTAGTGGCTGCTGATGATGGAATCATGCCTCAGACAATTGAAGCGTTAAACCACGCCCAAGCTGCCGATGTTCCAATTGTTGTTGCAGTGAACAAGGTTGATAAGGAAGGCGCAAACCCAGACAAGGTTCGCCAACAATTGACCGAGTACAACTTAATCGCAGAGGAGTACGGCGGAGACACAATCTTCGTAAATGTTTCTGCAAAGGCAGGAATTGGAATTGATCAACTTATTGATTCAATTCTTCTCACCGCAGATGCAGCAATTGATCTTCGCGCAGTGGCTAATGATGATGCTCGTGGTGTTGCTATTGAAGCCCACCTCGATCGTGGTCGTGGACCAGTTGCAACAGTTCTGGTTCAGCGCGGTACTTTGAAGATCGGAGATGCGATCGTTGCAGGTAGCGCATTTGGTCGTGTTCGTGCGATGTTGGATGAGAATGGTGACAACGTCGAAACGGCGGGACCATCACGTCCAGTTCAGGTACTTGGATTTACATCTGTACCAAGCGCAGGAGACACCTTCCTAGTTGCTGAAGAAGACCGTACTGCACGCCAGATCGCTGAAAAGCGTCAAGCTGCAGAACGTAACGCACAGCTTGCTAAGGCTCGTAAGAAGGTTTCACTTGAAGACTTCATGGAGCAATCCAAGATCTCTACTCTCAACCTTATTCTTAAGGGCGACGTATCAGGTTCTGTAGAAGCACTAGAAGATGCATTAATGCAGTTGGATGTTGGCGCTGAAGTTGATCTTCGCGTTATTCACCGTGGCGTTGGTGCAATCACCAAGAGCGACATCACCCTGGCATCTGCATCAACTGCAGTTGTGATCGGCTTTAACGTTAAGCCTGAACCACAAACCGCGATCTATGCTGATCAAGAGGGTGTCGAAGTTCGCTTCTACTCAGTTATTTACAACGCAATTGAAGAGATTGAAATGTCTCTCAAGGGCTTGCTCAAGCCTGAGTACGAAGAGGCGATCATAGGTAACGCCGAAGTTCGCGAAATCTTCAAATCATCCAAGGCTGGAAACATCGCTGGATCTGTCGTTAAGGATGGAATTATCCGTCGTAACGCTAAGGCTCGTATCTTGCGTGATGGAGCTG
>JBFYOY010000020.1:0-5650 GCA_041303575.1 Actinomycetes bacterium
CCCCTATCCATACTTCGGCGGTAACGCTTTGGTAAGGATTTGCGGGAGTGGTGAAATGGCAGACACGCAGGTCTTAGGAACCTGTGTCTTCGGACGTGCGGGTTCAAGTCCCGCCTCCCGCACACTAAGTTTTTTAGAGAGTTATATGTAGCCATGGCAAAGAAATCTCCAGCCAAAATCAAAAAAGAGGCCGCTGAAATTAAGCGGGCAGCGGCTGAGCGTCGCGAAGAAAAAAGATTGCAAAAACTTAACTCTCAAACCGCACCTTTGCAGGATGATGTTGATCTTGAGTACTACGCATCTGTAGATCAGATCTGGCGTGAACTTGGTTTAGCTGCACCTGCACGTCGTGCCTTGATCGATGATGGATTGTTTAAGTTATCCGATCTTCGCAAGACATCTCTTGCTGCGGTCAAGGAGCTCCACGGCATGGGCCCAAATGCGATTCGCATATTGACCGCAGAGATGAAAAAGGCGGATCTATCCTTTAGAAAGTAAATTAATTACTGAAGGCAAAGGCGATAATCGCAACACCGGCTATTGCAATTAAAGCTTTAACCTCACGGCGTGCCAAAACCGAAACCAATGATGGAACAAAGGTTGCACCAAGAATTGCTGCACCTGGTCCAAAAATTAGAGCGCTGCGAGAAACAATGTCGGACTCACCCCACTGGTAACGAAGGTTAATAAGGCCACAAGCAAAAAGCAGATAGCCACCCATTCGATAATTGTTAATCCAGTACTTGTCTAACTTCTCGTTCTTTTCTGAGCTCATGTGATTAGTCTATAAATGCAAACAGGAGTGCCGCTTTCGCGACACTCCTGTTTTTAGGATTCTTAACTAAAAGAAACCACTAATCAAAGATTAGTGATCGTCCTTCATTCCCTCTGCGATTGACTTCATACGTGCAATCTTCAGGATTGTTAGACCGAATACGCACTTCGCTAGAACGTCAGCGACTGTGTATCCAACCTGAACAGTTACGAATGATGATGCTGACGCGTCACCAACGATGTTGAAGATGTAAGCGATTGGGTATACGCCCCATGTTGCGATAAGAAGTAGACGCAAACGGCCTACAGTCTCTGCAACACCAGCTGGCTGGCGATCCAATGACTTGCCAAGCTCTACGAATAGTACGTAGAGGATGTATAGGAATGGAAGTGTTGAAAGAACACCGTATAGAACCTGTGTGTTCTGATCGTTTGAAATCTCACCTGGGTAACCAAGCGCGATCATCGCAGCTGAAGCTGGGACCAAACGCATGATCAATGAGCGTGAAACTTCGCGTGTTAGAGCAAGAACAGCAATTACCTCTACTAGTAGTAGAGGAACAGTTAGTAGCCAGTCAACGTAGCGGTATGCCTCGTTGAATGCATCCTGTGATCCATCAAGCTTGACCATTCCATTTTCTGAAGCATGCTTGAATGAATCAAAAATACGTAGGTAGTGGTAGCCAGCGATGAATGTAACCATTGATGACATTACTAGGGCGTTACGGTACTTAGGCAATACACGGCTCTGTGAAACAAGTGTGTAAATTGTTGTAGCGAGCATCGAAATTAGTCCAAACGAGAATACGTTATAGACCAATTGCCATTGGTTGCTATCTAGTTGCATTTAATAAGCCTCCGTGAGGATATATGGAGAGATCCTTATGATCTCTAAAACCGATGACCCTGGGAGACCTCGAGGAGCTCCCTTGATTCTCGGTGTCTCTAGTGTGAACCTGTTGCAAGCCTTTTGCATCATTTAAGGGGTACTTTTCACAACATTTTTTTAGCAATTTCTAGGCGTTCACGCATAAAAAATGGGGCGATTTTTCCGTACTAGCCGGTATCGCCCCATTCTCTAAATTACTTATTAGTAACTTATTGACCGCTCCACAACTTCATCTCTGCTGCAAATGGATCAAGACCCATTGGTCCTAACTTCAATGCATAGCTATGGAACTTCTTCATGTTGAAGTTGCTGCCAAGTCGCGCCTTTGCATCTTCGCGGGCGGTCATCCAAACACGCTCTCCGACCTTGTATGAAATTGCTTGTCCTGGCCATCCCAAGTAACGATCAGTTTCACTGCGTGAATGATCCTCATCCAGCAAAGCTTGCTCATTGAGCAACTTACGTGAACTTTCTGCATTCCACACATTGCCATCGAAATCCTTGTAACCAAGGTGCATTCCGATATCAACAACGATTCGTGCAGCACGTAACGCTTGTGCAGATAAGTAACCCATTTCAATTCCTGGTTCATCAAATGCACCAAGTTCATTCATGAAACGTTCTGCATACAAAGCCCAACCTTCGCCATAACCGCTAACCCACGCAGCTTGGCGCTGGTAACGGCTGAGGCGATCCTTCTCAACTGTTGCAGTTCCAATTTGAAGATGGTGACCAGGAACAGCTTCGTGGTACCAGGTTGAAACCAAGTGCCAGTTGCTGACTTCGTTTTTACCAAGCATTGGAATCCATGTTGTACCTGGACGAGATAGGTCCTCTGAAGGTGGGTTGTAGTAAGGAGCAGATGCGCTGCCTTCTGGTGCAAGTCGTGCCTCACAAATTGCGATTCGAGGATCAATCTCAAAGAACTCGCCATTCATACGCTTCATCGCTGCATCTGTGAAATCTTGAAGGTACTTCACTACGTTTTCTGGACCAACAACCTTGTACTTAGGATCATTATCTAAAGTATCTGCAACCTCGCGAAGTGTTTTTGCTTCAGGGTTGATTACCTTGGCAAGCTCCCACATACGATCATTAATCGCCTTGAGCTCCTGCTTACCCCACTCGTATGTAGCAGGTAGATCAAGCTGCGCACCTGTGAAGTAACGAGCCCAGACCGCGTAACGCTCTGCACCAACTGCATCATCTGGTGTTGCAATTGGAAGATACTTGTTTCGCAGGAACTCAGCGGTCTCAGCAGATGCCTTCTCTGCAAGCTTTGCCGCCTCATGAATCGCTGGATACTTTCCATCAGCATCAAAGTTCTTACACATAGCGCTGTAGCCACCATTGGCATAGCTATCCAGCTGAGCGATAACACCATTTACTTGACGCTGCGCAGTTGTCTTTCCTGACTTTGCAACGGTCAAAATAGTTTCGCACCAAGACTTATATGCGCCATCTACTGCAGCTAAACGCTTGGCAATATTGTCGAAATCTTGAGCGTTGTTCTTTGGCATCAGCTCAAAGATTGAACGAACATTTGAGGGTGGTGATGTCAAAACATTCCACAATACAAAAGCTTCCTGGCTGTCATGAAGTGCAAGTCCTGATTCAAGACGCTCCGTCATTACAGCTTTTGCGATGCGATCGATCTCATCGATTGGTTCGAGAGCAGCCAACTTCTTTAAAGTTTCGCGGGTTAGATTGGCGCTAACTTCGGCAGCTGCAATAGAAAAGTCATCTAACTTGTCCTGGTTTAATCCATTTCCAAGATAGGTGCAGCCCATTGGGCTTAAGGCTGCTTCTTGATCGATGTAAACATCGCTGATTTCAAATATGGGTGATCTATGAGTCATGGCGCAAGTTTGGCAGTGGCGTGTGCCTTTGTCCACGGGTGAACATCAGTATTTACCCTAGGCTTACGCAATGACTCAGGCACCAGTAATACCTCCAAAGCTGCGTGGTTGGTTTCACCTAGGTGCTACGCCAGCGGTCATCATCGCTTCCTTAGTTCTTTTCATTTTGAGCGAATCATCTTTGAAATTTGCGGTGGCAATCTACTCAATAACCGCGATCATGCTCTTTAGCGTCTCTGCCATCTATCACCGCGTCCCATGGGTTCCAGCAAAGAAGAAGATCTGGCGTCGTTGGGACCATGCAAATATCAACTTATTGATTGCAGGTTCATACACACCATTTGCAGTTGCCTTGCTTGAAGGTCGCGATCGAACAATTCTGCTTTTAGTTGTGTGGATCGGTGCAGCTATGGGTGTTGGCTTGCGAGTATTTTGGATCAACGCACCACGCTGGCTCTATGTAGCCAATTACCTTCTACTGGGATGGGTCGCAGTTTTCTACACACCTGCGCTGTATCGAGCGGGTGGTTTATGGGTGTTAATTCCAATCGCAATTGGCGGCCTTTTTTATTCAGTCGGTGCGATCTTCTATGCACTCAAGCGTCCAGGGCGTGCGGCCAAGTACTTTGGCTTTCATGAGCTCTTCCATATCTTTGTTCTGGCCGCATGGATCTCGCAGTACATAGCCATTTCAGTGGCGATTTACAGTAAATAAGCCTTTGCTCTAACCTAAGCCCAGTTCTATAGGTATTTAACTGAGGCGGGGTGCACCATGGCGGAAAAGAAGAGCTTCCTTAACTGGGTCGGCTTTACTGGCGAGGATGAAAGTTCAAACCAACCTTCATCTGTTGATCGCATCCGCGAACTTGAAGCGCAGATCGCAGATCTAAAGTCACGTCGCGATATCACCGGCTTAACCAAAGAAGAGTTTGAGATTCTTGCAACAGAGACAGCGATGTCGATGATCAAATCTGCACAGGCTCGCGAAAGCAAGGCGCAAGCTGCAGCATCGCGATTGGTTGCAGAGACAACACGCGCAACAAAGGAAGAGTTGGAAGCAGCCGATGCAAAGGCGCGCTCAATTCTTTCAGGGGCTGAAACACGTGGCCGTAAGTACATTCAGACAGCAGAGGCTGAAGCTGAAGAGAGAATTGCACAGGCAGAAGCTGAAGCTGAAAGCTTGATGGAGAGCAAGAAGCGTGAGATTTCTACACTTGCAACAGCCGCTCGTCGTGAAGGCGAAAGAATTATCACCGAAGCTACAACTGAGGTTTCTGGTTACCGTCAATGGCTTGCCGGAGTAATCTCAGAGGCCGAGCGTTTGTATCGAATTCAAAAGCAATCACTGGATGCTGCAGAGTCTGCAATTCAGCAATCACGTAATCGTTTAGATGGAGCCTTTCAAAGATTAGAAGAGCTTCAAAAGAGTGTTCTAGATAATTTGAATGCAGATGACACTTTGATCAATCCGGGTCCCTTAAAGGTTTCAAGCCAACGCACACGTCCGGCACTTGATGCGCCAAATAAAAGTGTGAAGCCGGCTGCAAAGAAAGCTGCCAAAAAAGCTCCTGCAAAAAAGAGTGCAGCAAAGAAAACAGCTAAGCGCTAATTTAATTTAGCTCATACACGCCATGTCCACTCCCCGAGGCATCCGTTACATACCTGCTATCGATGGCTTACGTGCGGTAGCGGTTATTGCGGTGATGCTCTATCACCTTGGTTTTGACTGGATTCCAGGCGGGTTTTTAGGTGTTGATCTATTTTTTGTTATCTCTGGTTATGTCATTACCCGTTTGCTTCTTGATTCGATTCAAAGAAGTGGTGGCTTAGATTTAAAGGCTTTCTACATTGCGCGTGTTCGCAGACTTCTGCCTCCGCTCTTGTTCATGATCATTCTGACAACAATCTTTGTCGGAGCTTGGGCGCCAGACACGATGCGCAGATTCTTGGCTGATACCCCATTTGCCATCTTTGGCGGCATGAACTGGTGGTTGGTTTTTAGAGAAACTGATTACTTTGAATCGATTGGACGCCCACCGCTCTTGCAGCACACATGGTCCCTAGGGGTTGAGGCGCAGTTCTATTTGGTCTGGCCATTAATTCTTTTGCTCGTCCTTAAGTACTTTGG
>JBFYOY010000021.1:0-8733 GCA_041303575.1 Actinomycetes bacterium
AGATTGGATTGTCGAAGTGAAACAACCGCTTCGGGTCCAGCTAAATAACGGGTACCACTCCATCTGACTGTAAAAATCCTGTTGCGTGGCAGGCTTGTAACTTGTTTTCCAGTTACAACACTTGGCACAACGGTCGAACCTAAAACAGAAAAATTCAAAGCACTCTTAACCGGAACTTCTGCAAGTGGTGCAACATCTTGCGCATCACCAATATCGCCAACAAAAATTTGTAATGTTGCGTCAGGTGTTGCAGTTGAGATACGTGCGGTGCTCAGCAAGTGCCCAACATTTACACGAAGTATCTTTGAATCATCTACAGGTTGAATAAGTACATCTTTGTAGTAATAATTCAAAATTGCAGTTGCGGTATCACCTTGTAACGCCATTGAACGTGCGCCAATTTGGCTCAGCCCAACACCGTGACCATAACCTGCACCTGTGATTGCAAATGAAGTTGGTGCAGTGGTTGCACTAACCGGATATGGGATTGAAATGGCAAATGCCAGTATGACAATGAGAGCTTTATACATCCTCATCGATTGCTGCACTCTTTCCTAGATCTAAGAACTTTTGATAGGCATCAATTACCTGATTTGGTTCACCACGTTGTACAACCTTGCCCTTGTGTAGCCAGACAACATCATTGCAAGTCTCACGAAGAGTCTTCATCGCATGGCTAACTAAAATCAAGGCACGATCATCGCTTCGCAACTCTTTAATTCGATTGAGGCTTTTTTCCTTGAACTTAGCATCACCGGTGCTCAAAGCCTCGTCGATAATCAAAATATCTGGGCGAACAGTTGCCGCCACCGAAAATGCTAAACGTGCAAACATTCCAGATGAGTAAGTACGCATAGGAGCATCGATTGCATCCCCTAGCTCTGAAAACTCTGCTATCTCATCAAAGTGTCCCTCGATCTCTTCGCGAGACATACCTGCAGCTAAGCCACCAAGATAAACATTGTCACGACCTGACATTGAAGGGTTGAATCCAACACCTAATGCCAACAAGGTGCTTACAGAACCATTAACTTCAATTCGTCCTTGGCTTGGAGGCAAAATTCCGGCGATACAACGCATTAAAGAGGATTTACCAGCACCGTTTGTTCCGATTACACCAAGAACTTGGCCGTATTCAACATCAAGATTGACTTCATCAAGTGCACGCACAACTCTAGTTTGCTTAGAGCCACGACCCAAAGCCTTTACTCGTGCCTTTAAAGTTGGTCGGCTATCAATCGCAGTTGTGTATGTCAGTCCAACATTGCGAACTGAAACTGCGATCTCATGCGTCTTGTGCTTACTAGAGGCGGACAGCGAACTCACGCTCCCTCGACAAGAAGAAGTAGGTGCCTATGAAAAAGATTGCAGTAGCCCAACCAAGACCTTGCAACATATTTGAAACTTCAGGCATCTGGCCATGAACCAATGCGGAAGACCAAGAGTCAAGGATTGGAAATAATGGGTTAACAATTTCAAGAACTCGAAGCTTGGGATCTAGTTCAGATGCTTCATACAATACTGGCGATAGATATAAGAATGTTCTGGTCAGGTAAGGAAGAAAACTTGCGATATCTCTAAAGTAAACATTGATACAAGAGATCGTGATAGCAAGGCCCAGGCCTAAGAACACGGTGATCAGTAAGACAGGAATTGCCCACAACATCTGGAAGCTAAACTCAGAGCCAACGATCGCCTTGATGATCAAGAAGACAAAGATTGTTGGTAGGAACTTAAAGATTGCAATCACAACAGCTGAGATCGGAAGCATCACTCTTGGGAAGGCGGTATTTAAAATCAATCTTTGCCCAGCGGTAATGGATTTAACTCCGCCAGTAAGTGAGTTGGAAATCAAGTAAAAGAGAAAAAGGGTTGCGGTCAGATGCAGGTAGCGGGTGCTGTCGCTGCCACCTCTGATTATCACGATCAAAATGAAGTAAACACCTGAAAGTAAAAGTGGATTGATGACAAGCCAGAGTTGCCCAAAGACAGAGTCAAAGTGTTGCTCACGAAGCTCGGATTTTGAGTACTCAGCGATAAATGTTCGTCGCGACCAAAGGGATTTCCAGTACTTGCCCAGCTTGGGTAGGCCAGCCTTAAATGGCTCATAAACCTGCAGTGGGGTACTCACGGATGCAAGGTTACCGCAGGGGCGAGCGAGTTCGGCGATGTAAGAAATCCAAGCCCCCATGAAATGTGCATTGTGAGCAAAATAGTTGGTAAACAAAGAACTTCGCCCGCACTCTTACCAATAATTAATGATGCTCCCAGGATAAATACTGAATAAACAAGTGCTGGAATCAGAAACAAGGGCGATGCGATCACACCTAAAAGCAGTGAAAGAGTTGTCGCAACCACGGTAAAGGGAGGAGCTAAGTATCTGTAATTAATTGTTCCGTGATGTCTACGGGATACAACTCGTCTCCACCGCCCATACTCAAAGTACTGCTTTGCCAGCGCCTTTACTGTGGATCTTGGGCGATATGTAACTGTTAAACGCGGATCGAAGTAAATCAATCCACCCTTTTCCCGTAAACGAAAATTCAACTCCCAATCTTGTGCACGGGTAAATCTCTCATCAAATCCACCAACTTCAAGGATTGCTTCTTTTCTAAAACAACCCAAGTAAACGGTGTCAGATTCGCCTGCGCCGCCACCAATGTGAAAACGAGAGGCACCTACTCCCAAAGGACTACGCATCGCTCTGGCAACAGATCGTTGAAACAATGTGATTCCTTCAGCAGCCATAACTCCACCAACATTTACCGCACCAGTTTCATTTAAAAGGCTAAAGGCTAATTCACAGTAATTCTTTGGCAGCTGAGAGTGACCATCTACACGAACAATGATTGAGTACTTAGATGCCGCAATCGCACGGTTTAATCCTGCAGCTGTTCTCCCTGTTGGATTATCGACAACTACGACACGAGAATCTTTGGCTTGCAAAGCTTGAGCGATCTGCAAGGTTGCATCCTGTGATGGGCCAACCGCAAGGATTACCTCAATGGAACCTGAGAACTCTTGGGACAGGATCGAATTCACAGAATCGGCTAAATACTTCTCCTCATTAAGGACTGGCAGGATGACCGAGATTTCTCTCTTCGGTGAGCCATATAACGTGTTTGCTGATGTCGACATAACACGTACACGCTATCGCTCAAGTACTCTCAGACAGTGAAATCAACGCGGGCAATTCGGATTATTACCTCACTATCTGTGGGTGTAGTACTTATTTCCGCTATTTCCTGGCTTGGACTGGGTCAGGTCAGCGATGCGATCAATCGCATTGATGCCTTTGGATCGGTTAATTCTCGACCAGATAAGCCCAACAAGGCTTTGAACTATTTACTTGTTGGCTCCGATACCCGCCAAGGTCTGACTAAAGAGCAATTGAAGTTGCTCCGAGTCGGGAGCACCAAAACAGCCGCAGGATCTCGCTCAGACACAATGCTGATTGTTCATATCTCCAAGGCCCGCGATAAGGCAACAATCATTTCAATTCCGCGTGATTCATTGGTAACAATTCCTGAGCATCCATCATCACTAGATAAAACCAGAATTATCCCGGCAGCACAGGGAAAGATTAATGCGGCATTTGCCTTTGGTGGTCCATCGCTATTGATCCAAACAATTGAAGATGAAACTGGTATTCGTATAGACCATTACATTGAAATTGGTTTTGCCGGATTTGCTGGCATGGTTGATGCGCTAGGTGGAATAGAAGTCTGCACAAAGCGAGATATTGATGATCCAGGAAGTCACCTGGTGCTGCCGGCAGGTGTGCACACACTTAATGGTGTTGAAGCGCTGAAGTATGTTCGTACTCGTGACTTTGATGGCATGGGTGATTTAGGTCGTATGCAACGCCAACAACAGTTTATGAGTGCGGTGCTTCGCAAAGTTACAAGTACTGGAGTTCTGCTTAACCCAATCAAGCTAGTTAACTTCTTTAATGCAGCTATCGCAACGGTGAAAACAGATTCAGAGCTCAACAAGAGCGATCTGCTAACCCTTGCAAAGCAGATGAAAAACCTTTCATCAAGCAATGTTCGTACACTTACAATTCCTTTAGGAAATGTGAGTGCCCGCGTACCTGGCATTGGTTCAGTAGTTACTTGGGACAAAGAGCTTGCTCCAGAGTTGTTTAATCGAATCCGCGAGGATTTACCCCTTATTGATGAGGTAACCCCTACTCCATCGGCTTCTTCGACAGCCAAGGCCAAGCCAACTGTGATCGATAAATTTAAGACTCGTACCGCTGATGAAAATCCTTGCGGGGCTCTGAAGTAAACTCTCCCGCATGACTTTAACTCTTTCGGTAGTTGGCTGCGGTTATCTTGGAGCCACCCACGCTGCATGTATGTCCTCTCTAGGTTTCACCGTCGTTGGTGTGGATACAGATCCGGAAAAGGTTGCTCTGCTTCAAAGCGGCAAGTTGCCCTTTTACGAGCCAGGTTTAGACACCTTACTTGAACAAGAAATGAAAACAGGACGACTTTCCTTTACAACAGATTTTTCAGCGGTTAAGGATGCAGATGTTCACTTTGTTTGCGTTGGAACTCCACAGAGTAAAGATGGACTTGCTGCAGATCTAACTTATGTGAAATCAGCAGTAGCTGCTATCGCTCCACATCTCAAAGATGGCGCACTCGTTGTTGGTAAATCAACTGTTCCAGTTGGAACTGCGCAAGGCTTACGTGAAGAGTTAGCAAAGATTGCACCCCAAGCAGATCTTGCCTGGAACCCAGAGTTTTTGCGTGAAGGTTTTGCGGTTGAAGATACTTTGACTCCAAATCGTTTGGTTGTCGGTGTTGCAAATGACCGTGCAGAAGAAATTCTTAAAGAGGTTTACGAACCAGTGATCGCTCTAGGAACACCATGGATTCGCGCAGATCTGCCAACTTCAGAGTTAGTCAAGGTTGCTGCAAACTCATTCCTTGCAACAAAGATTTCATTTATCAATGCGATGGCTGAGGTTTGTGAAGCAGCAGGTGGAGATGTCACTGTTTTAGCAAAGGCAATTGGATATGACCCACGTATCGGAAACCGTTTCTTGCAAGCGGGAATCGGTTTTGGTGGAGGATGTCTTCCAAAGGATATTCGTGCATTTATGGCTCGCGCCGAAGAGCTGGGTGCCAAGCAAGCACTTGAGTTCTTGCGTGAAATCGATGCCATCAACCTTCGTGCACGTCAACGTGTCATCGATGTGGTCCGCGGTGAACTCTCAGAGGATCTAACTAAGTACAAGATCGCTGTCTTGGGTGCAACCTTCAAACCAGATAGCGATGATGTGCGTGACTCCCCTGCGCTTGATATCGCTGCACAGTTACAAGCTGCTGGAGCAATTGTTGTTGTTCATGATCCTCAGGGCATCGAACCTGCACGTAAGCGCTTCCCAAATCTTCAGTATCAAGAGGTTGTTACAGATGCACTAAAAGATGCTGATCTGATCCTGCACTTAACTGAGTGGAAGGAGTACCGACAGATTGATCCTGCCGCTATCGCTCCACTTGTTAAGGGAAAGATCATTATTGATGGTCGCAATATGTTGGATCGCAATCTTTGGCGCAAGGCGGGTTGGAAGTTTCACGCCCTAGGTCGTACCGATTAATACCAAGGAAACAATTGATGCGGTTCTGGCCTTAAAAACCTGGGCCGTAGTTGGACTTGGTAATAATCCGGATCGTGCAGCCTTTGGCGTAGCTGCGTTACTACAAGATAAAGGTCATCGAATTATTCCGGTGCATCCAAAGGCTGAATCAGTTCACGGAGAAATTGGTTACAAAAGTTTGACTGAGATTCCAGAATCGGTTGATGTTGTTGATTGTTTTGTGAACGCTCAATTAGTTGGTTCGGTAGTAGATGAAGCGATTGCAATTGGTGCTAAAGCGGTTTGGCTTCAGCTGGATGTAATCGATGAAGCAGCGATTGAACGTGCTCAAGCTGCAGGTTTGTTAACTGTGATGGATCGTTGCCCAGCGATTGAGTACCGGTCTCGCTAAAACTTTACTCATCTATCTCGCCCTGCATATATTCAACTGCATGTCGTACCTCTTCAATGATGGCATCAACATCATCACCGGCAAGGGTAATGTGTCCAGTTAAATCACCTGGATTAACCAAACCCTTGTATTGATGAAACTTAAGGGCGGGTGTACGCGCCATTAAATGCAGGTATGGGCGATACATATTAGGTTTGTCGCCGCAGTAAATATTTGCAGTAACAACATACTTGGCAGACATTGAAGGCTCCCCCAAAGGTAAATCTAGAATCGCTCGCAAATGTTGTTCATATTGACTAGTAATTGATCCATCTACTGTCCAATTGCCCGAAGCGTGTGGGTACATCTCTACATTTTTTATTATTGCTTCTTGCTCCTTGATCGACATTTCAAGGGCGATGACTCCGACAGCCCCTATTTGTGCTGAAAAATCCAGAGCAATCTGTTGCACCTTTTCCTGTAAAGCAGCGGTTAAATTCCGAGCTGGAGTAACGCTCATATCCCATCTCTTACTGCTTCTTACAATTTCAGTGGGTGCCCATGTTGTTGCCTGTCCATGTGGCGAACGCGCAACCATTACACAAATTGTGGATTGTTCATCGATATGTAACTCATGCTTTTCACCTGAAGCTGACAATGCAGAAAATGATGGACGCACAGTCACACCATCTGCCTCTAACCCTTTTACTAAACTTATTGGGAAGGATCTATCAATAACTGTCACAACATCGCATCTCTTGCCATCGGCGTCATGCAGAAGTTCTACGCCCAATGCTTGCGCTGGCGAAATGAACATTCCGGCATGAGGGGCAGAACCAAATAGGCCTACCGTTGGAAAGGTTTTACTCACAGGCTTATCGTAGATGTAACGATAGAGTTAGAGGTGTACTGAGGGTTACGCGACATATAGAGCCAGAAGGTTTGAATAATCATGACAACAATTGTTTTAGCTTCGCAATCAACGAGCCGACGTCGCCTGTTGGAGTCTGCAGGACTTTCGCCAAAAATCATCGTCAGCCATGTGGACGAGGAAACTGAGTTTTTCAACTCTTTATCTCCTGCCGATATGGTCATCGCATTAGCAATTACAAAGGCACATACCGTTCGCGAGCAGATTGATTACCCGGCGATCATAATCGGCTGTGATTCAACCTTTGAGTTTGATGGCCAATCCTTAGGAAAGCCTGGAACCCCAGAAATTGCTACAGAACGCGCTATGCGAGTGCGTGGTAATTCCGGACTGTTGCACACTGGCCACTGCATTATCGATACAACTAAAGATATAGAAATCACAGATCGAGTTACTACGCGAGTCACCTTCGATCACATGAGCGATGAAGAGATTGCAGATTACGTTGCCACAGAAGAGCCATTGCACGTTGCAGGTGGATTTACTTTGGATGGTTTTAGTTCTCCATTTATCCCTTCAATTGAGGGCGACTACACAAATGTTGTTGGAATCTCAATGCCTTTTGTCCGCAAAGCCTTTGCTTCACTTGGGTACTCCTGGCCCGAAGTAAAGGGCATGAGGTAGGGGCGGCATACGGCTTGTTTGTGACATTATTACCGCATGACACAGACCGAACTTCTTTATAAAGACCCTCTAGCTGCAGCTGAAAAGGCTGCACAAGAAATTGCTACCAAGACCGGCTTTGCACAGCATGATGTTGCGCTGGTTATGGGCTCAGGTTGGGTCAGTGCGGTTGATGCGCTCGGTACGCCAGTATTTGAGTGCAACGCAGAAGAGTTCACCGGATTTTTTGCACCAGCTGTCGAAGGTCACTCTGGCAAGGTCCGCTCTTATGTAATTGAAAGTGATGGCAAAAAACTTCGCGCACTTGTTTTCTTGGGCAGAACACATCTATACGAGGGCAAGGGAATCGAACCCGTAGTACACAGTGTTCGCACCGCAGTTAAAGCTGGATGCAAAGTAGTTATTTTGACTAATGCTTGCGGTGGCATTAATACCGCTTACTCAGTTGGTCAACCTGTTTTGATTCGGGATCACATCTCATTAACTGCAGTTTCGCCACTTTCTGGTGCAACCTTTGTTGATTTAACTGATCTTTACAGTAAGCGAATTCGTGAGATTGTTAAGAAAGAGGATGCATCATTGCAAGAAGGCGTTTATGTGCATTGGCGCGGCCCAACATATGAAACTCCTGCTGAGATTTTGATGATGCGAACAATGGGCGCAGATTTAGTTGGCATGTCAACGGTGCCTGAAGCGATCGCAGCACATGCATTGGGAGCTGAAGTTCTAGGTATCTCTTTGGTCACAAATGCTGCAGCGGGTGTAACTGGTGAGAAACTCAACCATGAAGAGGTAATTGCAGCAGGTAAAGCAGCTGCTGATCGAATGGGCGCACTTCTCAAAGGGGTTATCCCGAAGTTACTCTAAGCACATGGATCTCTCATTAGAGCAGGAAGTTCTTGCCTGGATCGCAGATGATCCAGATCCAAAAACCGCTGCCCAGTTACAGCAGTGGCTCGATGCTGGCAATGAATCTGAACTGCGTGCATCCTTTAACGGTTTTCTTCAGTTTGGCACCGCAGGTTTACGTGGTCCTATAAGACCAGGTCCCTCTGGCATGAACCGCGCAGTTGTTGGCCGTGCCGCAGCAGGAATTGTTTCTTACATGAAAGAGCGAAACTTAAGCTCTGTTGTAATAGGCCGCGATGCTCGTTACGGCTCTGAAGATTTCACCTTTGAAACCGCAGAAATCATGAG
>JBFYOY010000022.1:0-14836 GCA_041303575.1 Actinomycetes bacterium
GTCAAGGTATCTAGCACTCGACCATCAAGTGGAAGAACTTCCATGCCCATAGATTGTCTATAGTGGAGAAACTTCAAAAATAACTTTTCGGGTTTTAATCTCTCGGCCACCGTTACCAATGGAATCCCTTTTGCACAGAAATAGGCTCCGGCATGATCCCAATTTCCTGCATGCGGCAGAGCGACGATGACACCCGTTTTAGCTGCAATTGCATCGGTTAACAGATGCTCGTTGGTGACTGAGACTGTGTTTACAACGCGATCTGAGGACCAATCAGGAAACCTAAAGGTGTCACACCAATACCGCATATAAGATCGCATAGCTTCAATGATAAGAAGATCTAAATTAAGCGCAGTTATATTTGGTTGCGTACGAGCAAGATTTTCACGAAGTCTCTGAACGCTCTTACCATTTCGCCCTACAAGAAAATCAGCGACTCGATTCGCAAGCCTGTAGGTTGCTTTTTCTGGAAGCCATCGCAGTAGTCGCCAACCGGCAAAGTAAAGGTACGCAGATAAATTCTCTCTCACTTTAGATCGCCCGCTTAACAATAAGCATTCTCTGGAAAACTGTAAAGATTCCTAAAGCGGCCAGGCTGCATAACCCAATCGCAAGGACATACGGAACTCCTAAACCATCAAAGCCAATCGCTGCGAGTGAAATAATTAACCGTTCAGTTCTTTCAGCGATTCCACCAGAGCACGCAATTCCAAAACTTTCAGCTTTTGCTCGGATATATGGCACTAGCAAACCGGACACCAAGGTTAATAACGCAACATAAGCCAGAGGATCATTTTGGTTTATCAAGTAAATCGAAACGCCTAATAAAATTGCAGAGTCTGTAACCCGGTCAATAGTTGAATCCAGGAAACTGCCCCAACGGCTAGACCCAGAACTAGATAGACGTGCCATGGTTCCGTCAAACAAATCACTTAAAGCCAAAAGACAAATAACCAAGGTTCCGATAAAGAACTCCCCTTGAGGATAAAAAAACAATGATGTGGCAACCACGCCTATTGCTCCAACCCAAGTAACTGCGTTGGGGGTTACTCCTATGCGTAGGGCAAATGCTGCCACCGGAGTAATTAACTTGGTGACTGCGGGCTTCAAACGTGCGCTTAACATCAAGGACCATCGTAGGCTGACCCAGTGCAAACACAAATCACCAACGGTGTAATTCATGTCTATGGTCACGCCAGCGCTGAGCCGGAGCGGATCGCACAAGCCTTTGGCGCAACGGTGGCCAACCAGGTCCATAGCCAGAGCGATTTGGCCATCTTTGCCATTAATCCTTCGGCAGGGGTGGATCAAGTAACCATCCAACAGTGGGCTGAGCTAGATGAGTATCAGATTCCTCGACTTTTAGTTGTCACCCATCTAGAAAAGCTTGAAGCAGATTTTGATGATGCGGTGATGATCGCCAATCGAGTCTTATCACCGATGGCAACTCCTTATTTAGTATTACATGATGAGATGGGATTGCCGATCGCTCTTATCTCATTGAGCGATCTTTCAATCATCGACTACTCCACTACCCCGCCGACTATAAAAGCGTGCGAGCCCGAGCATGAAACTTTGGTGCAAGAGTTTAGAGATGAGTACCTAGAGTTGATTCAAGCTTCGGGCGAAGATGCTTTTGCAGCAGGATTACTTTTCCCAGCTATCCCTTTATGGATTGAAAAAGGTATCGGTGTCGATATTGTTAATAGGTATATTCAAGAATTGAAGTAATCACCAAGCTGAAGCAATCTCAGATCGTGTTAAATGAAGAAGTTGTGGAAGCACCTTTGTCTTACCGATGATTGGCATGAAGTTTGCATCGCCGCTCCATCGTGGCACTACATGTTGATGAATATGTGCCGCAACACCGGCACCAGATACCGCGCCTTGATTCATTCCTAAATTAAAGCCATCGGGTGCAGAGACTTTACGTACCGTTGTCATTGCATGCGCCGTCAATGCAGAGATCTCATCCCGCTCTTGATCTGACAAATCAGTCAGATCGGCAACATGTCGGAAGGCGCACACCAAGAGATGGCCGGGGTTGTAGGGATAAAGATTCATAACCACATAGGCGGTTTTTCCTCGGTGAACGATCAATCCTTCTTCATCAGACATCGCCGGGATTGCACAGAAAGGACAAGCAACATCATTTCCTTCTAACGGTCTGTTCTCACCACGAAGATAATCGAGGCGATGTGGCGCCCACAACCTTTGCCAACCATCTGGCATACCCGCTCCATTAATTGGCTGGTTCACTAATTACACCTGAGTGCGTTCAGAGACAGCCTTTTTGATCTCAGCGATCGCATCGGCAACCGGAATTCCATTCTTCTGCTCGCCATTGCGATATCGGAATGAAACCGCTCCAGCCTTTTGATCCTCTTCGCCGGCAATCACCATAAAGGGAATCTTCTGCATCTGAGCGTTACGAACCTTTTTCTGCATACGATCATCGGAGGCATCAAGCTCGGCTCGAATGCCCGCCTTTCGCATTTGCGTCATGACATCACCGAGGTAATCGGCAAAGGTATCTGCGACTGGAATACCGATCGCTTGCACGGGCGCTAACCATGGTGGAAAAGCGCCGCTGTAATGTTCTGTGAGAACACCAAAGAAACGTTCGATTGAACCAAACAAGGCACGGTGAATCATCACTGGACGTTGACGGGTTCCATCTGCCGCTGAATATTCAAGTTCAAAGCGCTGCGGCAATTGAAAATCCACTTGGATCGTGGACATTTGCCATGTACGACCAATCGCATCCTTTGCCTGAACTGAAATCTTTGGTCCATAGAAAGCCGCTCCACCCTCATCTAGAACAAGCTCTAGATTTTGTGCAGTAGCAGCTTTACGCAAAGCCTCGGTGGCTTCAGCCCAATCAGCATCTTCACCAACAAACTTTTCTTCATTTTTAGTTGAAAGTTCAAGATAGAAATCATTCAAACCATAATCACGGAGCAGATTAAGTACGAAGGTAAGCAATGAATCTAGCTCACCAACCATCTGCTCTTTTGTGCAGTAAATGTGCGCATCATCTTGAGTAAAGCCTCGTGCTCGAGTGATGCCGTGCAGTACGCCGGATTTCTCGTAACGATAAACCGTGCCAAACTCAAATAATCTAAGCGGAAGTTCACGGTATGAGCGACCTCGAGATTTGTAAATTAAATTGTGGAAAGGACAGTTCATCGGCTTCATGTAATACTGCTGGCCCGCTCGCTTAATCGTGCCATCAGCGTTCAACTCTTCATCAAGGATCATTGGCGGGTACATTCCATCTGCATACCACTGCAAGTGACCGGATGTTTCAAAGAGTGCAGCTTTTGTTAAATGTGGAGAGTAGACGAACTCGTAGTTTTCCTCTTCATGGCGAATACGTGAGTAATCCTCCATCGCTCGACGAACAATTCCACCCTTTGGATGAAATACCGCTAATCCAGAACCAATCTCTTCAGGAAATGAAAAAAGATCTAATTCGGTACCCAGTCGGCGATGATCGCGTTTTTCAGCCTCGGCCAGTAATTCAAGATAACCATTTAACTCATCCTGAGAAGGCCAAGCTGTTCCATAAATTCTTTGGAGCATTGGGTTCTTTTCAGATCCTCGCCAGTAGGCAGCAGCGGTTCTCATCAACTTGAAGGCAGGAATTTGTTTAGTAGATGGAAGATGTGGACCACGACACAAATCGCTCCACACTGGATTTCCATCTCGACCTAAATTGTCGTAAATGGTGAGCTCTGAACCGCCTACTTCGACAGATGCTTCTTCGCCAGCAGGACCTTTAATACCGATTAACTCACACTTGTATGGCTCGTGTGCCAACTCTTTAAGCGCGTCAGCTTCGGTTGTGACTCGGCGACGAAATCTTTGACCTTCCTTAATAATTTTGCGCATAGCACTTTCGATCTTCACCAGATCATCAGGGTTGAAAGTGTTCTCAGGATCAAAGTCGTAATAGAAACCATCTTTGATTGGTGGACCAATTCCTAGACGTGTGTTTGCGTAAACTTCTTGGACCGCCTGCGCCATCACATGTGCGGTTGAGTGACGCAATACCGCTAGGCCATCTGGTGATGAGATCACTACTGATTCAACCAAATCCCCGTCACTGAGTTCGGTCCACAAATCCTTGAGCACTCCATTAACCCGGCAAACAACGACATCCTTTTTATCTGCAAATAAATGGGTAGGGCGTTGATCAGCCTCAACTTGGTGGGCAACACCATCAACTGTGAGCGAGATCTGTGCCATGTGGTTAGCCTACCGAAGTCTTTAGCGCCATTGCTTCAATTTCAGCGCGAAATTGAGGGGTTTGAAGTAAATCTCTGCCATCTATAGATCCGATCGGTTGCGCGATTCGCAAACTGCTCAACAAATAGCCAGATTCGACCCTTGGTAAATCAGATTCCGAGATACTCCTTACCTGAACTCCGCAATACTCGATCACTAAAGCTCGCATAACACCCGGAAGAACACCATCACTAATTGGCGGAGTAACCCATTGTCCATCTAACAAGAAGATCAGATTGGTGACTGCGCCTTCACAGACCCGCCTATCAGTGTTGAAAACGATCGCTTCATCAAAACCTAATGCGTTGACCTCATCTAGGATCCTAAGCCGATGTGAGTATGGAAAACTCTTTATGGGTTGCCCTTGATTTGCTACCTCTTGATTATAAGAATGCAATTTGGCGGCAAAGTTCAGAGTCTCATACGGCAGATGCGCCGCAGCCCATTTACCATCCTGACAAAATGAAACGCGAAGGAGGCCATTTTCAAAACTTTCATGGGAAAACAAAATATCGAAAGCGGTCAATAAATCTTCCTGAGATGGCAGCTGTATACCTTCACGTAATGCACTAGTAACCGCTCGTCTCATATGTCTAGACAGTGCCCATGGCTGGTTATCTACCGTCTTGATCGTTTCGAAGATGCCTTTACCTGCCATCCAGCCCTTTTCATCACAGAGGCTCTCCGATTGATTTAGCATCAATCCGTTTTGAATGACCTTCACGAGTTTTCACCTGATGCAATTTTTATCAAACGTGCCGCTTTGAGTTCAGTCTCTTCCCATTCCTGAATCGAATCGCTACTAAATGTGATGCCAGCCCCTGTTCCAAAACGAAGCTTGTCATCCTTCCAAAAAACCCGAATTGCAACTGATAGTGCCGCCATGTCCCCTTGCACCCAGCCCAGGATTCCGCAGTACGGTCCACGTGGATTTTCATTCTCTTCAATCACATTGAGTGCCGAAGATTTAGGTGCGCCGCTAACTGATCCTGGAGGTGAGATCGCCTCGATTATCGAACTCCATTTAATGCCATCAAGAAGTTCGCCTTGAACATCCGAAACTAAATGCTGTAGCCCTGGGTGGTCTTCAGTTGCCAGCAATCTGCTTACTCCAACTGATCCACTTTTGCAGATTATTCCTAGATCGTTGCGCATCAAGTCCACGATCATGATGTTCTCCGATCGATCTTTAACTCCAAAATCATCAGATCCCAAAGGTTGGGTTCCTTTAATTGGCGAGGTGGTTACCCGATTTCCGTCGCGCAAAAGAAAGAGTTCAGGAGACGCTGAAGCGATATTGAGTCCCGGAATCTCAAAATAACTGGCCCATGGTGCGGGATTTGCCTTCAAAATAAGTGAGAACAATCCGCGCAAATTAGGATTTGCATCTTCGGCAGATAGCTGGCGACAAGCATTGACCTGGTAAACCCAACCTTGTGCAATCTTTTCTCGAATGAGATCTACATATTTAATGTACCCATCTCGTTCTGGATGAGTGAACCATTTGGCTGTAACTGGTATCCAGTTTGATTCGGGAAAGCTTGCATTTTCTACTGATGCAAACTTGGCTGCGATAAATCCACCTTCAAAGGTTGTAGATACCGCCCAAAAATCCCCATCATCAAGGCATGCGGGATTATTCGAGATCTCCACAATCTGTGTTGCCTTACGACCCCCCATCCAAAAAAGGGGTGCATCTGATGGATGTTCCACGGGGCAACGCTAACCAATCTCTCTTTAATTTGCGGATTTGGGCACTTTGGCGGATATGGGTCTCCTGCGCTAGATTTGTCCTCCTCGCGGACGTAGCGCAGTTGGTAGCGCGGAACCTTGCCAAGGTTCAGGTCGCCGGTTCGAACCCGGTCGTCCGCTCTGATACTCGCCGTTTAGATTGAACTCTCTTCGAAGAATTAAATCTTGCGGCGATATTTGTATGGTCGGGTGGCCGAGAGGCGAGGCAAGGGACTGCAAATCCCTCTACACGGGTTCAAATCCCGTCCCGACCTCCAGTATTAATGCAAGACTGTTGTCGTTAAAACACAACTGGTGTTCAACAAGGATCAAAGGAAAAAGATGATGATCGATGACGACTCATTCAGACCTTGGGGACGTTATGAAGTTTTACAAGATGAACCTACTCATAAAGTTAAATGCATTTATGTAAAACCTGGTGCCCGTCTTTCATATCAGCGTCACCAGAAACGAAAAGAGCATTGGTTCATAGTTTCAGGTGTGGCAACAGTTACTTTGGATGGTCAGGTGTTTGAAAAAAATGCTGGCGAGACCGTTGATGTTCCAACTGGGGTTCTTCATCGAATTGGAAATCAAGGCACACTGGACCTTGTCTTCATTGAAGTTCAAACCGGAACATACTTTGGTGAAGATGATATTGAGCGTATCGAGGATGATTACGCTCGATAAATCTTGTGTTGTATAGTTCTCACACCTAGGACGATTGGCTCAGCGGTAGAGCACCACATTGACATTGTGGGGGTCACTGGTTCGATCCCAGTATCGTCCACACGCGACAACACCGAATTTTCTTTCCTTACCCATGAGTATTCGAAAACTATAGATAAAGTTGCGAAATGATTACATCTGAAGAGTTTTCAAAGTTCCTGTCCTCACGCAGAAGTACTCGAGATTTCAAGTCAACTCCCATCCCCCAAAATGTTCTAGATCAAATTCTCACGGATGCTCTCACCGCTCCAAGTTGGTCCAACACTCGTCCCTTTAAAGTGGCGGTCGCTTCGGGCGATATTAGAGATCGAATCAGTGACGAGTTTCTTTCTCGCTGGGGCGTGCTATCCAAAATCATACGCAAGGGTTTTTTGAATAAGTTGCGAATTGTTTATTCTAGATATGGACTTCCGACTAGTAATCGATCAATCGCAAAGCCGTATCCATCCGAACTCAAGCCACGAGCAGAGCGCGTAGGTAAAGAGTTGTATGAACTCTTTGGAGTTCAAAGAGGCGACAGAGATGCACGCGATAAGCAATGGGCAAAGAATTATTCATTCTTTGGCGCACCCGTCGAACTCTTTGTCTTTGTACACAAGAGTCTTCACATTTATGCTGCATCGGATGCCGGACTAATGATGCAAAACCTGATTCTTTCCGCACATGCGCATGGATTAGGTACCTGCGCTCAAGGTGCGGTGGGTATATGGGAGGATGTTGTTCGCAAAGAGTTTGAAATCTCAAAGGATTACCGATTGCTGTGCGGTATTGCTATTGGATATCCCAGCGATTCACCTGTAAATAATTTTCGAGCAAATCGAATCGGCGTCGACGAACTAACGGTAAGACCCCGCAGAAAATAAAGATGTCTGCCATCCTAGAAAACCTTCCATCTTTCATATTTGCAACCACGTTGTTGGTAATGGTTCCCGGTCAGGGAGTTGCCATGGTGCTTCGGCAATCAATAATCGGCGGTCCTAAAGCGGCGCTCTTATCTTCAATTGGAAATTGTCTTGGAATCATGATCTGGAGTGTTTCAAGTGCGATTGGTTTATCGGCAATTTTCACCGAGTCTGAGACTGCATACTTAATTCTCAAATGGACAGGCGTAATTTTCTTAATGTTGATATCAGCACAAACTTTCTACTCGCTTCGTAAAGAGTTCGGAAAATTTGACCTAGACAGTAAGACCCAGATCTCGGATTGGGGATCTTTTCGCCTGGGGCTGATAACCAATTTAACCAATGCAAAAGCAGCTGTTTACGCGGTCGCCTTTATACCTGCATTTATTCCGCAACAGAGCTCTCTTGCCGTAGGCATCATTACACTTGGTGCGGTCTGGGCAATCATTTCAATTGTGTGGAATATCGGACTTATATGGACTGTCAAAAAATCTTCGGTTTATATTCAAAAACCCCAAGTACGAAGAGTTCTTACCGCTACATCTGCGATTGGAATACTAGGGATCGCCATTAGTTTGGCGGTCTCGTAAGACAAGCTGATAAGTACTACTTAGTTAGAGACTCGATAAAGGTCAGAGAGTTCTGGAAGATTAGCTCTTGGTCGTAATCCATCGTCGCAACGTGATAACTATTTACAAGTTCAATTCTGCTCTTATTGGCTGAACCGATCTCATCCATGATTATCTCTGTATTTGTGACCGGCAAGGTGTGGTCCTCTACGGAATGAAACAGCTGTACCGGGATAGTGACCTTGCTCAGATTACGTCTTGTAATTCGCAACATTTTAAGCAGCTGGTAAACGCCTCTGGTTGGTAGTGCGTCGTATCCCCATTCTGTAACTCCAGGACGTTTAATGTCATCTCCAACGCTGGTGCGCATCTTTTGTAGACGTGACAAGAAAAATGCTAGCTCTACAGGAACACCCTTTACGTGGATCATCGGGTTAACCAAAACAACTCCTGTCAGAGAATCATTGTTTGATGCTGCAACATTGAGAACAGTGCCACCACCCATTGATAAACCAATCAAGAAAATTACATCACAACTTTTTCGAAGTTCGCTGAGCTCAAACTCAACCTTTGCAGGCCATTCCTGCCATTTAACTTTGTTGAGATGTTCTGGATGTGTTCCATGTCCAGGCAACAATGGCACTCGAACTGAATACCCTTTGGAGTGTAAGAACTCTCCCCAAGGGCGCATCGAGGCAGGCGATCCAGTAAAACCATGAACCAGTAGTACGCCTATATGCGCGTTCTTTCCTGAACCCATGGCAGCCCAATCCTGCATCCATCCATCAGGTGCTCCATCAACAGCCATGTATGAAGAGTACGACTGAAGTTATGTCGGAGCAATCACCTACCATTGCCGTTATGAGCAAAGTTACTGAGAGGGAACTCTCTGAAACAGTATTTGCCGTCCTGGATTTAGAAACTTCGGGTGGTTCACCTCGACTGGGAGCTGGAATCACTGAAATCGGAGTAGTGAAGGTAAAGGGCGGAGAAGTCATCGCCACCTTTCAAAGTTTTGTTGATCCTGGCCATTCTCTGCCCCATTTCATCACCGAGTTAACCGGGATCACCGACGAGATGTTGATCTCTGCACCGTTTATCGATGAAATCCTTCCCACACTTTTTGAATTCCTAGGTTCTCCTGATGAGACAGTTGTTGTTGCCCATAACTCGCCCTTTGATTTAAGTTTTCTCAAGGCCGCAGCATTAACCCACGAGATCGATTGGCCTGAGTATCAAACTGTCGATACAGCACGGCTTGCTCGCGCAGTACTAGATAGAGATGAAGTAATTAACTGCAAGTTATCTACTTTGGCGCAATTTTTTGGAGCAGAGACCTTGCCTAACCACCGTGCTTTGGATGATGCAAAAGCAACTGTGGATGTTTTACATGGATTAATAGAACGCTTGGCGGGCTTTAACATCCATAACTTTGAACAGATGCGAAAATTTCCCTCTCAGAAAAAGAGGGCTAAGCGCTCAATCGCTGAGTAAGTTCAGCCCACTTAATAATAAGCTCCTTTGCCGCACCTGAATCCAGTGCAAGGTTTGCAGCCTTTACACCTGCGGCAATTCGATCATGCAATAACAGATCGGCGTGACCCTCATATGCCGCAATCGCTGCCGCCGCATTAAGCACACATGCATCTCTGTGCGGACCTTGTTTACCCTCAAAAATCTCATTGGAGATACGAGCATTTTCTGCGCCATCACCACCTACTAATGACTCAATAGGCGACAGGTTGATTCCAAAATCAGCTGGACTAATTAGACCGCTAACTATTTCCTCGGTTCCAATAGTGAGCACCGATGTCGAAGTAGCAAGGGTTATCTCATCCAACCCATCATCACCACGAAAAACAAAGCCATCCACTCCGCGATCGCCTAGAACCTGCGCCATGACAAGGTGCATGCGTTCATTTGCGACACCAATTGCAGCTGCCTTGGGTTTTGCTGGATTTGCAAGTGGGCCCAAAATGTTGAAAACCGTTGGCGTTCCCAGCTCTTTTCTGGCGGCAGCGGCGTGCTTCATTGCAGGATGAAAAACAGGAGCAAAGCAAAAGCCAATACCCAGAGTATGAAAACTCTTTTCAACACCTTTTCCATCAAGATTAATGTTGATCCCAAGATTTTCAAGAAGATCTGCAGCCCCTGATTTGGATGATGCAGCTCGGTTGCCATGCTTAACTACCTTGGCACCTGCAGCTGCAGCAATAATCGCTGCAGTTGTGGAGATATTAATTGTGTGTGCACCATCTCCCCCTGTACCTACCGTGTCAACGGCACGTTCTGTAATGGAGATAGGACCACAATGTTGATACATCTGGTCTACTAAAGCCCCAACCTCTTCAGGCGTTTCACCTTTAGTTTTTAGCGCGATCAGAAAACCTTTTATATTTTCATTAGCCGCTTGCCCAGTAAGGATTTGGTTCATGCACCATTGGACTCGATCAGTTTCTAAATCTAATCCGGACTCAATAATTGCTATGTTTTCATCCCACAGCAATTGGCTCATGAGAAAATTTAAGCAGAAACTACTGAGGCGCCGCGGAGTAATTCTGCAGCGGTCTTGGCTAGCGTAAATGGGTCGATGGGATGGACAACAGATGCCTCAGCTAAAGACCAGGCGGCCAGCCACTTATCCTCTTTACGACCTGTAATCACCAAGATCGGTGGGCAGTTGAATACCTCATCCTTTAATTGACGGGCCATGCCTAAGCCACCTTCTTGGGCAGCTTCGCCATCCAGAATGAAAAGATCGGCGCGGAATCCGCCGGCGAGGTTTTTCGAGTCAACATAAGCTCTCAGGGCCGAGCCAGTAGCAAACTCATGAATCTCATGCTCTGGAAGATCCTTAGCAACCCTTGCACCAAGTGCAGAAACAATTGAGGAGCGAACTGAGGAGTCATCGGAGTACACAATGATTTGTTTTTTGATCTCGGCCATTGGGACATTCTAATGAAAAAACCGGGGCAAAAAGACTCTGCCCCTTCTCAGAAATGCCCCTTTTTTGAGGTGACCTGTTTCACCTCGATATCGGCAAAATCAAGCCCGTTCTGGCTGGCTCGAGGCAGACGGCGAGCAGCTTTTCGGGAATAATCGGCCCTATGTCAAGCCAAGCAGCACACCACAAGATCACACGTCCTAACGCAGTAGCGGTCGGAACAATTGTCTGGCTCTCTAGCGAGCTGATGTTCTTCGCAGCGCTCTTTGCCATTTACTTCACAACACGTGCTGTGCAAGGACCAACGATTTGGTCTGAGTCATCAGAGTTACTCAGCATCCCCTTTGCTGCATTTAACACAACTATTTTGGTGCTCTCATCAGTCACATGTCAGTTTGGTGTTTTTGCTGCTGAACGTTTTCAAAACCGCCGCACGGGCAAACTTTTCCAAATTAATAAGTGGGGAATGCGCGAGTGGTTCGCCCTTACATTTTTGATGGGTTCATTCTTTATTGCCGGTCAGGTGTATGAATATGCTCTTTTGGTATCTGAAGGTTTGGCGCTGTCAACAAATGCGTATAGCTCGATCTTTTACATAGCAACAGGTTTCCATGGCCTGCATGTGACCGGTGGATTAATCGCCTTCCTCATCGTGATGGTGCGTGTCTCTAAAGCTCGTCGCTTTACTCACCAACAAGCCACAACAGCAATTGTAGTTTCGTATTACTGGCACTTCGTCGACGTCGTATGGATCGCACTTTTTGCTGCGATTTATCTAGTTAAGTAGTAAGGAATAAAAGTGAAGCGTCTATCTCGCTACCGTCGCCACAAGGCGGTTGGTCCTGCATTGTTGATCTTTGCATTGTTTGCGATTGGAACAACCTTTAGTGTTGCTAGTGCGACAACTACTGCGCAGACAACCACAGCCGATCGTTCAGCACTGATTGAAGAAGGCCGTCAGATCTTTTTGAAGGGCTGCTCTTCATGTCACGGTCTCAACTCTGAAGGTGGCGCAATCGCTCCATCCCTAGTTGGTGTTGGCGCTGCATCTGTTGATTTTCAGGTTGGTACCGGTCGCATGCCTATGGCTGATATGAGTCAGCAGGCTATGCGTAAGACCCCTTTGTACACACCTGAGGAGACTGCAGCCCTAGCTGCATATGTCGCATCACTAGCTCCAGGACCTGAAATTCCAACGGAAGAACAGTTGAACTACGAACGTGATGGAAGCATCGCTGAAGGTGGCGAATTGTTCCGAAACAATTGCGCGATGTGCCACAACTTTGCTGGACAAGGTGGAGCTCTCACACAGGGCAAGTACGCACCAACTTTGATGGGTATCGAA
This sequence comes from Actinomycetes bacterium, assembly GCA_041303575.1. Taxonomy (GTDB): domain Bacteria; phylum Actinomycetota; class Actinomycetes; order Nanopelagicales; family Nanopelagicaceae; genus Planktophila. The sequence continues at coordinate 12,511 of JBFYOY010000022.1, forward strand.
CCAAAGCATATTTACGAAGCAATGGTTACTGGTCCACAAGCGATGCCAGTTTTTAGTGATAAAACAATTACACCTGAAGAGAAGAAATCAATTATCAAGTGGATTAAGCATGCGGAGTCTGAGCCAAACCTTGGTGGCGCATCCCTTGGACGCGTAGGTCCTGTAACTGAAGGTTTGCTTGCATGGACCCTTGGTCTAGGACTTCTTATTGGTGTAGCTGTATGGCTAGCTATGAAGGCGAGATAAAAAATGTCTAATGAAATCGAAGCGATTAAAGATCCAGGATTGCCCGCCCACGTTCATAGAAAAGCAGATCACGATCCTGTTGCAGCAAAGCGCGCAGAACGTCAAGTTGCAATCCTCTTTGGAATCTCATCACTAGGAACTTTGTTACTTGTTGCTTCTTTCTTCATTCCTGATGATGTCTTTGTATTTGTACCAGTTATGGGAAATCAAAACGCTCACCAATTAGGTCTTGGTTTAGGTATGGCGATCTCGCTCTTCTTTATTGGAATGGGTGCGATCCATTGGGCAAAAACTTTGATGCCCGATCAAGAGGTAATTGCACATCGCCACGAGTTCAGATCCCCAGATGAGGATCGTAAAGAGTTTGTCGCCGCTGTTAAGGATGGAGCTAACGCTTCTGGACTTGGTCGTCGCTCATTGATCAAGCGATCACTAGGTGCAGCACTTGGATTGTCTGCGATCTCTCCCCTATTGCTTCTTCGCGACTTAGGTCCGCTTCCAGGAAATGATTTAAAGGAAACTTCGTGGAAAGCCGGCACCTATTTAGTTACCGACCCAGGTGATCGCAGAATCCGTGCCTCTGACCTTGAAGTTGGCGCCGTTGCACAGGTTTTACCTGAAACCGATGACCCTGAGCATCGCAAGCTCAATGACATTGCGAAGGATGCATTGCTGCTCATCCGCCTTCGCCCTGAAGAGTTCAACTTGGATGCAGAGCGCCTTAGCTGGACACATGAGGGCATCATCGCCTTCTCAAAGATCTGCTCTCACATGGGTTGTGCTGTTGCTTTGTATGAACAAACCACCAAGCACCTGCTGTGTCCGTGTCACCAATCAACATTTGATGTCACACGTGCCGCAAAGGTCATTTTTGGACCTGCGGCTAGACCACTTCCGCAGTTAAATATCACAGTGGATGCTGAAGGTTTCCTTATGGCCCGCACGCCATTTACCGAACCAGTTGGACCTAGCTTTTGGGGGCGTATCTCATCATGACAACTGAACAAAAATTAGGACAAGTCGCTAACTATGTTGATGAGCGAACTGGTGCTGCAGCATGGATGAAAAAAAATCTGCAGAAGGTGTTCCCGGACCACTGGTCATTTCTTCTCGGTGAAGTCGCGCTTTACTCATTCATCATCCTGCTTCTATCCGGAACATATCTAACATTTTGGTTTGACCCTTCTGCTCGTGAAGTTATCTATGAAGGCAGCTATGAACCTCTAGAAGGTGTGCAGATGTCTGCCGCTTACGCCTCAACTCTGCATATCTCATTTGAGGTTCGCGGTGGCTTGTTGATGCGACAGATCCACCACTGGGCTGCACTTATCTTTATGGCAGCGATCGTTGCCCACTTGATGCGTGTCTTCTTCACAGGAGCTTTCCGTAAGCCACGTGAAGGAAACTGGATCATCGGTATTGGACTTCTTACTCTAGGAATTGTTGAAGGATTCCTTGGTTACTCACTTCCAGATGATCTACTTTCTGGAACAGGTATTCGTATCGCTGAAGCGATTATTCAAGCGATACCCGTTGTGGGCTCCTATCTCTCCTACTTTGCCTTTGGCGGAGCCTTCCCTGGAGAAGCATTTATTCCACGTATTTACATCGTCCACGTGCTTTTACTGCCAGGTGCATTCTTAGCGCTGATCACAGCCCACCTAATGATGGTCTGGTACCAGAAGCACACACAGTTCCCAGGTCCTGGAAGAACTGAAAAGAATGTAGTTGGTTACCCATTGATGCCTGTTTACATGGCAAAGGCTGGTGGATTCTTCTTCATCGTATTTGGTGTGATCGCATTTATCTCCGCTGTTGCATCTATCAATCCGATTTGGCTTTATGGTCCTTACACACCGGGTCAAATTTCAGCTGGATCACAGCCAGACTGGTACATGGGTTGGCTCGATGGTTTAGTACGTATGGCTCCACCACTTGAGACTTACTTCTTTGGATACACAATTTCATGGAACATTTTGATTCCGGGATTGATCGTTCCTGGAATCTTGTTTACCGGTATGGCTCTGTATCCATTCATTGAAAGTTGGATCACAGGAGACAAGCGTGAACACCATCTCTT
>JBFYOY010000023.1:0-13242 GCA_041303575.1 Actinomycetes bacterium
CGGGCGATCAGGTAATTGCCATTGCCAGCGATGATGATGCAATCACTTTCACAGGCACAAGTGATGCCAAAGCCTCTGCACCGATGTCTGCAAAACCAACTCGCAAGAAGGCTGAACATCTCTTGGTAATTGGATGGTCCGAGATGGGTAATGCGGTGATGAATGAACTTGCCCAATTCTTACCCGCTAAATCAACGATTCACATCGTGGCTAACCCGGACTTGGTTGATGTTTCAGAGTTGCCACGTAAGAAGTTTGGAAAGATTCCAGTCTCTTTTGCACCGCACCGCGGCTCTATCTCAGATCTTGCCAAAGCCGGACGATTGCGCAAGTATGACGAGGTAATCATTCTCGCTTACCGCGAGGGAATATCAGTTGCCGAAGCAGATGCTCAAACTATGCTCACAATGCTTTTGATGAACAAACTCTTTGCTGAAGAAGGTAACGGCGTAGAGCCAACTCGTCTTGTTGCTGAAATTCTTGACTCACGCCAAGCAGAACTTGCACGTGTTGCTAACGCGGATGATCTGGTGGTCAGCGACAACTTAGCTGCATTAATGATTGCCCAAATCTCTCAAAACGCTCAGCTTGCCCCTGTGTTTGAAGATATCTTCGATGCAGAAGGAGCAAGCATTAATGTGATTCCGATGGAAAACTATGCAAAGTTAGGGCAGAAGGTTTCTTTTGCCTCGCTGGTTAAATCCGCTGCTCTTCGCGGAGAATCTGCGATTGGATATCGATCAGCGGCAATTGCTAAAACAGATCCTTCTCGAGGTGTTCATTTAAATCCAGATAAAACCTCAGAGATCACACCACAACTTGGTGATGGATTAATCGTTCTTGGAGATCTTCAAAAGTAATTATTCGATATTTGTGATTGCAGATGATTTAGCCTTACGAGGCTTTGTAAACACATAAGCAAAAACAGAGATCGCAACAAACAAAGCTGTTGGGACTAGGAAAAAGGTAACTACAGTTTCTAGAACTGATAGCTCTGAATATTCTACGATTGGGCCTTCGTTGCGCATGGTGGAAGTGTAATTTACTTATGCAGTTGCCGCAGCCACACCAAATGGCTCCAGGTACTGCAGCCATCTGTGATCTGTGCGACCTGTTCCCAGAATTCTCCATGCTGCGCCAACTGGTTCACGTGGCAGTGTTCGCAATCTCCATCCAAGCTCTTTTAGATGTTTGTCTGCCTTGATGTGGTTGCACTTATGGCAAGCAGAAACCACATTCTCCCAATTGTGCCCACCACCACGGCTACGCGGAATCACATGGTCGATCGAGGTTGCTGGTGCTGAGCAGTAAACACAGCGACCGCCATCGCGGGCAAAGATTGCGCGGCGTGAAAGCGGAACAGAGTGTCGATATGGAATACGAACAAATTTATTGAGGCGAACAACTGAAGGTAATGAAATCTCGCCACCGGCAAAACGTAAAACTTCGCCTGAATCTTCAACCATTGTTGCCCTGTGATTGAGAACCAAAATGAGCGCGCGACGACCTGTGATGACACCCAATGGTTCGTAAGTGGCATTGAGAACAAGTGTGCGCGACATAAATCGCTCCCGATCTGGCGCGTGGCTCGCGCCGATTGGTTTATCTTGCACCAAAACACCCGACCTCGTGGGTATTTGATAGCGATATTTAGATGACATTTTGGATACAGTCTTGTCATTATGAGCGACTCTATGCGTGACTTCCTGGACTGGATGGCAGGTACTCCCCTTCGGGTTCTGACCATCCTTGTAGCTGCGACCCTGATTCAAACCTTTGGCTCTCGAGCCATCGAGCGAGCGATGAAAAAGCTCGCCTCGGTTGATCTCGTGCCAGGCCCGCGCAACATCGCCCGCCAAAAAGAACGTGCAAGCACCATCGGCGGAGTTCTCTCAGCAACTCTTAAGAGCTCGACATGGATCATTGCAATTGCAATGGGACTTGGTGAGTTTGGTTTTGATCTAGGACCGCTTATTGCATCTGCAGGTGTCGTCGGTGTTGCACTGGGTCTTGGTGCGCAGACCTTGGTTCGCGATGTTTTATCCGGAATCTTTATGTTGATTGAAGATCAGTATGGTGTTGGAGACTCAATCTCGGTGCTTGAAGTTGAAGGCGTTGTCGAAAAAGTTGGACTACGTGTAACAACCGTTCGTGATGGTCAAGGAACTTTGTGGTACCTACGTAATGGCGAAATTCTTAAAGTTGGAAATCAATCTCAATCAGGTTGATTGACTAACGAGTTTGCCGCCATTTCAAGATAGCCCCACAGTTCGCCCTTAAGCGCTGCATCAATTTCAACACCTTCAACAGCTTTGTGCATCGCATTAAGCCATGCATCTCGTGCGGCACCAGTTACTGCAAACTCTGCATGGCGCATTCTCAAACGTGGATGCCCACGATTTTCTTGGTAGGTGCTTGGTCCGCCCCAGTATTGTTCTAGGAACCATTGCAAACGTTGAGCAGCACCCTTCATATCTGTTTCTGGGTACATAGGTCGCAAGATTGGATCTGTTGCAACTACCGCATAAAACTGTGAAACAAGATCTGCAAAGAACTTTTCTCCGCCAACCTGTTCATAAAAGGTGCTCATAGTTTAAGGCTAGCGGAGTTTGAGAGATCGAAGCCCAAGTACCAAGACTGGAATCGCTGCAAAGAAACAAAGCCATCCATAACTAAGGGTTCCGATAATCACACCGGCAAGTGCGCCTCCACCAGCGCCAGAAAGGTTCATCACTAGATCACTTGCCCCTTGCGAAGATGCCTTAAAAGCTGGTTCTACGCTTTCAGAAAGCAAGGCAGACCCTGCGATCAATGTGCATGACCAACCCAAGCCAAGTAAGAACAATCCAACGCCAAGTGTGTAGGCATCATCGGCTCGGGCAAATCCTGAAATAACAGTTGAAAGCAAAAGAATCACAAGGCCAATTTGAATAACTCGGATCCGGCCAAGGCGATCACTGAGCGATCCAACTAGTGGGGAAAAGGCATACATGCCTAAAACATGGATGCTGATTACCAATCCAATAATTGTTAGTGTTACATCAACATGTGCCATGTGAACTGGTGTCATCACCATCACCGAAACCATTGCAACGTGGCCAATTGCAATTGAAAGTATTGCAAAGAGAGCCTTTGGATTATTGCGAATATGAGACAGCGCTTTCTTGGTAGCGCCCTTTTCTTTGCTCTTTAAAGACTCTTTGTTTGCTACTAGATAAGGATCTGGTCTCAAGAACAATGCGATCACAATTGTTGCTAGCGCCAAAGTTGTAGTTGAAATCAGATATGGGCCAACTAAACGCGGTAAGCCAAAGTTTTCCGCCAAATTGCCTGCGGGTTGCATCAGATTAGGACCGGTTACCGCACCAATTGTTGATCCCCAGACTACAAAGGAAAGTTGTTTTGCACGGGTTTGATCAGTTGCTAAATCAATTGCAGCAAAACGTGCTTGATACCCAGCTGCAGAGGCTGCGCCAACCATAAATGTTCCTAGTAACATCAAAAAGATATTGCGTTGCGTGCCACCTAGAATCGCAAATAGTGAACCAACTGCTCCAGCGGTGTAACCAACTGATAGCGCTAATCTACGACCACCTCGAGCGGTTAAGCGAGCTAAAGGCAGTGCAAGTGCTGCTGCACCTAACACCGCACTGGTTTGAGCAAGCCCAGCCAGGGTTTCAGAGTCGGTAATTGATGAAACTAAGAGCGAGCCAGCAGCAACTGTGCCTGCGACTCCCACACCGCTTAAAACCTGCGCGCCAGCAAGGGTTTTAACGACCTTATGTTGCAGGGCAGTATTTGGCATTACGGAACCAGACGTACCCAAACAGCGGTATCAGTTGGCAATGTGTGTCCCGTTACTGGACCACTTGCAACCAAGATCTGGCTGTTGCTTGGTAATTCAATGGGTGCACCAAAGTTGATGTAGCAAGCGAAATCTCCAGGACGCTCAAATGCAACAACATCCTTGCCCGCTTCGATCCATTCCATTGGACCATCACCAAGGCCTGGCTCCAACTTTCGCAGAGCTAACGCTTCGCGGTACATCGAAAGTGTTGAACCTTCAACACCATCTTGTGTATCAACTGCATACTTGCCCATCCAAGGAGATTGTGGCAACCAAGATTGATCTAACTTCAACGCATCATTAGTTGAGAAACCAAAACCACCCTTTGGATCAGCTGTCCAAGGCAGTGGAACGCGGCAACCATCGCGACCGCGATCTTGGTAACCGCTCATCTTCCAACGCGGATCAGTTAAACGATCTTCAGGAAGATCCCGAACCTCTGGAAGCCCTAGCTCTTCGCCTTGGTACAAATAAGTTCCACCAGGCAGTGCAAGGGTCATCAAAGTTGCACTGCGTGCACGCAGAGTTCCGCGTGCAATGTTGAGTTTTGAAGGATCTCCTTGGCGAGAAAGTGTTGTATCGCCGTGATTAGTTAAACCAAGATCCAAGCGGTCTACTGAGCGAACAACATCATGGTTATTAAATACCCATGATGTTGGAGCGCCAACCTCGGCAAGTGCCTCAATTGAGTTATCGATCTTTGTGCGAATCTCTTTTGCATCCCACAAAGTTGTTAGCATTTCAAAGTTAAATGAGTTCTGAAGCTCATCTGCACGTACATATCGAGCGATACGTGAAGCTGGACTTACCCAAGCTTCAGCAACCGCCATGCGATCTCCAGGGTATGAGTCAAAGATCTTGCGCCATGAACGATAAATATCGTGAACACCTTCTTGATCCCAGAAAGGTTTGTGCTCTGTTCCTAGCATTGTTGCTGTTGGATCTTTTCTAATATCTGGCAATCCTGCTTCTTTGATCATTCCGTGCGCAACATCGATACGGAAACCATCAACGCCGCGATCTAGCCAAAACTTCAAAACATCTTCTAGGTGATCCTTAACCTCTTGGTTCTCCCAGTTCAGATCTGGTTGTTCGACAGCAAACAGGTGCAGGTACCACTGCCCTGGTGTGCCATCAGCTTCGGTGATGCGATGCCATGCTGGGCCGCCGAAAACCGCTTCCCAGTTGTTAGGTGGAAGATCTCCATTTTCGCCTTTGCCATCACGGAACATGTAGCGATCACGCTCTTTTGATCCTGGCTTTGCAGCTAGCGCTTCCTTAAACCATTTGTGTTCATTTGATGTGTGGTTAGGAACAATGTCAACGATGAACTTAATTCCAAAATCATGCGCTTCTTTAATCAGCTGCTCTGCTTGAGCCAGAGTTCCGTATGCAGGTTCGATATCCATGTAATCAGATACGTCATAACCATGATCATGTTGTGGTGATGGATACCAAGGTGAGATCCAAATTGCATCGATACCAAGTGACTTTAGGTATGGAAGTCGTGAACGAATACCTTCTACATCGCCGATGCCATCACCATTTGAGTCAGCAAATGAACGTGGGTAGATCTGGTACGTAACAGCATCTCTCCACCAAGGACGTTCTTCGCGCGATGCTAGATGTGCCATCGTTACTTCTCCTCTTCAAGGTACTTTGTAAGAAATTCACGTTCAGAGTCTGTAAGTGGGCGAGACTTCTTGGTCTCCATTGAAACAGTTACCTGAACGGTTTTGATTCGAGCAAGTAGCTCATCGCCATTTTTCATTTCATAGGTAAGGCCAAAGGAAGAGTTACCGATTTTGTTGACCCAGATCTCTACATCGATGTAAATATCACCGGTGTAGATAGGCGCAATGAAATCAACCTCTGCGCGAGCAACAACCATTTCAATCATCTTGGACCAAGCAAAACGTGCCTCTTGCGCATAGACAAGATAGGTCGCGTTATTAACATGACCAAAAGCATCTAGATCTCCCCAACGAACATACTGCTTGTTCTGGTACTTCATTAACGGGTCAGCTTTCGATATGTCATGCGGTGAGGGCGTGATGCTTCAGAGCCCAAACGCTCAATCTTGTTTGCTTCATAGCTCTCAAAGTTTCCTTCAAACCAGAACCACTTTGCATCGCCTTCGTAAGCCAAGATGTGTGTTGCTACACGGTCAAGGAACCAACGATCGTGAGAGATCACAACGGCGCAACCAGGAAATTCAAGAAGTGCATTTTCTAATGATCCAAGGGTTTCAACATCAAGATCGTTTGTTGGCTCATCCAGAAGCAATAGGTTTCCACCCTGCTTCAGAGTTAACGCCAAGTTCAGACGGTTGCGTTCTCCACCAGATAGAACACCTGCCGCCTTTTGCTGATCTGGGCCCTTAAAGCCAAAGCATGAAACATATGCACGTGAAGGCATTTCAACTTGGCCGACCTTAATAAAGTCATTGCCATCTGAAACAACTTCCCACAAAGATTTCTTCGGATCGATTCCACCACGGCTCTGATCTACATATGAAATCTTTACAGTTTCACCGATCTTTACCGTTCCTGAATCTGGCTCTTCCATTCCCATCAGGGTCTTAAATAGCGTTGTTTTACCTGCACCATTTGGACCAATAATTCCAACGATTCCGTTACGTGGCAGAGTAAATGAGAGATCCTCAATAAGAACGCGATCTCCAAAGCCCTTAGTCAAGTTATTTACTTCAATAACGACATTTCCAAGACGTGGGCCAGGTGGAATCTGAATCTCTTCAAAGTCCAACTTGCGCATCTTGTCTGCTTCGGCTGCCATCTCTTCATAACGAGCAAGACGTGCCTTTGACTTTGCTTGGCGACCCTTTGCATTTTGGCGAACCCAGTCGAGCTCTTCTGCCAAACGCTTTGCACGCTTTGCATCCTTCTGACCTTCAACCTTTAAACGTGCCGCCTTTGTTTCAAGGTAGGTCGAGTAATTTCCTTCATATGGATATGCGCGACCACGGTCGAGTTCAAGGATCCACTGTGCAACATTGTCCAAGAAGTATCTATCGTGAGTAATTGCAACTACTGCACCTGCATACTTATTGAGGTGCTGTTCAAGCCATAAAACTGATTCTGCATCCAAGTGGTTTGTTGGCTCATCAAGAAGCAAAAGATCTGGTGCCTGCAGTAACAACTTACACAAAGCAACGCGACGCTTTTCTCCACCAGATAAAACTGAAACATCTGCATCAGGTGGTGGGCAACGAAGTGCATCCATCGCTTGTTCCAACTGTGAATCTAGCTCCCATGCATTGCGGTGATCTAGCTGCTCTTGCAGCTCTCCCATTTCAGCTAACAACTTGTCGTAATCTGCATCCGGGTTTGCCATCTCCGCGCTGATCTCATCAAAACGTGCAAGCATCGCTACTGTTTCAGCAACGCCCTCTTTAACATTGTCGATGACATTCTTAGTCTCATCAAGATGAGGCTCCTGCAGCAGGATTCCAACTGTGTAGCCAGGGGTCAGGTACGCCTCACCATTTGATGGTTGTTGCAACCCAGCCATGATCTGAAGGACGGTGGACTTACCGGCGCCGTTAGGGCCAACCACGCCGATCTTTGCACCTGGATAAAACATGATTGTGACGTCATCAAGGATGACCTTGTCACCGTGCGCTTTTCGCGCCTTCTTCATCGTATAAATGAACTCAGCCATGGAAAGAAACCTTAGTGGTTGTGAGCGGTAGACTTGGCATTCGACCCCTACAGGCGCCTGTAGCTCAGTCGGATAGAGCACCCGCCTTCTAAGCGGGTTGTCGCAGGTTCGATTCCTGCCAGGCGCGCATGGCTAATGAACAACCCAATCTAATCTGGATCGACTGCGAGATGACAGGGCTTTCTCTTGAGAAAGATGTCCTGGTCGAGATCGCGGTCCTGGTGACCGACTCTGAATTAAATGTGATTGGCGATGGGGTCGATGTTGTCATCAAGGCGAGCGCCGAGCAGTTGGCCGGCATGAATGATTTTGTGACGCAAATGCATACGACATCTGGGTTGATCACCGAGATTCCAAATGGCATATCTGTTCAAGAGGCTGAAGCTCGTGTGATTGCGTACTTGGAAAGCGCATCTACCCAACCCGGGAAATCTCCATTAGCCGGAAACTCTGTAGGTGTGGATCGATCCTTTATCGCACGAGATATGCCGCTGCTTAATGAGTATCTGCATTACCGAACCGTTGATGTCTCATCTATTAAAGAGTTAACAAGACGATGGTTTCCCAAGGCGTACTTTGGGGCTCCGGCAAAAACCGGTAACCACAGAGCTTTGGGTGATATTCAAGATTCAATCGCTGAACTGGCGTATTACCGTCAGAGCGTCTTTATCTCCGCACAAAACGAGGCACCAACCACCTCGTAGCAGCAGGTAGACTTAGCAACTCATGGTGGACGTAGCTCAGCTGGTAGAGCACCCGGTTGTGGTCCGGGATGTCGCGGGTTCGAGCCCCGTCGTTCACCCCAAGTTTTAAAGTAGGCACAACCCTTGCACCAATAAGTAGAGAGCCGGACTGAAATGATTTTCGACGTCGTTGTTGAAATCCCAGCGGGATCACGTAACAAGTACGAGATCGACCACATCACCGGTGAGGTGCGCCTAGATCGCATGCTCTTTACATCTACTCGCTATCCGTACGACTATGGCTTTGTTAAGAACACCTTGTCACAAGATGGCGATCCACTAGATGCTCTTATTATGTTGGATGAGCCAACTTTCCCTGGTTGTGTAGTTTCTTGCCGCGTAATCGGAATGTTGAATATGACCGATGAAGCTGGCGGAGATGACAAGTTGCTCTGTGTAGCAGCAGGTGATGTTCGCAAGTCATATCTTCAGGATTTAAAGGATGTGCCTGCATATGAACTATCTGAAATAAAGCACTTCTTTGAAGTGTACAAAACCCTAGAGCCAGGTAAGTCTGTTCAAGGTGGCGAATGGGTTGGACATGATGAAGCAGAGCTTGAAATTAACGCTTCATACAAGCGTTTCAAGGATGGGCACTAACCTTTAGGTAAAGCCTTTTCTGGACAGCTTTTCAGAATTCGAACCATCGCCTCTTTTTCTGGGGCGGTAAACCACAGCTTGTATTTCAACTTCACCGCAATCTGTCGTGAAACATAATCACATCTAAAACTCTTTAATGGTGGCAACCATGTTGCTGCATCCCCGTCACCCTTTTGTGAATTCAAACGCCCCTTAACCGCCAACAAATTCAAGGGATCATTTGCAAAAGCGGTTCTCTCTTTAATACTTAACTTAAATGCACCTGTCTGCCAAGCATTGGATAAGGCAACGACATGGTCGATTTGAACCTCCATGCTGCTCACATTGCCGCGCACAAAGTTGATATTCTCCCCTGAAAACGGGTCGATCAGAGTCCCAGAAAGCACAACACAATCTCGGGTCTTCTCCTTAAACACTTCACCTGTTAAATCACGCTTCAAAATATCGTTGCGGGTATCACAGCCGTTGCGATCTACATCGGCCCACGTTGGCCCAAATTGTGCGCGGGTGTACCCGGTCTTGGCTGCTCGGCCCTTTGTTGGTTGAACTTCAATTACAGATAATCCCGATGCCGCAGATTCGGCCTGAACTGGCGCTATTCCAGCCATAAGAAGGCCCAGAACTAGGGCAATCCTTATTTCGATGTGACTCACACGCCCAGTATGCGGGTGTCGGGAATGTGCGTCCAGCGGTGAGTTCCTGATAGGTTTCCCCCTGCATTCAAGCGTTTCCGGCGCCTGGATGCTTCGGGTGGTTAGCTCAGTTGGTAGAGCAGGTGACTCTTAATCACCGGGTCGGGGGTTCGAGTCCCTCACCACCCACTTACGTAAGTAAGCCCGAGACACGCGGTAAATCGCGTTTTCAGTAAGTGAAGTGGCGATATTCGAAACCACATTCCAGGCAGATAAAAGCAACGCGGAAGCAACGGGAATATTTCGTCCACCTCTTCCGTTATTGATGACTGAAAGCTCGAGAAGACTCGAGAATCAGCCCTCGTATATGGGTGGTGAGCTCTAAATCAATATTTAGAGTCACGCGATAGGACGCACTTATACGCCTAGTAGAAAGCTGTCCAAGTGCCACAAGACCTATCAAAAAAGTACTTCCTCGATGACAAAACATTAATCAAGAAAAAAATTAAACCCCTCAAGCGAGAAAATGGACAGGGAACGATTTTTGTTTCTGGGCCATATAAAAATCAGATCAAAGCTTCGATCCATGATGTTCGTGGAACGCGGAGAACAAAAACATTTAAGTCACGCAAGGACGCAGAAAACTGGCTGCATGAACAGCGCATCGCACGAGAGCGTGGAGAATCTACATATGCCGCCGATCCTCAAAGTTCAGTCAAGGAGTTTCTAGAATTCTGGCTGGAACAAAATAGATGGAAGCTAACTCATAATACTTACCGCAGCTACAGATCAACCATTACACATCGAATAGTTCCGCATATCGGAAAATGCAATGCCTCCAAACTAAGTCCAGTTCTTATTGAAAACCTTTTCTCGAAACTCAAAGATGCTGGCTACAGAGCAGGGACGGTAAAAGGTGCTTATCGAATTCTGTCTGCTGCCTATAACTATGCAATACAGATGGATACTTTTGTTAAAAATCCAATGGACAAAGTCTCAATCCCAAAGATGGAAGAGCGACCTACGCGTCATATTCCTAAAAAAGATTTTGACGCAATTTATCAAGCAGCATCGCTGAATCCTTATACCTTTGCGCGAATATATGTTGGAATGGTCTTGGGATTGCGTCCAGGTGAGGTCTACGGATTGACCTGGGAGAACATTGATTGGGATGAGGCAACCCTGCTTGTTGAAAAACAGGTTCAGAGAGTTAAAGGCGTAGGTCTTACTTTCACACCCGTAAAGCAAGGCGGGGTGAGGTTCATTTCCTTGACGGATAAAGCTATGGAGATTCTCAAATCCCATAGGGCTTATTTAGAGATGCAGTTTAGTTTCGCAAGATCCGGAAATGATCTGATATTCCCAAACACGGTGGGGAAAATGCTGGATGCAAAGCGCGATACAAAATGGTGGAAAGACCTTTTAAAGAGGGCTGGGGTGGGTGATTACCAGCTCTACCAAATGCGTAAATCTGCCATCACTTACATGGGACGGAACACGGATACAAGCACTCTTATGTCCTTTTCGGGTCATAGCCAGGTATCGACAATCATGAAAAGTTATAGCTTCTCTGATCATGATCGAGTACTCGACGCGATACATCGCGTTGAAAATGCCTTACCCAGTGTGAGTCAACAATGAGAAGTGGCACAAATGAATTCGGAGATTGGGTTGAAGTGGATATGACCTGGAAGGAAAATTTGCTCAGTGCAAAGGCGCTCGCGGTTTTGACTATGGCTGTAACGCGTGACATGAATATATCTGGCGAGTCTTTAAGTAAACACTTTAAAGAGGGCAGAGATTCATTCCGCAAAGCAATCAAGGAACTCAAATCTCGCGGATACATAAAACTCACAAGAGAATTGATTAAAGGAGAATGGATTTCGGTTAATCGAGTTACGCCGCAAGGCGTTAGCTTTCTATCTGAAAGCCTAAATCTAAATCTGTGGAGTCGAGATTTAGTCGTTCACCCTGACAATCAATTTAAAGAGTTCAAGGAACAACTTTCCTTGGAACAAAAAATCGAGTTAGTTGATTTTGTACAACAAGAAATAAAAAGGGCCATAGAAGGCTCATAGAGACACAAATAAAACCCGGGGTATGTCGTAATACTTACTCCGGGTTTTTTGTTCTTAAAAACACGGCTAGAAGCCTTATATGAACTATCGTAACTTTTTGTTATCCCTCACTTTTTTTGTTTGCACTTCTTCCCGACACCGTCGGGAATTCTTTCTTGCTTATATGCATATGAGCTATTAGTACTTAATCTGCTATATGACTGTCACTGCATTAACAATCGCCTGGAACTCAGTCACTGGTTTTCTGAATTTCCGTCATTCTGTTTTCTGAATTTCCGTCATTCAGAATTTCTATGCCCTTTTATCAGCTACAAAAAGTGTTTTTCCACATAAATTGATTGTCAAGACTTCTACTCTTATATGATAAGAACGAGCCAAATGGCATGGAAACCCGGTATCAGCCGCGGCAGTAAATAGGTTTTAAGTGACAGTAGCCCTTACCCCCACGGTTAAGGCAAACTCCTGCAAGGAATGCTGGCTGGTCACTTCCCCAGGTAACAATAATCAAGTTTCAGACAGTAGCTTTGTTTAATCAAGAAATATTTAAGAGGAGCATTGAAAGCGCGCCAGCAATGATTGGAAGCCCAAGAATGCCCAGGACCATAGCTAGCTTGAAGGAATGCCCCTTGCGCTCTGCCAATCCCGCAAGATTCTTCACGATAAGCCAGTAACTAAACAATCCAATCGCCCGCAAAGCGAAAACTTCGAAATTGAAGAAATCTTCCTTGTTTCTTGAAAATGTTGCCGTGTCAATTGCCGCAATTGCAAGAGAGTAAATATAGATATACCCATTTGTGAAGTATTTGGTTTTCAACCGACTACCTTTCTGACTCTAATTTGCTTAAACAATCGCACTAGCCGTCCAAGGAACAATTTCCTGTCCATTCGACTGTGGAACAGGATCCTTAAGAATCGGAAAATTGAGTTCACATTGATAAATCTGATACTTATCAAAAGTCTTCTTATACTCATTTATTAAATTGATGCTGTCTTGCGAGAGTTTATCGCGACGATCCTCTTTGATTGAATTTGTAAAGACAAACCAACCCCACAAATCAAGATCATCCTTATATAGAGATTGAGCAATGGATAAATACATTCTCTTGAGGCTATCCTTAAAATTAGTACAGTCTCTGTACCTCTCCTCCATCGTCAAATTAGCCAATCGATATTCATCTTTCGCGGCCCAATAATCCCCACAAAAAGATCCTTCCTTCGACAATTTGTCTAACTCTTCTGCCGATTTGTGCTTATTCTCCCAGCGATTCTGCGCATACTTGAATTCATAGGCATTGAATGTAACTTGACCATTTGAACTATCCGCGATTGCATCGGCGCAATATGCGGTTTTAATCTGTGCTTCTGTCGCCGCTGGTTCTAATGCCATAATTTCTGGAGAATCTTCAAGAAGGTTTTCTTCGGCATTAATGTTCGGGTTTCCACTTTCGCAAACCACATTGTCGTAAGCAAGTTGAGTCAATTCAATTGGACCACAATCCTCGGTTTCGCGTGTACTAGATTCCAAGAGGTTTAAGGGTCCAAGCAACAGGAGTCCCAACGCAAATATAAGCAGCCCACTTAATATCGAAAATCTCAATTTAGGGCTCACGTCACTATCTTCCTTTATTCATCCAAGATACGACTGTAGGTGGGCCTACGTG
>JBFYOY010000024.1:0-14064 GCA_041303575.1 Actinomycetes bacterium
TTTCGCCAGTTTCAATAAATCCGATCTTTTTATAAAAATCACCTGCATTACCTTCAACTGGAGCCCAGCAAACTAATACACGGGAGCAACCCATTTCTTTATATCGCGCCATAACGGATTCAACCGCAAACTTCCCAATGCCACACTTTTGGTGTGACTTATCAACTAGCAATCTCCAAAGCCAGGGATCCTTTTGTTGCTCCGTTGGATCGGCACACATAATGAATGCGGCAGGCTTAGAGTTATGTAGAACCCCGCGAATCCAGGGAAGTGGTGCACCATTTTCATAATCAGTAGGAGGGAAAAGTGCATCTGCAAAACTCTGAGCAACAGATGCGACAAGACCACGTTGATCCTCACGGACATCAAGGTCAAGGAACTCACGAGCACGTGTTTCAAGAGAGATTAGCTCTAGTTTGTTCATCTGTTCCTATTGATTCACGATCGCGTCGTGCACGTATTGAGCTAAGCCTCGAACACGTCCGTCGTAATACTCTTTAAATCGTGGATCTTCGATATACATAAGTGCCAGATTTTTTTGCATCTCCACTGAGCAGTCATAAAACCACTTGGTAATTGCCTCACGATGAGCGGTGACAGCTTCTTGTGCTTTGGGGGAGTCAATAGGTAGCGAGTTTCCAAAGGCGTAAACAAAGAGTTCGGTTGCGGCCTCTTGATCTACCTTTGCTGCTTCAAAATCTTCTTTTGAATACTTCGAAGTTTTAGCTTTGGATTGACGGTAAGCGTCGGTATCTCCCCAACGCTCAATAACCTCTTCTTCGTAATCTTTCACAAATCAAGTTTAAGGCATATATAATGTATGTATGCGTTTTCTTATCTCTGTAATTGATACACAAACCCGTGCGCCTCATACGCCTGAAGAGATGAAGGCGATCGATGATTTCAACGAAAAGATCGAGGCTGCTGGCCAGCGATTGTTTGCATGTGGAATGGATGCTCCTTCAACGGCACAGGTTTTTGACAGCCGCGATGGTGCAACTGCAAGTACTCAAGGCCCACATCACGTAAGCCAGGAGTACTTCAGTGGATTCTGGATCGTGAATGTTGATTCACTGGAAACTGCTCAGCAATTGGCGGCAGAGGGATCAAAAGCTTGTAACCGCAAGGTTGAACTTCGACCTTTGTTTGGCTAACTCTTACTTTCTAATAACCATTTCTTTCGTTCTTTTTCAGGCAACCGCTCGATGGCATAGCGCAACATGGTTCGTGGCATTTCATGTGAATGCTCGTTCAAAAATCCACGCAGCAACATGACATCGCGCTTACCTAGTTCGCGAAGCATCCAACCCACAGCCTTGTGAATCAGGTCTTCTTTATCCTTTAGCAGAAGTTCAGAAATAATGATTGTTGGTGCCAATTCGCCTGCACGAATCAAGGCAAAGGTAAGAATGATTGAAACGCGACGTTGCCACAGGGATTTTGATTTGGCGAGCTTGATCAATAGCGGCATTGGATCATCAACTTCGATTAGGTATACACCCATCCAAGGTGCTGATACATCGACGATGTCCCAGTTATTGATTCGTTCTGCTTTTACTTGCTTTAAGTAAAATTCGAATATCTTCTTACGAGCCTCTGGAGATTTAGCCACCTTAAACTGCAAATTTAAAATGATTGCAGCGCACAGTCGAGCTTCATGAAAAGGTGATTTAAAGAGTTTATCTAGCTCTTCTAAAGATAGAGCCTTGTAATTGCTGGCAACTGATCGGGTTTGAGGAACGGTACCCCCAAGAAAAAGATCTCCTTCGGCGTATTCACCGGGCCCTGTTTTATAGAACCGAGCAAGGTCGCTAATTCTGCTTTTCTTTCCAAAGGCTTTTAATTCAGCCAAGGCAAGGTTTGCGCTCATGCGTTAAATATACCTTTCCACTGTTTCTAGGTGATTGATCGTTACTATTGCCTTCTATATAAAGATGGGAGGGCAAGATGTTTGAAGCTATTTTTCTTGGAATTATTCAAGGTCTAACTGAGTTCTTGCCCATTTCATCCAGTGCGCATATCCGAATTTTCGGAGAGTTCATGGATGGTGCGAATGACCCTGGCGCACGCTTTACTGCGATTACTCAGATAGGAACAGAGTTAGCGGTCCTCATTTACTTTAGAAAAGATATAGCGGCGATACTACGTTCATGGTTCGCTCAGGTGTTTCAGCGCAAACAGTTAACAGGCGAGGCTAAGTCACAAGCGCGCATGGGCTGGTTGATCATCATTGGTTCTCTGCCAATAGTTGTTCTTGGCTACTTGGGTAGTGACATCATTGAAAACAATCTTCGTTCGCTGTGGCTAATTGCTACAACCTTGATTGTTTTCGGAGTAATTCTTGGGTTAGCAGACACATATGGAAAACGAGTTCGTACCTTGGATCAGCTCAGCAATCGTCATGGACTTTTGTACGGAGCAGCCCAGGCTTTAGCTTTGATGCCAGGTGTATCTCGATCCGGTGCAACGATCGCTATGGGTCGCATTCTTGGATACAAGCGTGAAGCGGCACTTCGATACTCATTCTTGCTGGCTCTTCCGGCGGTCTTTGGTAGCGGCTTTTATCAACTACAAGGTGCGCTCTCATCAGATGAAAGCAATGTTTTCACTTTAGGTGAAACAGCTGCAGCAACCGGTATTGCCTTTGTTGTTGGATACCTTGTTATCGCTTGGTTGCTTAAGTTTGTTTCAACCAAGAGCTTCATGCCATTCATTGTTTATAGAATCGCTTTAGGCACGCTTCTTCTCATTCTTCTTGGAACAGGTGTTATTTCAGCATGAGCAAGGCGTTAGTTGATAAGCATTTAAAAACTTTTGAGTTTGGGCAGCGTCAGATTCTCAATGACCTGCGAGAGATGATTGCACAAGAGCTTCCTACTGCTACTGAGGTAATCAAGTATGGAATACCGACCTTTATGATCGAAGGTGTGGCAATACTCGGTTTCGATGGTTACAAGAAGCACAACAGCCTTTTCCCTTACAGTGGTTCGACAAATATGCTGCTTGAAAAAGAGCTGGCGGGATATGAACAGACCAAGGGTTCTATTCATTTTGCGCTGGATAAGAGATTTCCAAAGCCTCTTTTAAAGAAGATAATCAAAGCAAGAATTAGCCAAATCAATGCAAGTTATCCCAAGCGCACAGGCGAGTATTTAGAGTTTTATGGCAATGGGGTACTAAAAGCTGCGGGCAAGATGAAAGCAGAGAAGCTTCATGGTGATTGGAAATGGTTTAGAAAAGATGGCGTGATTATGCGATCAGGTTCTTTTAAGAACGGTCAACAGGTGGGTGTTTGGATTACTTATGATCAAAAAGGTAAGCCATACAAGAAAACCAATTTCGGCTCTTAACTCCGATTGGCGATGTCTTAACATCACTTCTACGATTACTCCGTGTTTGAATTCCATAAGTTCCCGCTAACTAAACCATTAGCTGACAAGTTTCGGGAAAATGTCTCTGGCTCTAAAGATGGCCGTCCTGATTGGGTGAATTCAATCGCTAAAGGTTCTGGACCTGGGTTGTTTGGACCAGATAGCGCTGTGTGGCAGGTGCATGGAACCATCGCAACTTTAGTTGGGGGAGTGCGTGCTTTGTTATTGCAGGCAGCCCACCCTGCACCTTTGGCCGGTGTTGCCGAACATTCACGGTATGAGTCAGATCCGCTAGGACGACTTGCTGGAACAACTCGTTGGCTAACGGTGACAACCTTTGCCGCCGAAGAGGTTATTGAACGAGAAGCTGCCCGAGTAAATGCAATGCATGATCATGTAAAGGGTGATTTCACTAATAAGCAAGGTTCGCACCAAAGTTACAAAGCTAAAGATCCACGATTCTTGTTGTGGGTTCATTGCGCATTTACAGATTCATTTTTAAAGGCGCACTTGGCACTTGGTTATCCAATAGATAAAGGCGCAGATTCATATGTCGCTGAATGGAGCAAGAGTGCGATTCCACTTGGTTTAACTAACGCCCCAATGTCAGTTGCCCAGCTTGAAGCAACTCTTGATGATTTCAGAAGCAAAGATTTAGCCCACGTACAACGCACCGATGATGTAGTTCGATTTATTTTGAACCCACCTTTTGGGGGAGCGGGCAAATTTTTCTATAAGGTAATTGCAAATGCGGCCATTGCTACCTTAGATCCACGCGAACTGGCTTTATTAGGGTTGAAACCTCGCTCAAAGGTTTGGCTCAAGATTTCTCGAGTTAGCTTGGATATATTCCTAGCAATCCTGGGGCCAGAACCACCCGCCATGCAGGTTGCCCGTGCACGAATTGCAAGTGGCACAATAAATCCATGAACACAAAGCCAATCGTTGAACTTTTGTCACCAGATGATTGGTCTCGATTGCGCGCGATCCGTCTAAGAGCTCTGGAAGATAGTGGCCATGCCTTTGGTGGGACTCTAGAAGCTGAAAGCCTGGAGGATGAAACTTCCTGGCGTGAAAAGTTTGTGAAGAATGATTTTCTAGTTGCAACTGTTGATGGAATTGATGCAGCGATGATGTACATCGAAGTTCTTGATGGAGATTTTGGGGCTACATGTTGGATTGGTGGATGTTGGAGTGATCCACAATTTCGAGGAAAAGGTTTATTCAGCGCCTTATTCAGCTACATCGATAATCAAAATAAAGATTGGAAAGTTCAAGGTCTAGGTGTTTGGACAGATAACTACAGCGCAATAGCTGCCTATGAAAAGTTAGGTTTTGTGAAAATGGGTGAAGATACTGCGAGTACCCGCCAGCCTGGAAAGTTTTTCCAGCGAATGATTAGAAAGAACCTGGTTTAGGCGTTTTCTAATTTGTAGCCAAGGCCACGAATTGTTTGAATCAAGACTGGATTGGCAGGGTCTGCCTCAATCTTTGCTCGCAAGCGCTTGATATGCACATCAAGGGTCTTGGTATCTCCGTAATAATCCCCACCCCATACGCGATCAATTAATTGCGAACGCGTTAATACTCGCCCAGCATTGCGCATCAGAAATTCAAGCAGTTCAAACTCTTTCAACGGCAGCGAGACAACCTGGCCATTAATTGTTACCTGGTGCTTTCCAATATCCAATTTGATTCCACCAACCGAGTGAACTCCGCTCTCGCCATCGAGCGCCTCGTCAATAACTCCTCGGCGGAGGACAGCTTTAATTCTGGCAATGAGTTCACGCGATGAATAGGGTTTGGTTACATAATCATCAGCGCCAAGTTCTAATCCAACGACCTTATCGATTTCAGCATCTTTGGCCGTCAACATGATGATAGGAACTTGAGATGAAGTTCTAATTGTTCTGCAAACCTCAATGCCTGAAATAACGGGAATCATGAGATCAAGGAGAATTAGGTCTGCACCTTCTTTATTGAATTTTTCAATAGCTTGTTGGCCATCTTCGGCAACAGAGACCTCGAAACCTTCCTTACCCAATAGAAAAGCTAGAGCCTCTGAAAAAGATAGTTCATCTTCAACAATCAGAATCTTTGTCATTGAATACTCTCTTCTATAGCTGAATAAATAGGAAGTCTTAGTGAAAAGGTGCTGCCAACGTTTTCGGAACTCCACACCTTGACTTCGCCACCGTGCTTCAAAGCCACATGCTTAACAATTGAAAGACCCAAGCCGGTTCCACCGGTTAATCGTGATCTGGCAGGATCAACTCGGTAAAAGCGCTCAAAGATTCGATCAAGATCTGCTTCTGGAATACCAATTCCTTGATCGGTAACGGAGATATCAATAATTCCATCTTCAAGAGTTGATGTAACAGTGACCTTTGTACCTTCTGGTGAATAATTGATCGCATTTTCAATAAGGTTTTGAATCGCCATAATCAATTGTTCGCGATCTCCCAAAACAATTCCATCGGCAGAATCGGAGTTTGAGACAACAATATGTCGACTATCTGCGGTGACCTGTGATTGATCTATAGCTTCATTAATTAGATCTTGAACATGAAGCTCACTTGGAACCGACAGTGGATCAGAATCTTGAAGTCTGGATAAATTGATAATCTCTTGAACAAGATCGGTTAATCGTTTTGATTCGGTTTGCATGCGAGTCGCAAACTTTTCAACAGCCTCTGGATCATTCTTTGCACCAAGCACCGCTTCACTCAAAAGAGAAAGTGCACCAATTGGTGTTTTTAATTCATGCGAAATATTTGCAACAAAATCTCGTCTTACTTCATGAACTCTTTGTGCTTCACTTTCATCACTGAGTAATACAAGAACCAAGTCATCTTCTGTAAGCGGGATTACATTGACCGTTAACTCGTGGCGACCTTCACCGATCGGGCCGCGGGGGATTTCAATCTGACCCATTTGGCGTGAGTGAGTTCGGCGGACCACTCGAATAGTTGCCAAGAGCTCCGCGCTTTGAACCTTGCCATCTTTAAGCAGGCCGATTTGCTCGATTCCTGGTGTCACAAAGATGGGTACCTCACCATGGGCAAGAACAATGGCTTCGCCATCTAATTGAGAAAGGGTGCTCACCAACATCGCAGGCAGGAGGCGCTGGTCTTCAGCCTCGACATCCTTGCGAAGGAACTTCACAGACCCAACTCTATAGCCTGCTCACCCCAGTTAACCTTGCGTTCACTTTCCCGACAGAGTCCATTCATGCATGCGCTCTAGGTTCGGCCCATGGCTCTTATTAGATCAGTATTCCAAGATGAACTCGATGGCGTATCTCAGTCCCTTGTAGACCTCACCGACATGGTGGCGGTGTCAATCGCAAAGGCAACTGACTCAATTCTCAATTGCGACCTCAAACTTGCTGAAGAGGTAATCGCATCCGATGACACGATTGATGATTTTCAACATGCATTGGATGCTCGCATCATCGACATCATTGCACGCCAGCAGCCGGTTGCATCAGATCTGCGCGCATTGGTTACAGCTTTGCGAATGAGCGCCGACCTAGAGCGAATGGGCGACATGTCTCATCACGTTGCGAAAATTACTCGTCTTCGCCACCCGGATGCAGCGATTCCGGCAGAGCTAACTGCAAGCTTCAAGCAAATGGGTGAGGCGGCAGAAAAGATTGCACGTAAGACAGGTTCTGTAATTGCATCTCGCGATACAGAGGTTGCTCTTCAGGTTGAAAAAGATGATGACGAGATGGACAAGCTTCACCGTCAATTAATCGGAACACTAGTGGATCCAAATTGGAAGCATGGCGTTGAAAGCGCAATTGACTTAACTCTTCTTGGACGTTACTACGAGCGATATGCAGATCATGCGGTTTCTGTTTCGCGACGTGTGTATTACTTGGTAACAGGAAAGTTTGCGTAAGTAAATTGACCACACTTGTTCCACCTGCACCTCGAGAAATAACAACTGAACCTCGAACTTCTGACAAGGTCTTTCGTGGCTTAGTTACAGCTGGAGGTTTATCCTCGCTATTGATTTTGGGTCTCATCGCAATCTTCCTTGGATATCGCGGATTTGAAGTCCTGCGTGAAGAGGGATTGGGGTTTATTACAAACTCCGATTGGTCTGTGACTGTAGATGAGAATGCAAATGTCATAGACAGTAACTTTGGCTTGGCGGCGATGCTTGTTGGCACAATTCTTTGTGCACTAGTTGCAGTCGTTATTGCCCTCCCAATTTCAGTTTTTTCAGCCTTGTTCCTCAACTTCTACGCTCCAGATCGACTCAAGAAGTTCTTGGTTGCAATCATCGACATGATGGCTGCATTTCCTTCAATTCTCTTTGGTATTTGGGGATTCTTAGTACTGATGCCAAGCGCTGAGTACTGGGCAAAGTTGATTCACAAATACTTGGGTTGGATTCCAATCTTTGATCTTCAAGTTCCGGTGTACACCCGATCTCCATTTGTAGCTGGTGTGGTTTTAGCGATCATGATTATTCCGATTATTACCTCGGTTTCTCGTGAAGTTTTCTCACAAGCACCTCTTGATCGTATTCAGGCAGCGTATGCACTAGGTGCTACACGTTGGGCAATGATCAAGGCCGTTGTAATTCCTCATGGAAGAAATGGTGTTATTGGCGGTGCGATGCTTGGTTTGGGTCGAGCCATGGGAGAAACAGTTGCGGTATTTACCGTGCTGAACATTGTCTTCCAGGTTAACTGGCAGGTTTTGTTAGGTGCAGGTGGAAATGTAGCTTCATTGATCATTTTGAAGTTTGGTGAAGCTAACCCATATGAGATCAAAGCGCTTATGGCAGCTGGGCTAGTTCTCTTCATGTTGACTTTGTTAGTAAATGCCATTGCAAATGTAATTGTTAAAACAACAGGAAAATCAGGACGATGACAACTATTCCTACTCCGATTAAGCCTTGGAAGGCCACCAAGAAAGAGCGTCTGATTGATGTAGCGATCTTTATTGCCGCCTTGATTGCATCATATGTTGTTGTTGCTATCACCGAGATGAAGGGAAAATTGGCATTATTTGCAGTCTTTTTCCTCGGTTACATGTTGCTGACCGCGTCAATTAAGGGCTTCCAACTAGGTGGCGCTGCTGCAAAAGATGCGCTGGTTAATTCATTAGTTGCCTTCGGCGCAATTGTTACTGTCATTCCGATTGCAAGTATTTTATTTACAGTCTTGCAAAAAGGCCTGCCTGGAATATCCCTTAACCTATTTATTTCAGATATGTCCATGGCAACTCCAACCGATCCACTTTCAAATGGTGGCTTACTTCATGCGATTACTGGAACTTTAGCTCTGGTTACCCTCGCATTGATCATGAGCGTTCCCATCGGAATTTTGACCGCGCTTTACTTGACTGAGATCAAGGGTCGATTCACATCACCCATTAGATTCCTTGTTCAAGCAATGAGTGGTGTGCCATCAATTGTTGCCGGATTGTTCATTCTTTCAGCGATTTTGTATCCGATCACAAAATCCTTTTCAGGATTTATGGGTTCATTAGCACTAACAATTTTGATGATTCCAACAATTGCAAGAACTTCAGAGGAAGTTCTTAATCTGATTCCAAATGATCTGCGTGAAGCTGGAGTCGCCTTAGGCGGAACGCAATGGCGAACAGTTGCCATGATTGTTTTGCCTGCAGCTAAGAGTGGATTGGTAACTGCAGTAATTTTGGGAGTTGCCCGAATCGCTGGTGAGACCGCACCTTTGCTCCTCCTGACAGGTGGCGGGGACAAGATAAATCCAAATGCATTTAGTGGGCCATTAGGTTCATTGCCGTATTACATCTGGAAGTCATTTAATGCAGGTTCTCCTGAAGCAATAACAAGAGCGTGGGCAGGCCTTTTGGTTCTAGTTGGTCTAGTTCTTGTTCTCTTTACCGTGGCACGTTATTTAGGTTCTAAGAAGGTATCAAAGTGATCAACTCACCGGAAAGCGAGAAAACAATGGATGCAGGCGTTCGCCCATCATCACTAGCAGATGTAGCAGCAGCTAAGGTGAAATCACCTGGTAATCCCTCACTTGGTACAGGACTTGAAACTCGTGGAGTTCATGCCTGGTTTGGAAAGCACCATGTCTTGTCAGACATTAATTTGAACTTTGGTGCCGGAACGGTCACCGCGTTGATTGGTCCATCAGGTTGCGGTAAGTCAACATTCATCCGCACAATCAATCGAATGCATGAGTTCATTCCGGGCGCAGCAATGGCTGGCCAAGTTTTGCTTGACGGAAAAGATGTTTATCAACCAGGAACCGATGTAACAAAGATTCGTTTGCAAATCGGTATGGTTTTTCAAAAGCCAAATCCATTTCCATCGATGAGTATTGGCGAAAATGTTTTGTCTGGATTAAAGCTTTCACAAACCAAGGTCAGCAACAAAGAAGAGTTGCTAGAAGAGTGCTTAGTTCGCGCCGGACTTTGGAATGAGGTTAAAGATCGTCTATCAGCTCATGGCGGATCTCTTTCAGGTGGACAACAACAGCGACTGTGTATTGCACGTTCACTTGCTGTTAGCCCACAGGTGTTGCTTATGGATGAGCCTTGTTCTGCTCTCGATCCAGGTTCGACCCTTAGAATTGAAGACACAATCCGAGAGCTTTCAGAGACGATGACAATTGTCATTGTGACTCACAATATGCAGCAGGCGGCGCGAGTATCTGATTACACAGCTTTCTTCCTTTCAGATGGTGGTCCTGGTCAGATGATCGAATATGCAGCCACTAGTGAGATCTTCTCTCAACCTAAAGATCAACGTACCGAGAACTATGTGACAGGTCGCTTCGGCTAAGTCGTTTACTTACTGTTCATCTGTTAGTCGAGGAGCGTTCGGATTCCGAGCGCTCCTCGTTCATTTTCCCTGCATAGGTTTACCCTGTAGTTCAAACATCTATGAGGGGAAGTACATGAGAATTTCTAAACTCGCGAAGGTTGCATCAATTGCACTCGCGTTCGGTTTGGTAACAGGAGCACCAGCACATGCAGTTGATTTACAAGGCTCAGGAGCTTCATTTCCAGCTTTGTTGATTGATGCTTGCAAGGCAGGTTTTGCGAAAGATACGCAGCACTCATTTGTTTACGCATCATCTGGTTCAGGTGCAGGTCGCACAAACTCAGATCGCTCAATCGGAGATTTTTGGTTTTCAGATGCAGCGCACACAGCTTCTACAAAGCGCGCTTCAATCATTCACGTACCAGCGGTAGCAGCTCCAATTGCTATCTTGCACAACCTTCCAGCAAAGACAACCTTGCAGCTTTCAGCATCAACAATTGCTGGAATCTTCTCAGGCAAAATCACTCGTTGGAATGATCCTGCAATCACAGCAGATAACAACCGTTCATCAGTTAAGGTGATTTACCGCCTTGATGCAAACGGCAATGTGAAGAAAGACGCAAAGGGAAACCCAATTGTTCTTCGCACGCAAAAGGTGACATCGCGTTACACACTTCCAAATCAGCCAATCAAGGTTGTTTATCGTTCAGATTCATCAGGTACAACTGAGAACTTCACTAACTACCTCAACAAATCTGCACCAACAATCTGGACTAAGGCAAAGGCTGCAGTATTTACAACATCATTCCCAGGCAATATCAACGATCCAGCTAACCTAGGTCGAATTGTTGGTGCTGCTTCATCAAATGGTGTCTCACAGCTTGCTGGTAAGACTCCTTACTCAATTACTTTCGCTGAAGTAAATTACGCAACTGCTAACCGACTGAAGATTGCAAATGTGATCAATCCAGCTGGCGCTTCAGTAGCTCCAAACTCTGCGGGAGTTTCTGCCTTCTTGGCAGAGGCTGCAATGGATGCAAATGGAATCGTTACCTTTGATTATGCAACCAAGGAAAAGGGTGCATACCCACTAGGAATCGTTTCCTACCTACTTGCTGATACAAAGTATCCAGATGCTGCAAAGGGCAAAGCTGTTAAGGAACTTGCTACCTTCATCTTGAGTCCAAAGTGCGCGAAGGATGCTGGAGATGATCTTGGTTTCTCTGTCCTAGATGGTGCATTCCTAAAGAAGGCTCAGGCGTTAATCGCAAAGATCGGTTAGTACTTTCTTTCTACGAGGGTATGAAGGGCGGTGGGGGAAACCTCGCCGTCCTTCTCACTTTCTCCCATGAAGTAGGGTTGAATTAAATAACCTGCACATCTCACCCCAATAGGGGTGAGGCAGCCTTGATTCTTAAGGCGCAAGGCATCACCCTTTTGCCATGAGCCCAGCGGTCCCAATCACCCCATCCATAGATCGCTCACGCATAGTCCCGCCTTCAGTAGCTGCAAACTTCATCTCTAGAAAGCACCTTTTTCACCTATTTGAGACCGGCCTTCCGGGGGTCACTGTTGTTGCCGCACCTGCGGGATATGGAAAGAGTTCATTGGTCTCGCAATGGGCGGAGTACTCAGATCTACCCACTGTTTGGCTCACCGTTCATGCAGATGATTCAATCCAAAGTTTTTTCGCTCATGTTTTAGCTGCAATCCAAGTTAAGTTTCCAGATTTTGGATCAGATTTTGAAAATGAGCCAAGTGCTAATCCACTGCTAAATGTTCAAAAGTTAACTGGGGCAGCAGGTGAATTAAATGTGCCATTTAACTTTGTTTTAGATAACGGACCGACCGATAGCGCAGAGGTTACTTCGGTAGCGCAGGCGATGATTGATTTTCTTCCTAACAATGTGCACTTGATTATTGTTCGAAGATTTACTCCGGCAACATCACTTGCACGTTATGCCAGTCTCGGAAATCTCAGTTTGATCACTAGTCAGGATCTGAAGTTTTCTGAGGAAGAGGTTTCACGTATTGCCGAAATCAATGGCTTGACTGAAATCGATGCAGTGTCTGCGCAGTTGATTGCTCGTTGCGAGGGTTGGCCAGCGGCGGTACAGATGATGACCCGATCAATTTCGCGAGGTCAGCAGTACTCACAATTTGAGATGAGTGGATCCACAAATCCTTTGGCGATTCTTGCCAGGGAAACCTTCAATATATTAAATGAGGAAAATAGATCAAATATCTCACGATTACTGCTGGTCAAAGAGTTTGATCTAGAAACAGCTGCAATTATTCTGGGCGAGGATTTTTCTGAAAGCTACATCAACAAGTTAGCAACAGATGGATTATTTGTTTCTGTATCTTCAGGCTCTAGTCGAGTTTATAAGTTTAATGAGATTGTTTACGATGGGCTGGCAGATGTTAATGTCGATGATCCAAAGCTGTATAAAGCAATTCATGAAAAATTGGGTCAGCACTACCTGCAAAAAGGTAATTCGAGTAAAGCTTTAGAGCATATTTATAAGTCAGGCAATAGCGAACTGTTAACAAAAACATTGGAAACAAATATTCGCGAAATGGCCGCAATCGGTCGCGGAGATCAGTTAATTAAATGGTCTGAATTTTCAGCAGATTCCAGCTTGCGTGGTGAAGTTATGAAAAAGGCGATTAAGGTTGTGGGGCATTTAGCCAACCTTGATTTTGCAAAGGCTGAAGCGATGGCTAGTGAGCTAGAGATAATTTCTACTCAAAGCAAAGAACTAGAGTTTTTAACCCAGTTAACTTCAATGATCTTTGCGCACATTTACTTTGCACGAGGTGAATTTACCCGTTCCTTAGAGATGATTGACAAGGCCCTGAATCATAAGAGCCCGGCTCGATCACTCGAAAGTACAGATCTGATCGCCTTATTGCGACTTAAGGCATCGATTCACTTTCTCTATGACCAACCAGATGAGGTCAACGCAGCGTTACAGCTTGCAAGATCCTTGATGAGTTCAGGCAATTTAGTAAACGCTCCGTACCACATTTCATGCATGACAGCTTTAGCTCTTTGGTGCGAAGGAAGATTTTTTGAGGCTGCAGAGCATGCAGATATCGCAATCAACCAGGCCCAGATAAAGGGATACGCATCGGTGAGCGCTCCATTTGATGCCTACCTGGTTTTGGCACGTTGCCAACTTGAACTTTCACAGATTGAAAACGCTTCTGCGACTTTAACTTTGATTATGGAAAAAGCTGGGGAAGCCCAAATTTGGCCATGGTTTTTAATGGCTGAAGGAACTCGTGCTCGTATCAACATCACAAAGGGCCAGGTTCCTCAGATGATGGAGATCATTAAACTTCAAAGAGAGCGCGTTGCATCTTTGAAATCAACTAATGAGCTCAGCTGGATGATTGATATGACTGAAGTCTTTTTGCGTTTTACTTTAGATGATTGGGATAGAGCAGAAGAGTTGTTGCGACGGATGCCCAAAATTGAAATGGTCCGCCAGATCGAGATCAATGCCAAGTTCCAGGTTGATCCGAAGAAGGTTCCCGCACTGATTGAAGCTTTCCCAGAAAGTACGCCACGAGAGCGGGTTAACAAGTATCTGTATCAGGCCACAATCAATATTGATCACGAGAACTTGGCTTTGGCCCATCTCAATAAGGCGTTAGAGATTGGTGCCGAAGTCGGTTATCACGAGTATTTCGTTAGGCAACACCGTTTATATCCAATCATGGTGAAAGCAGCAGCCGCTCAACCCACCGTCTTCAGAGAAAGTGTGGTGCATGAAATGACAGAGCGAATCCAGGCGATGAATAGCGATACTGGAGCACTCGAAGAGAAGCTGACAGCACGTGAGCTTGAAATTCTTAAACACTTAACCACCGGTGTGCCACTGAGCGCAATTGCAAAGCAGTTACA
>JBFYOY010000025.1:0-3955 GCA_041303575.1 Actinomycetes bacterium
GACAAGCGATGATGCAACCTTCAATAAGTACATGTGGATTAGCCATAAGCAATGGCATGTCCTTACAAGTTCCTGGCTCTGATTCATCAGCGTTAACAACTAGGTAGTGATCCTTGTTGTCGCCTTGTGGAATAAATCCCCACTTCATGCCTGTTGGGAAACCTGCTCCACCACGACCACGAAGTCCTGAATCCTTAACTAACTGAATGACCGCATCTGGATCCATTGCTAAAGCTTTTTCAGCAGCCTTGTATCCACCGTGACGCTTGTAACCTTCTAGAGTAAAAGAATCTTTTTCATCCCAGTGTGCAGATAAAACCGGAGCTAGCTTTGTCATTACTTGCCCTCTTTCGAAAGTTTCAGGCCAAGCAATGTTGGCTCACCGGCTTGAACACCTTCGTGTGCAAGTCCATCATTTAATCCAGCAAGAACAGCTGATGCTTCTTTATATGTAACTAAACGACTTGGTCCACGTGTTGGTGGCTTTGGATTACCTGCACGCATTGAATCAACTAACTCTTTTGCAGACTCAACTGTCTGATTGTCGTAGAACTCCCAGTTAGCCATAACAACAGGTGCGTAATCACATGCTGCGTTACATTCGATGTGCTCCAAAGAAACTTTTCCATCAGCTGTAACTTCATCGTTGCCAATGCCAAGGTGATCCTTAAGTGAAGAAAAGATTGCATCTCCACCCATGATTGCGCACAAGGTATTTGTGCAAACACCTACGTGATACTCGCCTACTGGCGTGGGCTTGTACTGGGTGTAAAAGGTAGATACAGCAGTAACTTCAGCCGCCTCAAGCTCGAGAAGCTTTGCAATTACTTCGATACCTTCATTTGTTACATAGCCAGCCTTTGACTGAACAAAGTGAAGCAAAGGCATGATTGCAGAACGAGAACGTGGATAGCGCTTGATAATCAAATCCATTGTTGAAAGATCTTCAGTTGAAAATGCCATTAGCGATCAACGCCTCCCATAACTGGATCGATTGAAGCCACAGCACCGATGATGTCGGCAACCATTCCGCCCTCACTCATTGCAGCTGTTGCTTGCAAATTATTAAATGATGGTTCGCGGAAGTGAACGCGATAAGGCTTGGTTCCGCCATCAGAAACAATTGATGCACCTAGCTCTCCACGAGGAGATTCGATTGCAACGTATGCCTGACCAGCAGGAACATGGAAACCTTCTGTAACAAGTTTGAAGTGGTGAATCAATGACTCCATTGAAGTTCCCATGATCTGTCGAATGTGATCAAGAGAGTTGCCAAGGCCATCTCCACCTAGAGCAAGTTGTGCAGGCCAAGCAATCTTCTTATCTGAAACCATTACCGGTGCACCTTCAAGTTTTTCCAACTTGTCTACGCATTGTTCAATGATTCGAAGTGATTGCTCAAGTTCATTCATACGAATCAAGAAGCGTCCATAAACATCGCAGGTATCTGCAGTTACTACATCGAAGTTGTAGTTTTCATAACCGCAGTAAGGCTGAAGCTTGCGTAGATCCCATGGCATTCCTGTTGCACGTAGCACTGGACCTGTAATACCCAATGTTGTACATCCTGCAAGATCAAGGTAACCAATACCTTGTGTGCGCTTCATCCAAATTGAGTTACCAATAAGCAGAGTCGCATTGTCCTTAAAGTTCTTTCGCATGGACTTAACGCCATCACGAATCTTTGTTAATCCACCTTCAGGAAGATCCTGTTGAACTCCGCCTGGGCGGATGTACGCCATATTCATGCGAAGTCCAGTAATCATTTCAAAGATCTCAAGAACGGTTTCGCGGTCACGGAAAGCAAAGAACATAGGCCCCATAGCGCCTAGTTCTAGGGCTCCTGTGCCCAGTGCAACCATGTGTGAAGAAATACGGTTGAGCTCCATCATCATCACGCGGATGACACTTGCGCGCTCTGGAATATCTTCAGTAATTCCCAATAGCTTTTCAACCGCAAGGCAGTAAGCGGTCTCGTTGTGCAATGGGCTTAGGTAATCCATTCGAGTTACAAATGTTGTTCCCTGCGTCCAGCTGCGGTACTCCATGTTCTTTTCAATACCTGTGTGCAGGTACCCAATTCCGCAACGAGCTTCTGTAACAGTTTCGCCTTCAAGCTCTAGAACCAAACGAAGTACACCGTGAGTTGATGGGTGCTGTGGCCCCATGTTGACGACAACGCGCTCTTCTTTTGTTGCACCAATATCTTGAATTAATGCATCCCAGTCTCCGCCTGTAACAGAGAAAACTTTTCCTTCAGTTGTTTCGCGTGAAGGTGCGTATGGATCAAAGGTTGTCACTTGTAACTCCTTCTTTCACTAGGAGGTGGCGTTGTTGCGCCCTTGTACTCAACAGGAATTCCGCCCAATGAGTAATCCTTACGTTGTGGGTGACCTTCCCAGTCATCTGGCATCAAGATGCGAGTTAAACCTGGGTGACCATCAAAAATAATTCCGAACATGTCAAAAGTTTCGCGTTCGTGCCAATTGTTTCCGGCCCATACCTCAACAAGAGATGGAATATGTGCATCTGCATCAGGTACTGAAACCTCTAAGCGAATGCGTTGATTCTTTGACATTGAAAGTAGTGGATAAACAGCGTGCATTTCGCGACCTGTTTGCTCTGGGTAATGAACTCCATTAACACCCATGCACATTTCAAACTTCAACTTGTCGCGAAGAATCATCGAAACTTCAACCAACTTTTCGCGCTTCACATGAAGAGTTAATTCGCCACGATCTACAACAACGCGTTCGATCGCATCTGCAAAATCTGGGTAGGCACGCTCTAGATCATCGGCTACCTCATCAAAATAAGAGCCATATGGACGCTCAGAAGAGCCAGAATTGATGGTTTGGCGAACTAATCCACCATAACCAGATGTATCTCCTGTGCCCTTTGCACCAAACATGCCGTCGGTCATGCAAGCAAGCCCTTCATCTCATGAGTTGGCTTTGCATTCATTGCTGCAAGTTCAACCTCTTTGATGATCTGTGCGCGGTTTGCACCAAGCTTTGTGTCGCTGATTTGCTCGTGCAACTTCAAGATTGCATCAAGCAACATTTCAGGACGTGGAGGGCAACCTGGAAGATAAATATCAACTGGAACAACGTGATCTACGCCCTGAACAATCGCGTAGTTGTTGAACATTCCACCTGAAGATGCACAAGCACCCATTGCAAGAACCCACTTTGGCGCAGACATTTGATCATAAATCTGACGCAATACTGGAGCCATCTTGTTTGAAACACGGCCTGCAACGATCATGAGATCTGCTTGACGTGGGGATGCGCGGAAAACTTCTCCACCGAAACGAGCAATGTCGTACTTAGCTGCTGAACCAACAGCCATCATTTCAATTGCACAGCAAGCAAGACCAAATGTCGCTGGCCACAATGAGTTCTTGCGCATGTAACCCGCAAGTTTTTCAACGGTGGTTAATACAAACCCACTCGGGATTTTCTCTTCAAGACCCATTGTTTAGTCCCATTCCAATCCGCCGCGGCGCCAAACATATGCAAATGCAACAAAAACTGTTGCAATGAAGATGACCATTTCGACCAAACCAAAAATTCCGAGTGAATCAAAAGCAACCGCCCATGGATATAAAAAGACGATTTCGATATCAAAGATGATGAAGAGCATCGCAGTTAAGAAGTACTTAACTGGGAAACGTCCACCTTCAGCAGCTTGTGGTGAAGGTTCGATTCCGCATTCGTATGCATCTAACTTGGCTCGGTTGTAACGCTTTGGACCTGCGAGCGCACCAGCGGCAACTGAGAAAACCGCGAAGCCAAAGCCGATCGCGCCTATCACCAAGATTGGAATGTATGGATTGGATGTGGATATCACGGTCGAAATCCTAAGGTCGAAAGGCGTATGCCTGTGACCGCTAGCCCTTAATCCCGCTGTGAACTGCAACAACACCAAAGGTCAGGTTTTTCCAGGTGACCCC
>JBFYOY010000026.1:0-4476 GCA_041303575.1 Actinomycetes bacterium
TCGTTGTGTCTTCCGCCATCGGCAAATGAATCAGGCGTTACATTCAAAATGCCCATCACCAACATAATTTATCCCTTGGTGATTAAGGAGATTGCTTCTGCACGAGTAGCAGGATTTGTTAAGGCACCACGAACCGCTGATGTTGTTGTGCGAGCATGTGACTTCTTAACTCCGCGCATTGACATGCACAGATGCTCGCAATCAATAATCACAATCACTCCAAGTGGGTCAAGAATATCGACCATTGCATCGGCGATCTGAGTTGTTAGTCGTTCTTGTACTTGTGGACGCTTTGAGTACATATCTACAAGGCGGGCTAACTTTGAAAGACCGGTTATTTTGCCGCGGGGGATGTAACCAATATGTGCAACACCATGAAAAGGAGTTAAGTGATGTTCGCAGTGAGAAAAGACTTCGATATCGCGAACAATTACAAGCTCTTCATGACCAATATCAAAGGTTGTGGTTAAAACATCTTCAGGTGATTGCCACAATCCCTCGAAGTTCTCTTTCATTGCACGTGCAACACGTGCAGGTGTCTCCTTTAAACCTTCACGATCTGGATCTTCGCCAAGGGCCAAAAGCAGTTCGCGGACAGCCTTTTCTGCGCGTTCCTGGTCATAAGGACCAGATGCGCGACCATCTGTGACGGTGACCTTATTTACCGTCACTAGCTTTCCTTTCATTGGCAGCCTTCTTGCGTCGTGCCGGCTTCTTCTTTTCTTCAACAGGTGCTTCAACGACTAAACGCTCTGGAACATCAACTGGAGGTTGCTCTGATGGAATGCGTGTAGCTGAACCTGTCCAAGCAGGACGCTTAGTAACAAGCTTTACCTTTTTGAAGATCTCGGCGATCTCTTCTTTATTCAGAGTTTCCTTTTCAAGAAGTTGAACCACCATCTCATCAAGAATCTTGCGATTAGCAACCAAAATATCAAAGGCCTCTTGGTGTGCATTTTCAATCAATGTACGAATCTCTCGATCAACCACAGCTGCAATGTTTTCGCTGTAGTCACGTTGGTGTCCATAGTCACGACCAAGGAAAGGTTCAGTTGAACCTCCACCTAGTTTGATTGCACCGATCGCTTCAGTCATTCCGTACTGAGTAACCATCGCACGAGCAAGCGCTGTTGCCTTCTCAATATCATTTGAAGCACCAGTCGAAGGATCATGGAAGATTAACTCTTCGGCAGCACGGCCACCCAGTGAGTACGCCAACTGATCTAGCAATTGGTTACGTGTTGTTGAGTACTTATCTTCATCTGGAAGAACCATTGTGTAACCAAGTGCACGCCCGCGAGGCATAATCGTTACCTTGTGCACTGGATCCGTATGTGGCAGCGCATGTGCAACAAGGGCGTGGCCTGCTTCGTGATACGCGGTAACACGACGTTCATCATCATTCATCAAACGTGATTTGCGTTGTGGGCCAGCCATTACGCGATCAATTGCTTCATCAAGTTCTATATTGCCAATACTCGCCTTGTTATCTCGAGCAGAGAGTAGAGCTGCCTCATTAAGAACATTTGCTAGATCAGCACCTGTAAAACCAGGTGTGCGACGTGCATAATCAACTAGCTTTACCTCATCGCTGATTGGCTTCCCCTTTGCATGAACCTGCAGGATCGCTTCGCGTCCCTTGAGATCTGGACGGTCAACTGCGATCTGGCGATCAAAGCGACCTGGACGAAGCAACGCTGGATCTAAAACATCTGGGCGGTTAGTAGCTGCAATTAAAATGACCTTTGAGTTTTCCTCAAAGCCATCCATCTCGACAAGAAGTTGATTAAGGGTTTGTTCGCGTTCATCATGACCGCCACCCATACCAGCACCACGTTGACGTCCGACTGCATCGATCTCATCGATGAAAACAATTGCAGGTGCATTCTCTTTTGCTTGAGTAAATAGATCGCGAACACGAGCCGCACCAACACCAACAAACATTTCTACAAAGTCAGAGCCTGAGATTGAATAAAAAGGAACACCGGCCTCGCCAGCAACTGCGCGGGCAAGAAGAGTCTTTCCTGTTCCTGGAGGGCCAAACAATAAAACTCCCTTAGGAATCTTTGCACCCAATGGTGCGTACTTTTCTGGCTTTGCTAAGAAATCTTTAATCTCATCTAGTTCGGCAAGGGCCTCATCTGCACCAGCAACATCCTTAAAGGTTGTCTTTGGAACATCATTGTTTTGAAGCTTGGCGCGAGATTTTCCAAATTGAAAGACCTTGTTACCGCCTTGTGCCTGACTCATCATCCAGAAGAAAAGGAAACCGATCAGCAGGAAGGGAAGAATTGAAAATAGGAATGAAACAAAGAGAGATTGAGAAGGAACCTTTACATTCCAACCCTTTACTGGTGGATTACCAGTTAGTGCATCAACAATTGTTGGCTCTTGGCGCGCAACATAAAAGGCTTCAACCTTTGAAGAGCCCTTAATTGTGGTGCCAGGGTTGAGTATTAGGCGAATCTTTTGATCGCGATCAACTAACTCTGCAGATTGCACCTGTGCCTTAGAGATCGCATCTAACGCCTGTGAAGTTTCAATCTGTGTGTAGCGATTTCCTGCTGAAGAGATCTGTCCAAATACCGTCACCGCAAAGATTGCAGCAATGATCCAGAAAAGCGGTCCGCGCAATAAGCGTTGGCTTTTTGTAGGAGCTTTCTTGGATGGTTGCTTGCCTGAAAAACTCTTTTTAACCTGCTTCTTCGGCTTTTGTACTTGTGACATGTATGCAGACTCCTGGGATTATTCGTACATGTGCTTAGCAAGCACTGCGATAAAGGGAAGGTTGCGGTACTTCTCGTCAAAATCCAGTCCGTAACCGATTACAAAATCCTTTGGAATATCAAAGCCGACATACTTAACATCGACCTCTACCTTTGCCGCTTCTGGCTTACGCAAAATTGAGAGAATTTCTACTGAGCCAACTCCGCGTGATTCAAGATTTGCCTTAAGCCATGAAAGGGTTAAACCTGAATCAACAATGTCTTCGATGATCAAAACATTTCTGCCGGTGATATCACGATCTAGATCTTTAAGAATGCGAACAACACCGCTGGACTTTGTGCCAGAACCGTACGAAGAAACCGCCATCCAATCCATATCGATGTGGCGTTGTAGTGCGCGTGAAAAATCTGCAACAGCCATAACAGCGCCTTTTAGAACTCCGACAAGAAGTAAATCCCGACCTTCGTAATCTTTTTCAACCTGTGCAGCAAGCTCCTTGAGACGTGCTTGTAACTGCTCTTCGGTCACGATTACGCGTTCGATATCGCCCTTGACTGCTTCTAAATCCACGGTTCTCCCTAAGGTCGGTGATGTGAGAGCGAAAGTCTGCCCGAAATCCGCTCAACCTTCACACCGCCCGGCAAATTGAGCGCACCTTGGCCGCTCCACGCGGAGATTAGGGCCTCAACCCCGCTTACATGCTCCATTGTCACCATCCCGGCAGGTGCACCGGCGGCGTAGATCGCCGCCCTGATAACCCGAGTTCTGATCGCTCGGGGCAGGGTTTCTAGGTGGGCACAATCCAGATCTGAAAGATCTAAATGAATTTGTTCTCGTTTTGCCCAGTGATCTAAAGCATCAGCATCATCACGCAACAGGTGTGCACTTCGGGCTAGCGCTTCTGCAATTCCTGGACCAATACTTTTTTCCAAAACTGGAAGTGCTTCGGTACGAACTCGTACACGTGAAAAATCTAGATTGTCGTTATGTGGATCATTCCAATACTGCAACTTTAACTCTTCGCAATACTGTTCATTTTGAACTCGAGTAATTTCGAGTAATGGACGAACATAGAGTCCATTGTGGTGAGCCATTCCGGAAAGTGAACGTGTTCCGGATCCACGCGCTAGCCCCAACAAAACTGTTTCAGCTTGATCATCTCTGGTGTGTCCTAGAAAAACTGCGATCGCATTTTGTTCAGCTGCTGCTTCTTGCAAAGCTTCATAGCGGGCTTTACGTGCAGATGCTTCTAAGCCATCCTTTAGATCAAATTCAACTTTTTTGATCAAACAATCTAATCCAAAGTTTTTTAATTGTTCCTTTACCTTTTCTGCCTGCGCACCAGATTGATCTTGTAATTGATGATCAACGGTTACACCAACAACTGAAATAACAAACTCTTTGGATTCGACTGAAAGTACGTGAGCTAGCGCTAATGAATCGGCACCACCAGAGACGGCAACTAGAACTTTGTCACCGGCTTCATAACTTTCAAGCCAGGTGCGGACAGCTTTTCGTACCGCCGGAACCGCTGTGGTCATGGCCTAACAGTACTGCTGCTTTAGACGCGGCCACCAAATGGCATCAAACCCTTGATGCTGTAGATGTTTGAGTAGAGCAAGCCTCTACCCTTTGAGTTCGCCTCCCACATCATTCCGTTGCCGGCGTAGATGGTGATGTGGTGGATTGTCGAGATAGTTCCCTTGTAGGAGTAGAAAAGAAGGTCGCCCGGAACAAGTTCATTGAGGG